>JASDVE010000265.1:0-3093 GCA_041891195.1 Myxococcota bacterium | reverse complement strand
TAACACGGGAGCCCCATTCGGAGCCCAGATCGCTGGCAATTGCAGCGTCAACTTGGGAGAGGATCTCACCGCGCTCACTTTGGGGTCGCTTTTCCGCTTCGACCGAAATGCGCAAGCGGCGAAAATCAGGGCTGAGCCACTGGTCGAGTGCTGCTGGATCTTTCAGTGACAACATCGTGAGTAGCTCGGCATTTTCTTCAGTGGAGCTACCGAGGCGATTAAACGCTGGATCGTCTGAGTGAAGTAGCCGGTTGGTCCAAGCCAGTGTGTCGACAACACTGTGAACTGGGCCGAGGCCGTCGATCTCAGCTAGAGACAAATTGAGTTTAGAGAGCGACGTCAGAACTTCTTCGTGAAATAGCTCCGCTCCTTCCGGCAGCGACAACTCAAGCTCTAATGAATCCGGTTTCTGTAGGTGTGCTTCCAGAAAACGAAAGCCTTGGACGACCTCACTCTCTTCTCCGTAAAGCTTGTACTCGTCAATGTCGACCCTCAACTGAACCGCGCCGAAACCGAGCAAAGCGAATAGAGACACCGAAATTACGACGATGTACTTCGCGTGACGCCGCGTTCCCTCAACGAGCAGGTGCAGAATCCGATTCCACATCGACGAGGCTTGGGCCGCGCGAATCTTGTCCGCCGGAAATAGGACAATGAGCAGCGGGAGAACAGTGAACGAGAGAATCAGTGCGCCCAATATTCCGAACGCGCAGATCAAACCGAAGCGAAGAAAGCTTTCGAGACTAGAAGCGGCAAACGAAGCGAACCCAGCTGCCGTGGTTAGCGTAGTGACAAGACACGGTGGCCCTGCATCTCGGGCGGCGCGAATCATGGCCTGCGAACGCTCAGCCCTGCTAGTTGCCGCGCTCGACTCTCGCGACTGGGCGTAGCGTGACAGCAAATGAATTGCGTCGCTGAGTGCCATCACCAAGACAAGCGGTGCAATGGTTTGGTTGATCGAGTTTTGCGGCCATGAAAGCGCGGCGAGCAATCCGATGGTCCAAATCGTCGCAAGACCAACAGTCACCAGTGAACCGGCAACCGACTGCCATGATCGAAATAGTAGAAGGATGACGATCGCGACCAACAAAACCATCGGCACCGTCAGTCGTGCCGAATCCGCGGCAAGCGCCTCGTCCGTAATCGCGAACTGCGCTGTCTGACCGACGATGTGAAATTTGAAACCAATTTCTTCATACGGCTCGAGCGCCGCCTCAAGCGCACGAAGAACAGCGACGTTTTCGTCGCTGTTTGATGACTCAAGCTCCAGAATGATTGCGCCGGCTTCGCCATCCCGGGACACCAACACCCCACTCCAGACGGGGTCGATCACCGCACGCGTTCGGAGCATTTCGATGTCCGGCGCCACCCCGTCACGATCAACCAGCGTGCGTGCGCCGATCTCATCACCTCGCGCGATAAGAATCCGTGTTGTCGCCGGGCTTTCGATTCGCCTTACGTCGGTGCGACTCCGTAGTTGATGAACGACGTCACGTGCCATAAAGAGGGCATCATCATCAAACACCGATTCGCATTGATCAGTGTCAGCGCAGCTCCAAACGGCGGCCATAGGAAGGCCACCGCCGAAGCCATCGATAAATGATTCAAGCTTCTCGATCGTAGGGTGGTCTTCACCTAAGTATGCGCGATAACCCGTTTCTGCCTTCAAGAAGAGAAGCTGAGAAGCAAGCGCGAGAGTGATTACCGCTATCAGCGCGGAAGTTAAGCGGGGATGGTCAAGCGAGAAGCTGGTGAGCTGATGCATTTTCCCTATCGGCCCCGCTGAGTTGAACTAGGAAGGCCCCCATGCCCAGGAACCAAATTGTACTTGGCCATTCTGTTCTTCGCCGTATTTCGAGTTACTCCGAGGGCATCCGCGACGCCGGTGTAGCTCAGGTTTTCAGCCCACAGCCGTATAAGCGTATCACGCTCTTTCCTCGCCTCTTCGGTGGCGATTCGAGCGAGTGGCGCTTCGACACGACTAAGAGCAGACGACACCATCTGCCTGCTAATTCTTCGATCATGTGCAGAAGCAACAATGGATTCAAGAACTCGATCTAGTTCGGTGATGTTCTCGTACCAGTTGTGTTTACACAGTAGCGACAGCGCTTCCGCGTCGAGCTCGTAGCCCCTTCTGCCAATCCGGATTTCGGCACGGCTCAAAAGTGACGCGGCGATGACACGAATATCTTCAGCACGACGCCGGAGCGGCGGCATGTTGATCCGGAACGGCGACATGTTCTTCGAGATCACCGAGTCAAGACATCCGCCCGTCGAGACCGAACCTAAGTTGTCAGATATCGACGTCAGTATCCGGTGCTGATCACCGTCTTCAGAAAATTCGAGTTCACGAATGCGTTGATACCAACGCCGTTGGCTTTCGGTCGAGTGCGAATCGAAGTCCTGGACGTACATCGTGCATGCCGGTTGATCGTTGGAGGGAGGGTCTTCGTTCTCGGAGATTGTCATGAAAGGTAAGTGCGAGCCCACGCCAAGGTCATGAATGAAACGCGCGCAGGCACTGCGACCAGAGCCGGTTTCCCCGCAGATCAACACGGGGGTGCGAAGCTTTGCGTGAGCGCGCAGGAGATCGCGCACTTCTAGAATTTCAGCAGAGTCGCCAAGCAGCTCGGTGGGCAGTTCTTCGCCCCCGCTATTCAGGAGCTCTACCACCTTCACCTTAAGCTCGTCGATCCCCGCAGCGTCGTAGCTATAAAAAGCCGTCGCACCCGCGTTCCCTGCTTCGGACGCGATTGGAAGCGTTCCAAATGCCGACAAAATGAGAACCGGAACTTGGGGCTTTGGCGACTGCGGCGACCGGATCTGTCGAAGCAAATGCATCCCGTCTGACCGAGGCATACGCAGATCCGTCACGACCAAATCAAACGAGTACTCGACGAACTGCTCCCACCCGTTTTTGCCATCAAACGCTTGCACGACTTCAAGGCCAAGGTCCTGAAGTTCGTCCGCAATCAACTCCCGAGAATCAACCCGGTCATCAACGACAAGCACGCGACCCTGACACTGAGGTGAGATTTTCAACGCTACGTAAACCTCTGATGATCGAGGCTCCACCGTATCATACGGGAGTGC
>JASDVE010000264.1:1596-3523 GCA_041891195.1 Myxococcota bacterium | reverse complement strand
GTCTTGCCGACAGCGAAGCCAAGCCGGGGCCCGATCACCTGCAGCGGGTACATCAGTGGGATTGCGAGGGGGGCGACAACGGGGGCGAGGATCTCTGCCACCGCGCCGTAGTAATTCGCCGTTCCCGCTTCACCACATTCGGGGCCGGCTCGGGGAAATACCGTTCGCCCGCTTTCGGTCATCGCTTCTTGCCCATACTTGAAGTCGTCGCCGATATCGGTGGGGTCGAGAACTTGGACGACCAATGTTGGCTTGTAGCGGGATGCGACTTTTTCGAATAAGAGTTTTTCGAGAAGAGGGGCAAAACTCACGATCCCCGCATTCAATACGGCGATATCTTGTTCCCCGGTGACCTCGCGCAGGGTCGCTTCGAGGAACGTCGGCATGGAGTTTTCTTGTTGAACGCCAAAGCCGAAGGTGAAGGAGTCGCCGAGCACGACGACCCGGTTCGGGTGTTTGAGAAAATCGGAGCGCGAATAGTCTGTTCTTAGCCCGTCTTCGTTTGTGACCACGAAAACGGGTTCGTTTTCATAAATGCCAGCGTACATTTTTCGGTTCGGTGCGTAGGCGTGGTGGAGTTCTCGGGACGCGAGGCCATCCCAGTGCAGGAAGCCGGCCGGGACCTCGAGAACGCGCGCGGCAACCTCGAAAAAGCTGAGCGCGAAGGCGAGGCTGACGATCGACAGGATGATCTGCAATCGATGCGCGGGCCAATGGGCGACCAGCATGATCAATGCGCATGCGATCAGCCAGTACAGCGAGACCGACTGCAATGCGATGTCTCGCGGAATACCACCGGCGCCCGAAAAACTGTCGAGGGCACCGGTGAAAATGATGCCGAGCATAGCCGCCGCACCCAACGTGACCGCAGTCAATACGATCTGCCAGAATCGCGCGCTGGTTTGTTCTTCGTTCGGATTCACCGAGAGCCTCCACTGCGTGCCCAGACCACTGCGTCACCCAAGCGGTCATTGCCCCAGAAGAGTTCTTCTTCGATGCTGAACGTCGGCGCACCAAAGATCTTAAGTTGTGCTGCGCGCTCCGTCTGTTCGCGCAACTGTCGTTTGTTTTCGTCCGAGTCGGCGCGCGCAATGAGATCCTCCGGGTGCAAGGCGAGGGCGGCAAGGATCCGTTCAAGGGTTGCAGGATCGGCGATGTCCTGGCCGTCGGCAAAGTTTGCGTGGTAAAGGGCACGGGCGAAATCCGGCAGCCATTCTTCACCGCGTCCGAGCATCGCGACCCGAGTGGCGAGGAGACTATTCATTGGGAACTTGTCCGGCCGACGAAAAGGCAGGCCGTATCCGTCGCAGAGTCGCTCCATGTCGCGCCACATGTAGCGTCCCTTTTGCTCGTAAAGATTAAATGGAGAGTCGGTCCAACCCTGCTGCTGGAAGATGGGGCCGAGCAAGAACGGTTCCCACACGATCTCCACATTGGCCGCTTTGCCCACTTTTGCGACCCGTGCGGCGGACAGATAGGAGTAGGTGCTGGCGAATTCGAACCAGAAGTGAATCTTATTGGGCGCAGATGACGCAGTCGCCGACGCTTGTGACATGGGCTTTCCGAACTCCTCGAATGACCAGCGCTGCGAACGAGCTGGAAAAGTCTTCGCGGATGATAACTTGACTCGCCCCGGTTCGAATCGGTAAACAGCGCGAACGAAAACCGGCTGCGCAGGACCCGGTCAGACCGCGATCCACGACCGAACGCGTGCAGTCGTCGCTGGAGATCCGTGGGGTGCAGTGTCCGGTATGCCGCGAGGAAAGCTCCGAACAGGTCCGCTTTGCATGGATTGGGGAGTCATACTGGTGGAGCGCCCTGCGTCCGTGCCGAGGGCTTCGGTCGCCCACAAAGATGATGCGGGCCGGATGTTGGACCTGCACGGCGACGGCGGTGTCGCACTGCGCGGAGTCGAGCGAGCTTGAAA
>JASDVE010000264.1:0-1586 GCA_041891195.1 Myxococcota bacterium | reverse complement strand
ACACCTACGAAAAGCACGGCGCGAAAGTCCTTGCTGTGCGCGTGACTGCAGAACTCAGCGACTAACGCGAAGGATGCTTCGCGATGGGCGCGGTCAATCGTCCGGTGAATTCAGCACGCGCCAATAGCAAAAGATCACCAGACCCAGAACCACACCGATGGACCCGAGCATAAAGATCCAACCTGCACCGGTCATCGTTGGCCTCCTGCTTCCTGCGCGTCCCAGCGCTTGCCCGCCACGCGGACGAGAAATAAAAATAGGATCAAGACGGCGCCGATCACGCCAACTGTCATAAGCGGGACGCCGCCCTGGGCTAGCCCCTTTACGTAGCCAGGCATCGCGTTGAAGCACCACAAGCCGAAGATCGAAAGCAGATAGACGGGCGAAACATATTTAATTACAAAGCCAAAGATTGAAGGAAGCGTAATCTCCGCACCTCGCTTTGTTTCTTCGACGCCTTTTTCGATTCCGAGGACCCAGCCGTACAAGATGACCTGTAGGGTTGCGAGCACGAAAATCATGGCTGTGCCGACCCAGAAGTCCATGGTGTCCAGGGCCGCGAGGCCCTTGCTGTTGTAGACGACGAACAGCGAACCCGCGGCAGTGAGTAGGCCGAGCAGGGTGACCGACTTGTTGCGATCGATGTCTAGTCCTTCTTCGAGAAACGCGATGCCGGGTTGCAACATGGAGAGGCTACTCGTGATCGCCGCGAGGAAGAGCATGAAGAACCACAGAAAGCCAAAGAACGATCCGCCGGGCATGTGGAGGAAGACGATGGGTAAGGCGTTGAACCCAATACCGAACGTGCCGCCCGTGGTCCCGGCTGCGCCCAAGAAGATAAATGCTGCGGGGATCGTGATGAGTCCTGCCAGGCAGACTTCGAAGAATTCGTTGGTCGTCGACGCTGTGAGTCCAGTGAGGACGACGTCTTTGTCACGCTTCAAGTAGCTTGCGTAGTTGATGATGATGCCGAAGCCCACTGACATGCTGAAGAAGATCTGCCCAGTTGCGGCAAGCCAAATGTCGGGGTCTGCGAGACCCGCGAGCCACGATTCGCTGCCGCTCATCGGCTTCGGGTTCCACATGAAGCCAAGGCCGTTGAGCACATTTTGATCTGGCAGATCGGGGTTTGGGGTTCCCAGGGTCAGGACACGTACCAAGACGATGACCGCGCAGACGGCCATCAACGGAACGGCGATTTTGCAGAAGGCTTCAATGCCTTTGCTGACGCCTCGGTAGATGAGAAAGAAATTGATCGCGAAGACGACGCCCCATAGGACAAGGCTCGTGTCGATCGAACCGTTTGACATGAAGCCGTTGGATTCGATGCCGACGAAGTTTCCGAAAAACGCCGCACTCTGCTCGCCGTAGAGAGCGGGGTCGCTTCCGAGGTCGATCGAGCCGGTTAAGTAGGCGAGGGCGTAGCCGAGACACCAGGCCTCGATGACGACGTAGTACATGTAGATGACGATCGGAATCAATACACCGAGCGACCCCATGTAACGCCAGCCGCGGGAACCCGCGACCGCGCCGTAAATGGCCGGGCTCGAGTGATGCCCCATCTTCCCGCCCATTCGCCCCATCGT
>JASDVE010000263.1:13792-15954 GCA_041891195.1 Myxococcota bacterium | reverse complement strand
ACATGGGGCCGCCGCAGTTCTCGGATCTCGGAATCTTCCTCCAGAGCATCATGTTGCTCGCACGAGAACGCGGTCTACACACCTGCCCGCAAGAAGCGTGGTCACTGTGGGGCAAGTCGGTTCGCGAATTCACCGGTATTCCGGAAGACGAACTGATCTTCTGCGGGATATCGCTTGGATACGCGGCCTCCGACGCGGCGATCAACGACCTTTATACCGGCCGCTCGCCGGTCGACGAATTCGCAACCTTCAAGGGCTTCTAGTCAGGTCGCGTCGAGACGCGCTGAGAAAGCCCGCTGTTTTTTGCAAGGGGAGACGACTCCATGAAACCGATCTCGATTGAACTCGTACCTCGAAGCGTCGAGTCGCTAACCGAAGACTTGCGCATGCTACGCGATCAATTCCCGTCTATCGAAATGGTGAACATCCCCGATCTGCTGCGGTTCGATGTCCGCAGTTGGGACGCGTGTCAGCTCGCGCAAATGACCCAACCCCGCACGATCCCCCACATCCGCGCAATGGATTTCGCACAGAAGAACGCCGAGGGACTCTGCGCCAAACTCACCGAGCGCGGGCTCGATGAAATTTTGGTGGTGCGCGGCGACCCACCCCAGGACATGAGTCGTCGGGTGCACCCCACAACCGCTGCGGACCTCATTCGCAGTATCAAACAGATCGCGCCCAACATTCGTTGCCACGCAGCCCTCGACCCGTACCGGGCGGGCATGCAGACCGAGCTCGATGGTGTTCGGGAAAAACTCGAAGCGGGCGCGGTCGGTTTGTTTTCCCAACCACTTTTCGACCTGCGCTACATGGAAATTTGGCGCGACCAACTCCCCGGCGTCGAAGTGTATTGGGGACTCTCGCCGGTCGTGAGAGAATCGACCCGACGCTACTGGGAAGTAAAAAACCGCGCCTTCTTCCCCGGTTCATTCGAACCGACCCTCCAATGGAACCGCGCCTTCGCGCAGACATGTATCGACTGGGCGAGAGAGAACGATGAGGGACTTTACTTCATGCCCATTCGCGTCGACATTGCCGCTTACCTTGAGGGACTCGTTTAACTCGGTACGCAGCCTAGAGAGAACTTCGCCTCAACATTCGGCAGAGGAAGCGAGACGAGCGAAGCGTCCATCCGCCCCTACTCAAGTAGTTCCCAGCCATCGGCTTCAATACACGCAGCGATGTCTTTCGGCCGACGGCGCTTGTTGCACTTGGCCCGGGTTTCACTTGCTTCGGCGGTCTCCGGCTCGGCGACTTCGGGTTTGCCGAAAATGTACGGCTGCTGTCGACCGATCGCATAGAACGTGATCCAGTTCGCGCGATAGTCCAAGCACTCTTCGAACTCATGTTGCGCAACTTGAGCGCCGGTCAAAGCACTCTGGACGACACGAACACTTTTAAACTCGCTCTGGCACCGGTTGGTGCGGCGCTTGATTTCAGCTTGCATCGCTTTTCGTCTATTGAGGTCAATGCGACGTCCGGCCAAGCATGCGGGCGCTCCGTCAATCGCGGCAAACTCCTCAAATCGCGCAGCGAGGTTCGCACGTTTGCGATAACCACCCGGAACCGGTCGACCCTCGACACACATGGCACCAAGCCTCGCTTGTTCGTCGAGGGTGACGCGGACGAGCAACGAACCTAGATCGCGCCCCATTGCTTCGCTCAGCTGCTGCTCAAAGCGCACCGCCTCCGGGCTCGAGGAACAACTCGCGATGGCAAGAGCCGCTTGATTTTCCAAGGGCTCGCACTGGGCCATCTGCGCCGCATCGACGGATGCGCACGAAAATGCAGGGAGCGCTAGCAACCACACAATAAAGCCGCGAAGTGAACGTAACGTCAAGAAATCAGGCTTCGAACTCATTTTCCGGAATCGGGACGATTTCGGCGTTGGTGCCCAGCTGCTCTCGCGTTCTCAAGATCTGCTCGACACCTGGCATCGGGCGACACGTCACCATGAACTGGAACGCAAACGCGCTAGGCCAGAGCTTCGCCAGCAAACCCGTGGCGCGCTGCAAGAAGCGCCCCATTCCTCCACCGACAACGGCTTCCCATGGGATCGCCACGGGCGCGATATTTTCGATCGCGTAACCGCAGTCGCCAAGGGTGCGGCGCAGTGCCACGCGGTTAAACAAGCGGCGGTGCTGAATGTCCAAGATGCC
>JASDVE010000263.1:7091-13782 GCA_041891195.1 Myxococcota bacterium | reverse complement strand
GCCGCGATCGGTGTAGTTGAAGCGACCGAAGAGCAGCGCGATGCGGTTCGAAATAAAAGCAACATTGGGCGTGACGACCACAACCATCGGAGATTCTTTTCCGGGTCGCAGGGCACGGCTGTGATTTCGCAAGTTGAGGAGCAACTGCTCCGGACTCGGTAGCTCTTCAATGACATCGAGCATCAACACCATGTCGGTATCAAGTGCGTCGAAGGGCAACGGTTGACCGAGGTCGGCTTTTTCGAACTGATCGACTGAACCGGCATCGGGTTCCACAAGATCTACGCCCGTCACTTCGATGCCCTTCTCACGACAAGCCCTTGCAACAATGCCCGAACCGCAACCCAGGTCGACAATGCGTCGAGGCTTCATTTCATCGATCACCTGAAGCGCACCGGCGTGCGCGGTGTCGAGTCCGTGTACGGCGTAATGGCCCGACCCCTTTTCGAGGTCTCGGTACTTGAGCGAACAAAGCATCCCCAAGCGGTGAGCGCGGTAGCGAATCGTTTCTTTCAAAACGTCCTTGCCGTACTGCACACCGTCGACGTTGCAGTCTTCGTCTCCATAGTGAGTCGGAATGTCGAACTCTTCGATGTGGGCGCCGATGTTCGCCGCCTGCAAAAGCATCTCTGTGTCGAAGTGATATTCGTTCGTGTTGATCTCGAACGGAACCCGGCGCAAAAACGCCGACGAATATGCGCGGTAGCCCGTGTGGTATTCCGTCAGGTCCAAACCGGTGAGGTGGTTCTGAAACAAGGTGAGCCCTTTGTTCGCGACCACCTTGTAGAAGGGCATCCCCCCTGCGCGAGCACTTTCGACGCTACCCATGCGCGTCCCCAACACCACCCCGGCTCCGGTGCGTTCCCAGATATCGATAAAGTTGGGCAGCATTTCGGGCGCGTATTGCGCGTCGCCGTGAAGCAAGATCGTAAAGTCGAAGCCCGCTTCGAGGGCGTAGCGGTAACCGAGCTTCTGATTGCCGCCGTAACGTTGGTTGACCGGGTTTCGAGCGACCGAGACATTGTGGATTTCGTGCGCTTCGATCCAACGCTGCAGCACTTCGGCCGTGGCGTCACCACCGGCGTCGTCAATCACGAGAAACTGAATGCGGTCGTTGTTGAACAGCTGTTCCGGAACGCGCTCGAACAAACCCTCGATCAATCGTTCGTGCTGGTAAGCCACGACAAAGATCAGAACACGCGATGCTTTGCGCGCGTCGATTTCGCCTTGTTCTTGTTCATGGTCTTGTTCCTGAACTTGCATCAAACGCTCCACCACATCTTGGTTGTCTGCCGCGGCACTCGACAGGTGTTGGGGGGTCAGCGGTTCGCCTCACCCACCCAGTGTAATCGACTCGGTCGCCTCCAAATGTAAGTCACAATGGATGCACGGACTAGAAGATCGCAGACAACCGGGGCGTCTGTACCGCCGAGGGTTCGCTTCTGGTTCATCACGAGGCCCAAATTGGGATCGATTACGGCGCGAGGTTGCCTTACGACGCCTTAAGAGCGCATTTAATGCAGCAAAACCCGAAAAATTTCTTTCTACTCGACAATGTTTCTTGGGCGCGAACAGAACGGTTTGGCTCGGGGCGGCGCAGCACGTCGGCAACTCGCCGTGTGCTTTCTGATAGAATCGCGACGCCGCCACACTTCCACTGCGAATGAGGATAGACCTTGGCCGAATCGATTATGGATCTCATGAAACCCGAATTCGTCAGCATGGACGATGGCGAGAGTAAGATCCGCTTTCAGGTGAGACCGGAATTCACAATTCCAACAGGTGTCTTGCAAGGAGGCATGGTGGCCGTGATGCTCGACATGGCTATGGCCATGGCGGGCAAAGGCGCGCTTTCAACGGCTTCCCTTCAATACGAAATTTTGCGGCCCGTACTCGACAAGCAATTGACCGTTCAGGGAAACATCGTGCGCCGGGGACGCCGCATTATTTTCGCGGAAGCCGTGATGACAAACGATGACGGCGTCGTGCTCGCCAAAGGAACGCAGACTGCGGTTCCGGTGGTTCCTGTTGTTGAAGTGTAGATGGGTGAAGTTCTAGCGCGACATCACGAGGCCCCAACATGAATGAAGGCCTGTGGAAGGACGTCGACGCCTACTTGTGCGATGCCCTCGTGCCGAGTGACCCCGTACTCGACGCGACACTCGCCGCAAGTCAGCGCGCAGGGCTGACCGAACACAACGTCGCGCCCAACCAAGGCAAGCTGCTGGCACTCTTCGACCAGCTTGCGGGCGCCAGGCGCATTCTCGAGATCGGAACTCTCGGCGCCTACAGCACGAGATGGCTCGGTCGTGCGCTACCCAATGGAGGACGCCTAGACACTTTGGAGGCTGACCCCAAGCATGTTGAAGTCGCTCGCAAGAACATCGCGAACGCGAAACTCTCAGACCGAGTCACACTTCACGAAGGCAAAGCCGTAGAAACGCTCGAGCGGTTCATCGCCAGCGACACCGAGCCATACGACTTCGTCTTCATTGACGCAGACAAGCCGCGTAACCCTGACTACGTGCGCGCGTCCTTAAGACTGTCTCGCCCCGGCACACTCATCGTCGTCGACAATGTGATTCGAGGTGGGGCGGTCGTTGACGCTTCGAGTGTCGACCCTCGCGTGATCGGAGTTCGGCAAATGAACGAACTCTTGGCAAGCGAATCACGCATCGACGCCACCGCGATCCAAACCGTTGGCAGCAAGGGCTGGGACGGTTTCGCACTCTTGCGCGTCCTCGACATTTAGAACGTAGGTACCTGGTTCGCAGTACGACCGGACTTTCCGAAACGCGCCGCATCCTGACCCCGTACTCCGGTGCGGGTTGTAAGGGGAATTCATGAGCGACAACCCCAAGTCCTTCAACTTGTCTCCCGAACTGCACCGCTACATGCTGGCCCACTGGACGGCGCCCGACGCCATTCAACAAGGCCTGATCGAAGCCACGAGCAAACTGGGTGGTGTTTCGGTGATGCAGATCGCCCCAGAACAGGGCGCCTTGATGACGATGCTCACTCAACTCATCGGCGCCACCCGCGCGATTGAAGTGGGCACCTTTACCGGCTACTCGGCATTGTGCATCGCGCGCGGGCTCCCCAAGGACGGCCAGCTGATCTGCCGTGACGTCAGTGACGAATGGACTTCCGTCGGTGTCCCGTTCTGGGAAAAAGCTGGCGTTCGCGCGTTCAATGAAAAGATCGCGAAGGATCCGCGCGTTGACTGCGTCATGCTCGCGATCTCGGACGGCTTGACGTTTCTGCGAGTCCTTTAGGCCGCGAGCCCTGCAGATTGCCGAACCCGACTCGCAATCAAGATCACATCACCGAAACAGAGCGGAGACAAAGATGTCCGACGTAAAACTCGTCGAGGCCGACCTCGCAAATCAAGAACATGCCGTGGCCGTACTCACCCTCGTCGAAGAATTTTCCACCGATCCGATGGGGGGTGGCTCCGAGCTGACCAGCCAAGTTCGCGCTGCCCTCATCCCTGGGCTCGCCGCTCATCCTACGACCGTGCTCTTCCTCGCTTACATCGATGGCCAAGCGATTGGCGTCGCAATTTGTTTCATCGGCTTCTCAACTTTCGCGGCGAAGTCCCTGATCAACATCCACGACTTGTTTGTGCGCGATCACGCGCGAGGCCAAGGTGTTGCCAGCGCGTTGATTGAAGCAATCACGCAGAAGACCCGGGCGATCGGAGGGTGCAAGGTCACCCTCGAAGTTCAGAGCAACAACACGCGCGCTCAAGCTGTTTACCGCGCAGCAGGTTTTGAACAAGCCGTATACGAAGAGGCTGCGGGCACGGTCATATTCTTGACCAAGCCGCTGTAAGCGCGGTCAAGCTAGGCTGCTTCGACGAGCACGCGACCCAACCTGCTAGGAGTCTGCGCGCTTTACGTGAAGCGAGGCGGGATCGGGCATTTGCACGACGCGGAGTGTTCGCTGAGCACCCGGCCTACGACTTGGGCGTCCGATCTTCACGCAGCCGCGTGAGTTGCATGCGCGCAACCTTCCAGGCCCCGTCTTCGCGCACGTAGTCTTCGTGGTAGTGCCCAACACCGACGAGTAGATAGTCGGGATGATCGACAACGTCGTTCATGGCCCAGATGCCGCGCGCATGATCGTCATCAATTAATTCGATTTCGGGCATGTGCCCGTGATGAACCGTCGTCGCGTCTTTTAGGTTCGCCGCAAGGCTTGCGATAATGACCTCTCGGCCAACGAACGCTTGGTCGTCTTCGGGACCCCATTGAAGCTTTGCATCTTTCGCAAAGACATCTTCCAAAGCGTCAAACTGATGGGTGTCGACGTAGCGGAAGTAACGTGCCTTGAGCTGCTTGATCTGCTCGTAGCTCATGAAAGTAGACTCGCTCATCGCAAAGTTCCCCGTATCGCTCGGCGCAGCGCATGTTTCTGCTCGGTGTCTAAACGCCAAAATCTAGTTCAACTTGACCGACGCCATCGAATGTATCCACAAACCTCACGGAGGGCAATCGCGCACACAGCCGGCTTGTGATTGAATTCATTTCGCTTGCCCGGCAGAGCCAAAAACTCCTCCAAGAGCGAAATGCGGACACAAGAGCTGTGAACGTTGTAAGGAAGAAGAAGTTGAGCGAGTTGCGTCTCTTGCGTTCTTGCTTGATCGTCATGGGCGCCGCGTGGGTCGTTATGGCTGGAGTGACGCCCAAAGCGAACGCCGAAACGTTCATGGTCACCACAGTTGAGGACGGCCACGTCGACGAGTCATGCTTCGTCCAGGCGCTGGTTTTGCGTCCCCGCGTCACCACTGATTTGCCGTTTCGCGAGTCGGCGTTGATTGACCACCCGGGCTGGCCGATCAAACTCTTTCGGCTGACGACGTGATCCAAATCACGTCATTCTCAGCGCTAAAAGTTATATCGGGAACGAGTGAGCTGGCTTTACCGCTACGCTCGATTGCGTTTTACCCGGTTGCAGCAAAAGTGCAGCAATCCCAACAGGTTCTACGATTCTAGGCGCCGGTACTTGATTCGCGAAGGGCGCTCCGCGTCTGCCCCGAGACGGCGCTTCCGGTCCTTCTCGTAGTCTTCGTAGTTCCCCTCGAACCAGATCACGTTGCTGTCGCCCTCAAAAGCCACGATGTGGGTCGCGATGCGATCGAGAAACCAGCGATCATGAGAGATCACCACTGCGCAGCCCGCGAAGTCGACCAGTGCGTCTTCAAGCGCGCGCAGGGTATCAACGTCGAGGTCATTGGTGGGCTCATCGAGGAGCAGCAGGTTACCGCCGCGGCGGATCAAGGTCGCGAGATGGACGCGGTTTCGCTCGCCCCCCGACATGTCGCGCACGAGTTTCTGTTGGTCGGTACCCCGGAAGTTGAACGACGACACATAGGCGCGTGATGCGACTTCACGTCCGCCGACCTGGATGCGCTCCTCCCCACCACTAATGATGTCGAAGACCGTCTTCTCCGGGTCGAGAACGTCGCGGTTCTGGTCGACGTATGAAAGCTCAACGGTTTCGCCGAGACGAAGGTCGCCCGAGTCCGCCTTTTCTTCCCCCGCGATCATGCGAAACAGTGTCGTCTTGCCCGCACCATTTGCGCCGATCACGCCGACGATGCCGCCCGGAGGCAAATTGAAATTGAGGTCATCAAAAAGAAGTTTGTCGCCAAACGACTTCGAGAGTTTTTCGCCCACCACCACCACGTCGCCAAGGCGCTTGGGAACGGGGATCGCGATTTCGACCTTGCTCGCCTCGCGTTCCTTGCCCTCGGCGAGCAGATTTTCGTACGCGTTGATGCGCGCCTTGCCTTTGGCTTGGCGCGCGCGCGGGCTCATCTTGATCCATTCGAGTTCGCGGGCGAGCGTGCGAGAGCGTGCAGAGGCCTGCTTTTCTTCTACCTGGAGGCGCTTGCTCTTCTGCTCCAACCATGACGAGTAGTTACCCTTCCACGGGATGCCGGCGCCGCGATCGAGTTCGAGGATCCAGCCCGCGACATTGTCGAGGAAGTAACGATCATGGGTAATCGCAACGACCGTTCCCGGGTAGTCGGCCAGGAAGTGTTCTAGCCACGCCACGCTTTCTGCGTCCAAATGGTTGGTGGGTTCGTCGAGTAGCAGCATCTCCGGCTTGGAGAGCAGCAAGCGACACAGCGCGACACGCCGCTTTTCACCTCCTGAAAGCGTTGTGACGTCAGCGTCCTTAGGTGGGCAGCGCAACGCGTCCATTGCCACTTCGAGGGTACGCTCAAGTTCCCAGCCACCGGCGGCGTCGATCTTGTCCTGCAACGCGCCCTGCTTTTCGAGCAACGCGTTCATCTCGTCGTCTTCCATCGGCTCGGCGAACTTGGCGCTCAGGTCTTCGAATGCCTGGAGCAAGTCGCGGATCTCCGACACGCCTTCTTCGACATTTCCCAGTACGTCTTTTTCGGGGTCGAGCTGGGGCTCCTGCGGGAGGTAGCCAATGCGGACGTTGCCCACCGGGCGGGCTTCGCCGAGAAACTCTTCGTCGAGCCCGGCCATGATGCGGAGCAAGCTCGACTTACCGGAGCCGTTGTGGCCAAGCACGCCGATCTTTGCGCCGGGGTAAAACGAAAGATTGATCCCGTCGAGAATAGTGCGGCCTTCGCCCACGACTTTCCGCAGGTCGTTCATGATGTAGACGAATTCTTGGGCCACGGGCCTTCCTTTGCTTTCGCTGTTGTTGA
>JASDVE010000263.1:0-7081 GCA_041891195.1 Myxococcota bacterium | reverse complement strand
GATGAAACTGAAGCGATCTTCGGGACGTCTGCCGTGGTGGCAACTCGCAGGTTGGCTGCTCGACCCAGATTTTAATGCAGGCGAAGTTTATCGAGAGTGCAGTGAATGGCGAGTGGCTTGGCGAAGTTCGCCACTCGGTGAGCAAAGACAACGCGGCACAACACCACACAACACCTCACAAGGGTGGTGAGAAGAGCAGGCAAGAGCGACAATGCGCGGGGTCCGACTGAATGGCTCGCCAACCGAGCTGTCCCACTCGAAATGGCTTCGAGGCATTCGCCGCGCACCTACGAAAGGTTCGATCCGATTTTCTCTCCAAGTCGAGCGCGACGCCGGCAGCAACGTCCTACCGGGAAGATGGCCCGGAAGCATTCGCACGCACACCTGCGTACGGCCCCGTTTAGAGCGACCGCGACTGCGCTCATCTCATGCATCTGTTTGTTGACCGGCTTGTTGTTGGCCTGCTCAGGTCCGGACCACGATGAAGTCCTCGTGATCACCAACACGGAAAGCCCCGCTTCGGTCGCCATCGGCGAGTACTACGCCGCGAAGCGCGGCGTCCCGAGCGAAAATATCGTCAGGCTCAAGATCCCGCTCTGGGACGCGAAACTCCCAGACCGCTCGCCCGAAACCGTGGGCCCCGAGCACTACGACGAATGGATAAGGCAGCCCCTCGAAGCGTTCATCGACGAACGCGGCCTTCGCGATTCGATCGAAATTCTCGTCACCACGAAGGGCATTCCGTTGCGGATCGATGGGGAGACCTCTGCGATCGACACCTGGCTGCGCGACACCTCCCAGGCTTCCGTTGACGCAGAGCTCTCACTGCTGTTTTCCGACCGCGCGGGTTCGGCAGGGATTCCCAATGACGTCAATCCGTATTTCAATGCGCGAACGTCCTTTTCGAAGTTTCGCAAGAACCATCCAGACGCAAGCCTCCGCTACATGGTTGCGCGCTTGACGGGATACGCGACGGAAACGGATAAAGACACCCAGGTCCCCATCGACATCAAGCGTTTGATCGACTCGGCTGCGGACGAAGTCGACGAGGAAGCTTCGCCGCAAGTCTGGCTCGTTGATGAAGACCCGAGCCATCCACCCGGACTCGATGCCGTAAACCGCATGTGGCTTGCGCCAACGGCGAAACGACTCGCGGGGATGGGCGCACGAGTCGAACACAATGTCGAAGACGAGTTCGCTTCAGGGGTGAAGGACTTAACCGGCTACGCGTCATGGGGGAGCAACGACCGACACGACGCGGGCAAGCCGTACTACGGAGAAATCGAGAGCAAAAACTATCCTGGAACTTTTGCCAAGCGAAGCATTGCGTTCGATCTCGTCAGCACCAGTGCGCGGACGTTTGCTTTCCCGCCGCGATATGGACAGTCGTTGATTGCAGACCTTGTACGTCTCGGAGCAAGTGGCGCTGCAGGGCATGTCTATGAGCCGGTGCTTCCGGGCGTTGTGCGTCCCCACATCTTACTTCCTACGTATGCCGAAGGCGTCATCGCGGTTGAAGCCTACTACCGCAGCCTCCCCTTCCTCGGCTGGACGAACGTTTATATCGGCGATCCACTGATGACAGTTCCGACGCCTCTTGCGCGCGCCGGGGACGACCGCGACTTCGACGGCGTTCCAGATGCATCGGACAACTGCACCGAAGTCGCAAACCCCGATCAACGCGACACGAACAGTGACGGGTTTGGCAATCTGTGTGACGCGGACGTCGATGGTGACGGCCTCGTCACCACGTCATGGGGAGCAGTCTACCCACTCACCAAGCGGGGCGACGTCGAGTGGATCGCGATTGCGGCGCAGAACGGTCCCTACGACGAAAACTTTGATCTCGACGGCGACGGAGAGATCGATGCACGAGACGTTTCGATTTCGCACCTGAACCTGTTCCTGCCACCAGGGCCGAGCGCCCGCGCAACGCGAAGAGACTAAGACGCTTCGAGCGGCGGTGCTTCGCGCGACATCTCGTAAAGCACCGCGAGCGGCAACAAGACCGCGATCAGGCAGGCGCCTATGTATTCCTGATGCACGCGGTAGAAGAAGAGCGAGTTTGCGATCCACAAAACACAGCTCCACAAGATGTAGACCTGGAGACGCGGTCGGCCTCCTGCGAGAAGCGCACCACAGACAACGAACCCGTAGTAGTAGTTCGCCGGATCGCTCAGTAGCGGGATCAGGGCAAACGAAAGTGTCGCAGCTTCCCACGCCTGCACCCGCTTCAATGCGCGTGCATAAAGAAAAAGCGCGGGAACGACGACCGCGAGCTGTACTCCGCGAATCGCAACGGGCAGCCAGGACGGTGCAAAAGGCAGCAACGTGAGTTGCCCCTCCGCCCCCGTCACCATATGCCCCGTTCCCATCATGATTGAACGCCAAACCAGTGACGTCACACCGAGTTTATTAAGAGACTTTTGATCGGTGAACACGTCGATCTTTTCTGAAAACTCAAGGAACGCGACAGCTCCCCAAGCAGAAGAAACAACTGCCCACCCGAAGAGCACGCCGCCAGCGACAATGGCGCCGACTGCAACTTCGCGACTCAAAGTCGACCATCGCCCATCTAGCCGGCGACGAAGACCAGCGTGCAAAAAGACACCCAGTAAGAAGATGCCCGGGAAGATCCGGAGCATCGACGACAACGAAAGAAATGCACCGGCGACGACGTTCCACTTCTTTCGCAGCATGCACAGCCCGCAAATCAAGGCGAACAACCAAAGGTTGCGCAGCAGCGAATCGCCGATCCACGTATACCCCCACTGCTGCCCAGTCCCCCATGCGATCGCTGAAAGTGCTCCCACCTCGAGACCAAATGCCCAGACGATCAGCATGAAGGCGGCGGCAATGAGGATCCTGTCGCCTCGGATCAGCCAATCGAAGCCCGCTGAACCGAGCGGGATGCGCGAGGTAATCGCCACGCCAATTGCGTTCCAAACCGGGCTTGGATTGTAGCCGTGGTCGCGCAACGTCACGTGCCAGCGACGGGCGTCGAACCCGCTTTCAAACCACGCAACGTCGGCTGTAAACGACGTCCATCGTTCCGGGGCGAACTGCTGCTTGCATTCGCGGGCGGCGAAGAGCGCCGATTCTGGCGAATGCATTCGCAACGTTCGCATGTCGCGAACTTCTGGCAGGTCGAAGCGGTCTTCAACGCCCGAATCAACCAATGCCATCAAGGTACAGTGATAGAGGTCGAAGTAGCCAACTTCCGAAAAATACTTCGAGCCCATGTAGTAGTGATAGACGTCCGTGTCCTTGAACCCGATCCCGAACTTGGGCTGAAAGAAGTCGTAGTAGGACGAATAGGCAGCGAATGCGAGGAAGAGCAGTGCAGTGATTCGCGCGGTTTCGAAGGTTGCGTTGCTTCGCTTTTCCGTGCCCTGCTTCATGCGTCGAGCGCGAACCAGGATCGGAAGGCCCACAACAATGAGAGCCCCGACCGCGATCGCCAAACGCCAACTCATCATGCTTTGTTCCAAAGCTTGGGCGCGCTGCGTGGCTAGGTCGAGTTGTGCAGAGCCCGGGTCGGCGTACGCGCTCGATGCACATGCAAGCAGCACGACAAACAAGCCAACGGGTGCCCAGCGATCGAACGGCGCGGAAATAGGCTGACAAGCGTTAGCCACGATCGGTGATCCCTCGATCATTCGTTAGGTTGGTCGATTTCGGCACTGCCGACTTCAGGCACAAATGCGCGAGATAGAAGAAACCATGCCCCGGCTAGTCGAGCAACCTCTTGAGGCTCGACGTGTCTAGCCGACCTCCGCCGCGCGTCTGAACCTCGCGATAAAGTTCGTCTACCGCAGCGGTCACCGGAAGTGGCGCACCGATCTCTTCGGCAACCGAGAGCGCGATCGCGAGGTCCTTGCGCATCCAATCCACCGCAAATCCGTAGTCATACTTCCCCGCAAGCATGGTCTTGTGTCGGTTGTCCATTTGCCAGGACTGGGCGGCACCTTTCGAAATCACTTCGACGACCCGTTCGCCGTCGAGCCCTGCCCGCTCGGCGAATGTCAAACCTTCCGCAAGCGCTTGAACCAGTCCAGCAATGCAGATCTGATTGACGGCCTTCGTAAGCTGTCCTGCCCCCGAAGGTCCCATGCGCAAATGCATTTTGCTGTAACACGCAAGCCAGGGGACCACGAGTTGATAAACGTCTTCATCTCCACCCACCATGATGGTCAAGGCCCCGTTTTCCGCGCCGGCCTGCCCTCCTGAAATCGGCGCATCCAAGAAGCCAACCCCCTTCGCTTGGGCTTCGGCGTAGATCTCGCGTGCGATGTTGGGAGACACGGTTGTGTGATCGACCAAGGTCGCGCCGCGCTTCATCGCACCCAGCGCGCCACCTTCGCCGAGGACGACTTCGCGCAGGTCATCATCATTGCCGGCGCAAACAAAGACCGCGTCTGCACCGTTCGCTGCTTCTGCTGGGGTCGACGCATGCTGGGGCGAGTGCTTGGCGAATTCTTCGATCCACTTTCGTGTAGTTGTTTCGGTTCGATTGTAAACTCGAACTCGGTGCCCCGCCCGCGCAAGGTGTCCCGCCATGGGATAACCCATGGTCCCTAGGCACAGGAATGCGAGGTGCTGCTGGCTCGATGACATCCGGTTCCTTCCTGTCACGTACTGCGTCTAGATGGCGACTAGAAGACCCAGTCCCAACCGGCTATAAGGTTCCAGTCGCGATCGATCTGGGTCGCGTTAGCGTCTTGATATACAGGCCAAGCCGCTTCGAAGCGAACGCGCTGTCCCTCAAACCCGGGTACGCCAACACTGACACCGGGTGCAACTTCCAAAACTTTGTGTTCGGTTGTGTTGCGAAACGAATCGAGATGATTCTCCGGACCGGCTTGGCGCTTTCCTCGCGACCGCGTCTGGTAGTCGAAGCCGAGCCGAAATGAGCCACTCAACCAGCTCGTGACGTCGTGGGCGAGCCAACCCGAAAACGCTACCTGGTTGCCCGCGCGATAGTCTCGATGATTTTCGCCGAACCCGATCGAGCCCGTGCCGTGCACACCCCAACCAAGGCCTTCCCAATCACCTCGGTAACTAAGCCCCGTCACCACAGCGACGGTGCGACTTCCCGTCTGCATCGACCTTGGCAACAACTCTCGCGCAACGCCGCCAACGCCATCAGGCACGTCGTCGCGTTCGCTGATCTCTCCACTGGGAAACCGAAGCCCCAGATGCACGTCGAGCTTTTCTTGCGCCTTTTCCATGAAGGGAACCACGCCGACGACCTCGATATCTCCTACGCCGCTTGACTCGGTGGTGTAGCGATCCCCACCGGCATCGAAGTTACGTTGTTTCATTTTATGATTGATCACCGGGATCTTGATCGCGACCGTCAGCCGTTCGAAGGGCGCATGCTGAATCTCAATCGTGTGTACGTCGGTGCGTAGTTCGGTTGGAATCTGAGTGAGGTCTGCTGTTGCCGCATCGCTCGCTTTCTCTTTGTGCGTACCCCGGCGCAGTCCCTTTCGATCAAAGCGCTGGTAAATGTACGACAACTTCCACTGGCCGTCGGTCAACGCCGACTCGTAATCGAGCCCCATTGGCGCTGCCGGACGTGCGTGCGCGTCGCTCCCGGGCACACTCATCACGGCGACAACCAACGCAACGCTTGCCGCAATGTTTTGAACGTGCGCAGCACACAGGACACTTTGGTTGCACCCGCCCCTAAGGTCGGCATCCGAGGTCGCGCCTAGACGATCAATTCGTTGCAACACAAAGAGCAGGCTAGAAGATTAATGCCTTGGCTTCAACGCGGCGTCGCACGCAGGGCGGTCATATATCCGTCTTCGAGCTTCTGAAGGTCACTGCGATAAATCCGCCGCAAAGAATCCAGCAGATCTCCGGTTCGAATGAGCTGTCGACAAAGATCGCGCAGCCGTGACTCGCCGCGCTCGCGAACCAGATAATTGATAAAACCGTAGGACTCTAGGTACGCCACCCCCGCCGCATTGGGGCCGAGGGAAGCGAGGTTGGTGCCGCTGAGTTCTGACAGCGCAAACAGCTGCTGCTCCCGCGCCCTGCTGGCCAGCGCCTGCTTTTGGCGTTCGGACAATTTGTATTGGCCCGTCGCGCTCGCCTCGAACCATTCCGCGATGCCTTCGTTGAACCAGGCAGGCAGTGCGGTGTTGGGGAGTTCGGCGTCGAAGGCGGCATGAACCAGTTCGTGATAGAGCACGCGAACCAGCCGGTCGGTCACGGCAGTGTCGCCTCGGATATGGATCGTACCGCCATAAAAGCCCGCGGCGGGGAAACGGAACAAGCCTGCAAACCGTTGATCGAAAATAATTGGATCGTGAATTGTCACGATGATATTTTTTCGCGGACGCATGCCCAACGAAGATTCAAGGTTTCGATACCCGCCTTCGAGGACATCGAGCACCTGGAGTTCGAACCGCCGCGAACCGTAAAAGCCCGAGGTTCGATCGATGTCAACGTCTTGGTAGAGCGTAAAGTGTGAAGACCGGCGCTCGTCGTATTCGCCATCGGCCCCGCGATCTGCCGTCGCGATCGATGCACCCAAGATCGCGATCCATAGCAATGCCCACGCGGAGCAAGACTGATATGTCATTGTTTTTGCCCGCATCCGAATCTCAGCTCCTACACCGTTCGCCTCATGTTCCGAAGTCCAACCAAGTTGAAGCCTCGCCCACGAATTGGCAAGTATCGCACGTCGTCGAGCGCCGCGCAGACCGCGAGACGCAACTCGAGCCTTACGAATGGCTCACACGAAATAGACAGTACGAAACTGAATGTAGTTCCGCGGCACGAAAACCGGAGCGCGCTACATGCCACCCAGCGTGAAGAAGCTAACTGCAGCTTGCGCTGCCATCTTCGCGAACTGCTTCATTTTTTCAAGCGCCTGAGCGCGAGCGCTCGGCGAATAGAGATCGGGGCAGAGCTTCATGCGCCGCTGATCGAGACGATTGATATGCGCTTGAGTTGCGCCCGCCCACATCGCATTGCCCCGGATCTGCGCTCTCGCTACAGTGTGGGAATGAGTCTCGATCTGCTTGGTCAACCGTCTGCATTGGCCGCGGTTCGGCTTTTGAACAGC
>JASDVE010000262.1:0-3534 GCA_041891195.1 Myxococcota bacterium | reverse complement strand
ACATCGAGATCTCGACTTGAAGGCTTAGACATGAAGCGCAAGACACCAAATACCGCGGGCTCGCACGAGGACTGCAACGCCTATAGCGCGGCCGGGTCGAGTTCGAACAGCGCTTCAGCACCGCAAGTGATCGATGGCACGAGGCCAACCGCAGGCGGCAGAAGCTGTTGAATGAAGAAGCGCGCCAAGAACACACGGCTGTCCAGGAACGTCTTGCTCCATTCTCCTGAGTCTTCTTCGCAAGCTGCGATTGCCAGTTTTGCAATGGCGCCCGCAGCCGCGACCGTGCCGAACAAGTTCAAGTAAGGCGTGGAGCCTGCGGCGACGGATTGTGATTCCGACCCGATCCGAAGCGACAGCCATTCGGTGGCTTCCGCGAGGGCTTCGATTGCCGTGCGCATGCCATCCGCGGTGTCTTTAAGTGCGGGCTTGGCTTCGAGGCCGTCGGCTACCGCGCGAAGTTCATCGAGGTACGCCGCAACAACTTGGCCATCGCCGAGTCGAAGTTTGCGCATCGTCAAGTCCGTGGCCTGGATGCCGTTGGTACCTTCGTAGATTGGAGCGATTCGAGCGTCGCGGTAGTGCTGCGCTGCGCCGATTTCTTCTACGTAGCCAACGCCGCCGTGTACCTGCAAAGCGGTCGACGTGACATCGACACCCGTATCGGATAGCCATGCTTTGACGACGGGGGTAATGAGAGCTTGCCGAGCTTCCGCCTCTAAGCGAACTGCGGGGTCGGGATGTAAGTTGGCCATATCGGAGTCGGAGGCCGTTGCGTAGAGCAGCCCCCGCATCGCTTCGATCTTGGCCTTCATTTCGATGAGCATGCGACGTACGTCGGGATGGTCGATGATGATGGAGTCTTCACCCGGCCCAAGTTTGTCGCCAATTGCGCGGCCCTGCACGCGTTCGCGAGAATATTCGAGTGCCTGCTGATAAGCACGCTCTGAAATCGCGAGTCCTTGATTGCCAACGAAGATCCGTTCGCGGTTCATCATGGTGAACATGTAGGAGAGGCCCGCGTTTTCTTCGCCGATCAGGTAACCGACGGAAGGCGTCAACTCTCCGTACGAAATCACACAGGTCGGGCTGACTCGAATGCCCATCTTGTGTTCGAGAGAAACGGTCTGGACTCCGTTGTCGTCCCCGCTCGTTCCGTCGGGGTTGACCTGGTACTTCGGCACGATGAAGAGCGATATGCCCCGGCTTCCCGCCGGCGCGTCGGACGTGCGGGCGAGCACCAGGTGAATCACGTTGTCGGTGAGATCGTGATCGCCCCAACTGATGAAGACCTTGGTGCCCTTGATGTGATAGGTGCCGTCGGCTTGTTTATTCGCCTGACAGCGCAAACGCCCCAAGTCACTTCCGGCATGAGGTTCCGTGAGGTCCATGCTGCCGGTCCAGGTTCCTTCGGTGAGCTTGCCGAGGAACATCTTCTGGAGTTCGGGCGTGGCGTGCGCTGCGATCGCATGGATCGCGCCGTCTGAAAGACCGGTACACATTGCGAAGCCCATGTTGGCAGCGCTGAACATTTCGATCACGGTCGTGTGAATACAGAAGGGCAGACCTGCCCCCCCGTATTCTTCCGCACTGGAGACTCGGTTCCATCCCGCTTCGAGAAGCGCGTCGTATGCTTGTTGGTATCCGGCCGGAAGAACCACTTGACCTTCGACAAGGACCGCACCTTCTTCGTCGCCAATGCGATTGAGAGGCGAGATGATTTCAGACATGAAGCGTCCCACCTCAGTCATCAGGTCGCGCATCATGTCGGGATCGAGGTCTTCGAAGGCGGGCACGGCCGCCAGGTCGGCCACTTTTGCAGCGTGCTTCAGGCCGAAGCAAATGTCGTCGATGGGGGCGATGTATTCGTTCATGGTACGGTCAACCTTATTCAACATGGTGAGAGTCGTGGGTCTGATTTTGGATCGAAGGTCGACCGTGAGGGTCGCAACGATTCGATCGCGTCGCGGATGGCACCTATACCGCGGAGCCTCGCACGAGCCTCGCAACCATAGCGTTCACTGGCTCTCGCGCGCATGCGTCATACGTCGGTATCCATCGTCTTTGCGTACCGACTGCATTGAGGTAGTGACTTCGCGTCGGGTTTGACATCGATTGTGCAAGAGTGCGGGCCCGTGGCTACCTTTGCCGTTGAAGCGGCAGAGGGCGGATGATTTCGAGAGGCAGGAAAACACTCTATTTGGGGACGATGTTGCTCGTGCTCTGCCTTTTTGTGGAGTGCTTGAGTCTCGCCGCCTATGGGGTCGCGACCGGACGATTGCTTTCTTTCGCCGAAGCCGAAGCCGAACGACAACGCGTTCGCGAAGGCGACGAGGCTGGACTTGTTGAGAACGCCGACCGCGGTCCCGTGTCGCCTTGGCATGTTCTGCATCCCTATCTCGGCTTCGTCACCCAGCCCACGGGCTTCAAGGGCGGAAGCAACGGCTATGGCTTTATGGGAAAGCCACCGCCGTTTCGCATTGGTCAGCGAGGAGACGGCTCCAATAGTCCAAGCCGAGCTGCGGTGGTGGCAATCTTCGGAGGCTCGGTTGCGAGTCTTTTGCCCGTGGCGCTTGACCATTTGATTGGAACGGAACTCGAGGGGAAAAGTTGCTTCAAGGGGCGCAAGGTCCGCGTCATAAACCTTGCACTTCTCGGCGTGAAACAACCGCAGCAACTGATGACGCTTGAATACTTCTTGAGTGTCGGGGCAGTGATCGACGTTGTGATCACCCTCGATGGTTTCAACGAAGTCGTGTTGCCGATCGCCGAAAATAAAAAGCACGGCGTGTTTCCCTTTTACCCGAGGAACTGGAAGTTCTTCGTCGCGGGCTTGAAGGACGTCAGGTTGATGCGCGAAATCGGTGAGGTCGAATTTTGGCGAAGCCAACGCAAACAACTCGCGACCGTCTTTTCCGGCTTCCCGCTTCGTTACAGCGCGACTGCGAATACCCTGTGGTTCTACGCCGATCGCGCGCTTGGGAGCAGCATTTCATTGAAAATGGTTGATCTCACGCTTTCCCAGATCGAGGAAGGTTCGGACGCCGGCGGCTACATCGTTCATGGCCCCGGCCGGCGTTACAAGTCGGAGCGAGAAAACTACGATGACTTGGTGGCGGTGTGGTCTCGATCCATGGAACTCATGCACGAAGCGAGCAGCGCTGCCGGGATCGCATCTTTTCATTTTTTGCAGCCGAATCAGCGCGTACCTGGAAGCAAAGTTTTCGCAAAAGGCGAGCGCGAAATCGCAATCCCCGAACGCCATGGCTACGACCAGCCGACACGCAAAGGCTACCCGCTGCTCATCGAGGAAGGCAAACGAATGCGAACACTAGGCTTTCCTTTCGATGACCTTACGATGGTATTCAAGGACGTCGCCGAACCGCTCTACATCGACGGGTGCTGTCACGTGAACGCGCGCGGTAGTGAATTGATGATTCGTGAGATGGCCCGTATCATTCACAAACGTTTCGAACAAGGTCAGCCGTGTCCAGCCTTTGATTGATATGATTGCGCGGTCGGCGGGTTGCGTGC
>JASDVE010000261.1:6186-15987 GCA_041891195.1 Myxococcota bacterium | reverse complement strand
GTGGTTTCGTGTACGTGACGCCATTGCACCTACGCCCGATGCGCCCGAATGGTCACATGAGTAGGTCAAGCCGCTAGCGCTCTATGATAGAAAGATTTGCACGCAGAAGACACACCTAGCGCGGCGCAATGACTGCAATCGCAACAAGGTTCGAAATTGAGACACCTGCCTGCTTCGGGCCATTTTTTAGACAACGCTCCTGCCCATTGCAAGAAATCCGGATGCAAACTCTCAGTCAGTTTATTGTCTTCCCCCGAGCCGTGCGGCGGCGGCGGTCTACCGCCCCGAACTCAGCGACCTCAAAATCGGCCGACTCTTCCGCGCAAACCCCGGAAGCCGCTGATGTCGCTAAGCTTTTCGCGAAGATTGGGCGGATTGAGCAGGAACCGGCGATGGTTTCAACCTGACCGAACTCTCGCTGGGGCCAAGACGAAACTGCAGCACTCCATGGACTCCAATTTTTTGTGCCACGACCGGTCTGAATGATGTAAAACCTTTCTCGAAGCCCGCGACCCAATGTCCAAAAACTCGGCTCGCGGTCAGAACGCCTGCCCTTCATCGTCTCGGCCCCGGCGCGGATCCACACGAAATCCGGTACAACACCAGCACAAGAATAGAATTAAAAGAACTCAGGACATTTGGGGACGCATCTTTGAAACGGGTTATTTCGGGTTTGCTGAGCTTGGTCGCGGTTGGAATGCTCGCGGTTGTCGTGCCCACCACGGTCATCGCTGATGACTGGGACGATGAAGAAGAGCTTTTCTACGTCGAAGGGGGGTCGTACTTTTCGGTGGGATACAGTTACCTCGCCGAGGACTTCGCCAACAAGATCGGCAAGTCCAGCACGGAAAAGGGCTTTCATCGCGTCGACGGTCACGTCAAGACTGCTGAAGGCTTCAACGCCATCTTCGGCCGCCGCGCATTTGAGTACGTCGGGCTCGAACTGCAGTTCGAATTTAGTGACGGCTTTCAGTTCAACGACGACGACGGCGACCACTTCGATTTGAAGGTTTATTCGACCACCTTCAACATCAAGACCTATCCACTGTATTCACTCTTGAAGTCAGTGAACGAAGGCCGCATCCAACCGCACCTCATTGGTGGCGCGGGCATCATGGTCACCCGCGACCTCGACATTGACACCGGCGCATCCGCGACCGTGCGAGTCGGCGGCGGCGTCGACTACTTTGTCAGCGAGCGCTGGGCGATCAATTTGCAATCGACCTATATGCTTCCCTTCGGGCAGCTCAAAGGCTTGCGCTACATCACCACGTCACTCGGGCTGAGTTACCGACTCGAGTAGTTGCGTGCTTGCGTAACTCGTCACTTGAGTCGTTGATCATGGCGCGCGCCGAGCGCACCGAACTAGTCGACCGGCCCGCCGAGCCTTAGCCCCTGCAGGTGGATAAAGCCGGTTGCGTCGGCCTGGTCGTATGCCCCGTCGTCTTCTTCGAAGGTGACGAGTTTCTCCGAATAAAGCGAGTACGGCGAGCGGCGACCCAGAACAGTCACGTTCCCCTTGTACAACTTCAGGCGCACGTCCCCGGTCACTGTTCGCTGCGTGGCATCGATGGTGGCGCGCATCACGTCCATCTCCGGCGCGAACCAGAACCCGTTGTAGATCAGCTCTGCAAAGCGCGGAGACATCTTGTCCCGCTCGTGCATGACCTCGCGATCGAGCGTAATCGACTCCATTGCCCGATGCGCGACGTACAGCACCGTGCCCCCCGGCGTTTCGTATACACCCCGGCTCTTGAGCCCGACAAAGCGGTTTTCTACCAAGTCAACTCGACCCACGCCGTGAGCCCCTGCGATCGTGTTGAGCTTGGTGAGCAGCGTCGCCGGTGACATGCTTTCGCCGTCGATCGATACCGCGCGCCCTTCTTCAAAGCCGAGAATCAATTCGACCCCTTCATTCGGCGCCTTTTCCGGAGACGTCGTGAGCACAAACATGTCTTCGTCGGGGGCGCGCCACGGGTCTTCGAGGATCCCGCCTTCGAAGGAGATGTGCATCATGTTCCGGTCCATGGAAAACGGTTTCTCGCCACTGGCACCGACCGGGATTCCGAACTTCTCCGCATAAGCGATGCAATCGGTTCGCGAGCGCAGGTCCCACTCACGCCAGGGTGCGATGTTGTGAATTTCCGGAGCGAGTGCGCGGAAGGTCAGTTCGAAGCGAACTTGATCGTTGCCCTTGCCTGTTGCGCCGTGAGACACGGCGTCACAACCGGTTTCCTTCGCAACTTCGATGTGATGCTTCGCGATCAGGGGACGCGCAAGCGCGGTGCCCAGGAGGTAGACACCTTCATAAATCGCGTTGCCGCGAACGGCTTCATAGACATAGTCGGATACGAACTCTTCGCGCAGATCTTTGATCACGCAATCGACCGCACCGCTCGCCATCGCTTTTTCGGGAAGCCCCGAAAGCTCTTCTTCCTGTCCGACGTCCGCGCAATAGGCGACGACTTCGCACTTATATTCTTCGATCAGCCAGCGCAAAATCACGGAGGTATCAAGACCTCCGCTATACGCGAGACAAACTCTATTGACACTCTTACCTGATTTTGACGGGGACACTCGGCCGACCCTCCGTTTTTGGGAGGCCGGAGTGTACATGCTCGCCGAACGATTTCAGCACCCAGCCGAACTCGACCACTGCGAATCAGTTCTCGACGACAGGCAACCAGATCGAGGCTGCGCGGCCGGTTTCCGGGGCGGTGACCGTCACGATTGCGCCGCCAAAGCCAGAGACAATTTCGGTCCCCTCCCCCGCTGGTGCCCACCGGGCGTCAAACTCGACGTTTCGTCGTCCGCCAAAGGTTCGGTCCTATCCCTTTAGCTCGACCTCGTAGAGTTCGTTCTCTTCAATAATCTGACTAATTTCTTCGTCCGAGAGCGTACCGGTCGCATTCACGGTGATGGACTGTTCCTTGCCCGTCGCCATGTCTCGCGCGGATGCACTCACGATGCCATTCGCGTCGATGTCGAAGCTGACCTCGATCTCGGGCTCACCCTTGGGTGCGGGGCGAACGCCGGAAAGGACGAACTCACCAAGCAGGTCGTTTTCGAGCGCCATATCACTCTCACCTTGCAGCACGCGAATCTTGACCGCCGACTGATCATCACGGGTCGTCGTAAAGATGTGTGCCTTCGTCACCGGCACTGTGGTGTTGCGTTCGATCAAGCGAGCGAAGTGCCCACCAAACGTTCCGATGCCAAGCGAGAGCGGCGTGACGTCGAGTAGCAAAACATTGCCTTCGTCCTCTGTAAGCGACGATCCCTGAATCGCTGCACCGAGCGCAACCACTTCGTCCGGGTTCACACCTTTATGAGGTCGCTTCCCAAAGAATTCCGCCACGGCGTTTTGCACCAGCGGCATCCGGGTCTGGCCACCAACCAACACGATCTGATCGATATCGGTTATGCCGAGCCCAGCGTCTTGCACGCATTGTTCAACGCTCTTGAGCGTTCCACTGATGATGTCGTCAACCAACCCTTCGAGAGTTTCGCGGTTGAGCTCATAGTTGAGATGCCGTGGTCCTTGGGCGTCGCTCGCAATGAACGGCAGGTTGATCTCCGTGCACTCGCGAATCGACAAGTCGCACTTGGCTTTCTCTACCGCGTCCTTGAGGCGCTGAAGCGCCATCGTATCCACGCGCAGGTCAATGCCTTCGGTCGCCTCGAACCACTCCACCAGATGCGAGACGACACGTCGGTCGAAGTCTTCACCACCCAAGAAGGTATTGCCCGCCGTGGCGAGCACTTCCACAACGCCGTCCGACATGTCGAGGATCGAAATATCGAAGGTGCCGCCGCCAAGGTCATAAACCGCGATTTTCTCGTCGGCCTGTCGTCCCATGCCGTAAGCGAGCGCCGCTGCCGTGGGTTCGTTGATGATGCGCAGCACTTCAAGGCCAGCGATTTTGCCCGCGTCCTTCGTGCTCTGACGCTGGGTGTCGTTGAAGTATGCCGGCACGGTGATCACCGCTTCCTGCACGGGCTCGCCGAGGTATTCCTCGGCGACGCGCTTCATCTCTCGCAAGATGATCCCCGAAATTTCGGGGCACGTGAATGTTTTGCTCCCGATCTTGATGCGAGGATCGTCGTTCGGTCCCCGGACAATGTCGTACGGACATAGATCAATCGATCGCTGCACTTCAGGAGAATCAGAGCGGCGGCCGATCAGGCGCTTCGCCGCGTACACCGTGTCCTTAGAATTGGTGATCGCCTGCCGCTTGGCGAGGTGCCCCACCAAGCGCTTGCCATCCTGCGAGATCGCAAAGATTGACGGCGTCGTCTTGTAGCCACCGGTATTCGGCACGACTGCCGCCTGACCGTTGTCTACGACGGCGACACACGAATTCGTAGTCCCGAGATCGATCCCAATTACACGACCCATTTCACCCTCCGTTCGCCGAAGATCGACGCGGCTTGATTTTCAGAGTTTCTAAAATCTCGTGAGCTTCTTGATTGCTCGAATTCAGTGCGAGTGCCTGGTTGAGCTCGGCGACCGCATGACCTTTGTTGCCTCTAAGCTTATGCACCATCGCCATCGTGACGTGATACACGGCGTTGTCGGATTCAAGTTCGAGGGTGCGGGCGCAGTATTCGTGCGCCCGCTCTGCGTCTTCAAGTTCAACATAAACCCGGGCGGCAAGGTTCAGTGCTTCGGCATCGTTGGGTCGGTAGAGGAGCAGTTCGTCCGTCTGCCTCTTTGTGTCACTAATTTCGCTGGCACTTAGCTTCTCCATCCCTGCCTTCAGCATGCTTTCGATGTTTTCCGACGCGATCTCCGACTGCATTCCACTGAGTACGCGCTTGTACTCTCGGTTGAAGGGATCAAAAGCCACTGCGAGCCGCATATTCGCGGCCGCTTCCGCGTGTCGTCCCGTCTTGGTCGATAGCTGTGCTGCGCAAAAAAACTCATCGCCTTTTGCCGACTTTCGATTGCGAACGTCCTCCGGCACGCGAAAGGGCATGCGCTGGCGAAGCCGTTCGATGGGCGTCAGGGGTGCCTTCGGGGCAGTTTCATTGGAGGACGATGGCATCGCTGTCTGGCTCTGCGTTTCCGTTCGAACCTCGCGCAACACGCTAGTTTCAATTTCCTTGCGACTCGCGGGATCACTCAACAGCTCATACGCCTCGGAAACGCGCTTAAAGATTCTGTGGAGTCGGTCTCCATAGGGACCGATGTTCTTTCGGAAATAGCGATCGGGATGAAAACGTTTCGCGAGTCTGAAGTACGCGCGCTTAATCTCTGCCGCACTCGCCGCCGTATTCACGCCAAACAGATCGAAGCAGTTTTCTTCCAAGCGCAATTCAAATTCGAGCATCTCTCGCTGAACCTCTTCTTTCATGTCCAGACTTGGATCAATCAGACTTTCGTCGATCGTCTCCGGGGCCATCGCCAGCTTCGGCTTCGCCCTTTCGCGGATCGCACCCTCTCTGCGCCTTACCCGCGGCGGTCGGCCGTCGATGTCGATCACGCCCAGCATCAGCCACTCTTCAATACACTGGTCCACTTCGCTCGGCGTTTGCGCGCCGATCTCCCGTAAGAGCTTCCACGAAGTCTGACCATCTATTCTCGAGAGCAAAAACCCTTCCGTGGGCGAAAGTTCGAGCGATACCGGATCGCAATCCAATACGAGTCTTGGTACTCGCAGCAAATCTTCTTCCGTCACCTCACTATCGAGCATCCAACCATCTCCCGGATGTCCGAGCCTTCGCCCAGCTCACGGCACATTCATCGGTGAGCCGAATGCAAAAGATGAGCAAACCGGTGATGTGCGGTACCGGACGTGGGAAAATACGCAGCGGGCGGCGGGCCCCGAACGAATGCAAGGCGACTGCAGTTTTCCGGCAGCCCTGCGGCCTCGGGATCAAGCCCGCGGGTCGGCTTGGAAGCGTCGCCCTAGGGGAAATACATTGTTCGTTGAACTGGGCCGCAGACTCCTAGCCCATCAGGTGTTCGAGAATCGCCTTTTGCGCGTGCAGCCGATTCTCGGCCTGGTCGTAGACCAGACTTCGTGGCCCATCGACCACTTCGTCGGTGATTTCTTCGCCGCGGTGCGCCGGCATGCAGTGCATGACCCAAGCTTCTGGACAAATTTCGAGAAGCGCTGAATTGACTTGATAGGGTGCGAAAATTTTCCGGCGAAGAATCGACTCGTCTTCCTGGCCCATGCTGGTCCACGTATCTGTGTAAACGAAATTTGCACCTTTGACGGCATCACGCGCATCTTCAGACCAAGTGATCACAGCACCGCTCGTCTTGGCCAACTCGTCTGCTTGCTGTCGAATTTTCGGCAAAATGGCGTGGGTAGACGGCGTCCCAAGTTGCAGGCGAAAGCCCAGCACCGCAGCGAGCAACACGAGGGAATGCGCCACGTTATTGCCGTCACCGACGTACGCGAGGGTCGACTGCTGTGGATCCATCTTCTCCCGGATCGTAAGCAGGTCCGCCATGGCTTGGCACGGATGCAGAAAGTCCGTCAAGCCATTGATAACCGGAATGTCCGCCTCGCAGGCAAGCTGTTCGACAAGGCTGTGGCTAAAAGTCCGAGCCATGATGCAATGGACCCATCGCGACAAAGCGCGCGCTACGTCTTGGGGTGTCTCACGGGTACCGATCCCGACTTGTTCCGGTCGCAACAAGATCGCATGGCCGCCGAGCTGACTGATCCCCGCTTCGAACGTGACGTGGGTGCGCAGCGACGGTTTTTCGAAATACATCGCCAGGGTTTTCCCGCGAAGAGATTGGCGGCTTTCGCCCATGTGATGAAGCCGTTTCAGGTGCGTAGCCCGGTCGAGCAGGTCGAGCAGCTCATCGGCCCGGTAGTCCGCTACCGAAATGAAGCCGCGAAGTTTCCTTGCGTTGTGTTCCGCCATGGTTCTCTCCGTCGTCACTAGTCATGAATCATGCGATGGGCATCAAGGCACCAAGAGTGTGCCGACCCCTGCGTCATCGGTAAAAATTTCGAGCAGCACCGCGTGGAGGACGCGGCCATCCACAATATGCGTTCGCGACACGCCACGGGTCAACGCGTCCATGCAGCAACGAACCTTCGGAATCATGCCGCCCTTGATCGTTCCCTCGGCGATGTGCTTGCGCACCTCTTCGACGGACAACGTGCTCAGACGCTCCCCTTGCGGGTCGAGCACACCGTCCACGTCAGTCAGGAGAATCAGCTTTTCGGCGCATAGCGTCCCTGCAATCGCTCCTGCGGCTTCGTCCGCGTTGACGTTGTAGGTAAGCCCCGCGTTGTCCGCCCCGATGGGCGCAACGACGGGCACAAAGCCGGACTCGGCAACGGCCTCAATCACCGACGGGTCGACACTCACAACTTCGCCTACTCGGCCCAAGCTCTTTCCATCTACAAGTTTTTCCCGAACGCGCAGTAATGCCCCATCACTCCCGGTGAGCCCCACCGCAGACGCTCCCGCTTGCTGAATCAGTTCGACGATTTCGCGATTGACTGTGCCCCCGAGCACCATCTCAACAACTTCCATTGTCTCGTCGTCAGTAACCCGCAGCCCTCCGACAAACTCACTTTTTTTGCCGAGGCGATCGAGCGTCGCTGCGATCTGCGGCCCGCCTCCGTGAACAATGACCGGGCGCACACCAATATGCTTGAGCAGCACAACGTCGGTCGCGAAGGAACGTCGAAGCGCGAGATCCTTCATGGCGTGGCCGCCGTATTTGATAACAATGGTCTTGCCCACGAAACGTTGCATATAAGGCAACGCTTCGATCAAGACCTTCGCTTTGTCGACGAGCTCTTCCATCTTTGGGTTTCCTACGGCTTGCGATCAATCGGCCTGCGAACAAGACAAGCACGGCTCGGGTACGCGCAGCTTACGGGCGGACACTCTGGGTTTGGCTTTTCGCCTCACGACGTACTTGGGCAACTTCTTCGATGCTTTCCAGCAAACTACGGTACAGAAGCACGTTGCGAACCGCCGCAGACAGTACTGCGGCCAGCATTTCGCCCGTACCCGCGGAGATCACCGAGCCTTGCGCGAAGTGGAGCCGGCACAGGCCGACCGACTTGCCACGAAGCTTGAGTGGAACCGCCAGCAATGCCCCCGGCTTCTCGTCTACTGGAGCATCGACGGAAGCATCGTAACGCGGGTCTTGTTCTGGATCTGACACCGCGACAAGTTGCCCGCGCACGAGCACACCTTCCATGAGCCCGCGTCCCACCGGTATTACCGTTCGGTCGACCCGCAGACCGCGCGTCCCTGTCCCTTCTAGGAATAGCTCCCCTGTCTGCGCATTGATCAAGTAGAGGGAAACCGGGTCGGCATCGAGAGCGAGTTCAATCGTGTGAAGCACTTTCGGGATCAGATTGGCGGGGTCAACCTCGTTCGACATCACGTCGCAAATGGCCCGCGCGATTTCGGCGTCGCGCTCACGAGTGTCCCCGCCGAGTAGCAGCGCGTCAGGCTCATCGACTGCGAGATCGAGGAGCGAGTCATCCGCAAATAATGCGGTGGAATCATGAGTCGCTGCGTCCAGCACCGGCGCGAACTCGACGCGCCCGTCGGCTTCCCGGTCTAACCGTTCCGCGACCTGGATCGCGAGCGCCCGCAGTACCGCGAGGTCTTCGAGATCGAACTCGCCGCCGTCGCTGCGATCCGTTGCGCAAAGCAAACCGAACTGGCGGGTTGGCAACGCGACCGGCGCAATAACGAAGGAATTCGTGGCGTATCGGTCTGGAGCCAGATCCTCAGCAAAGTGACTCTCGGCGCGAACGTCCGAGACCACCATGGGGATTCCGTCTTCGAACGCACGCCCCGCAATGCCGCGCCCAATTTTGATCGGATCGATTTGGTCCCGTTCGAGTTCGCTCCCCACGAGCGCCACAACTTCGAGATGGCTGCCCTCGCGATCGAGCAGAAGCAACGATGACTTCTGGGCGCCGAGAGCATGGGCCACCAAGAGCGCGGCTTCGTCACAAATCACATGGTGCCGCGCTTCTGCGCGCGCACAGTTCACAACCCGGGCGTAGCCCTCGATCCGCGCCGCAAGGTCGTCGAGTCGGGCGCCCAGGCGACGTTCGCCGAGCGAAAGACCGTTGACTGCGGCCGCCCGTTGTACTGCGAGAATCAACTCCTCATCGTGAAGCGGTTTTCCCAAGTATTCCACGGCTCCGCTCCGCAAAGCGTCGAGGACGAGTTCTTTATCCTGCGCCGACGAGAGCACGATGACCTGCATGTCGGGCTGGGCGAAGCGCAACGCTTTGAGAAGTTCAACACCGCTCATCTCGGACAAGCGCACGTCGACGATCGCCACAGCGAACGACTGTGCCGCCGCGAGTGTCATCGCCGTCTCGCCGCGCTCGCAACTCGTGCAGTTGAAGCCGTTCTCTGAAAGTGCGTCTCTAACTGCTCCGCGCAGAAATCGTTCGTCGCTCACAACCAGCACACTTGCTCTTTGATTGGCCACGCTTCCCCCGGATCCAAAGCAAACCTAAAAGCGATTTCAGCACTACATCCGTCCGTCGCACTTCGTCCTACAACAACCCAACGACCCAATGTTGCTACAGAATGTACTGCGAAAGATCATGATCCTCGACCAAATCCCCGAGACGCTCCTCTACCATCTTGCGATCGACGCTCACCTTAGTCGGCGGCATATCGGGGGCATCGAAACTCAGGGTATCGAGTAGCTTTTCCATCACCGTGTGGAGGCGCCGCGCGCCGATATTGGCGCTGCGTTCATTCACTGACGCCGCGATATCTGCGACCGCGTCGATGCCTTCCTGCTCGAATTCCAAGCTGATGTTTTCAGTCTTCATC
>JASDVE010000261.1:0-6176 GCA_041891195.1 Myxococcota bacterium | reverse complement strand
TTCATCAGCGCAGCGTACTGACGAACCAGAGAGTTTTGGGGTTCGGTGAGAATCTGGACCAAATCGTCCCGGTCCAAGCTCGCGAGTTCGACCCGGATCGGAAAACGTCCTTGTAACTCGGGAATCAAATCCGATGGCTTGGCGTAATGAAACGCGCCCGCCGCGATGAACAGAATGTGGTCAGTGCGCACCGGCCCCTGTTTGGTTTGCACTGTTGAACCCTCAACAATAGGCAGCAAATCGCGCTGGACTCCCTCGCGTGAAACATCCGGTCCGCGACTCGAAGCCTGCCCGGTTGCGACCTTGTCGATTTCGTCGATGAACACGATGCCACTCTGCTCAACACGTTCGACCGCGAGTTCGCGAACTCGGTCCATGTCAACCAAGCCAAGCGCTTCTTCGTGGCTAAACGCAGCAAGCGCTTCGGCGACCTTCATGCGTCGATTCTTGGTTCGCTTGGGCATCATGCCCCCGATCAGATCGCGAAACTGGACGCCCATTTCTTCGACGCCCTGGGGCGTCATGATCGACATCGAAGGACCCCCGGAGTCGTCGCGCAGTTCAACCTGGATCTCGCGGTCGTTGAGTTCACCGAGCCGCAGAAGTTTCCGGAGCTTTTCCCGCGACTCTTGGTTTTCGACCTCGCCCGTACTGTCAACGACATGGGGTCCCGCGATTGGTGCAGGCGCGGCGTGAGGAGGGAGCAGCGCGTCCAACACGCGCTCTTCGGCGAGATCTTCCGCCTTGCTCCGCACCGCTTGTTGCTCTTCTTCCGTCACCATCGTCACAGCAAGCTCGGTGAGATCGCGGATGATCGACTCGACGTCGCGGCCGACGTAACCGACCTCAGTAAATTTGGACGCTTCAACCTTGATAAAAGGGGCCTCTGACAACCGAGCAATCCTTCTGGCAATCTCCGTTTTCCCGACGCCGGTCGGGCCGATCATGATGATGTTTTTCGGTGCGATCTCGTCCCGGAGTTCTTTGGGAACTTGCTGCCGACGCCAGCGGTTGCGCAACGCAATAGCAACGGCGCGCTTCGCGTCGCGTTGGCCCACGATATAGCGGTCGAGTTCAGAAACAATTTCGCGTGGAGTAAAACTTTTGAGTTGGCTCATGGGAGGGTGACCACTTTGATGTTGTCGTTGGTGTAAATGCAAATTTCCGATGCGATCTGCAGACCTTCACGTGCGATCTGCTCCGCACTCTGGTCCGTATGTCGGTGCAGCGCTCGTGCCGCGGACAAAGCATACGCCCCACCCGACCCGATCGCCGCGATGCCGTCGTCGGGCTCGATCACATCACCATTGCCCGACACCACGAGCAACGTATTGGCATCACCGACCAGCATCATCGCTTCGAGCTTGCGCAGCATGCGGTCCGTGCGCCAGTCGCGGGCGAGATCAACTGCGGCTCGGCGGATGTTCCCGGGATAGGATTCGAGTTTCGCTTCGAGTCGCTCGAGCAAAGTCAACGCGTCGGCCGCCCCGCCGGCGAAGCCCACCACCGCCCGGTCCCCGGAGATGAGACGGACCTTCTCGGCGCCCACTTTCATCACCGTATCCCCGACGGTCACCTGGCCGTCAGCCGCCATTGCGATACCGCCGTCTTTTAGAACAGCAAGTACTGTGGTCGATCGAATTTTTTGCTCGGGGGTCATACCCAATCCGTTCCTTGTATCTTTAGTCTATGGATTTACGTAACGCAGTTCGCGGTCGTTTCATACGTGTGTGTTCAGCTCTTGCGGGGTCGAGGGCTGGACGCACCTCGCCCACCTGACGCCCCGCCCCCCGAACGCGGATGCGCCGCATCGTAAACGCGGCGCAACTGCTCAATCGAAACCGCCGTGTATTTCTGCGTGGTCGATAGTGACGAATGCCCCAACAGTTCCTGAATTTCCCGCAGATCGGCACCCATGTCGAGCAGATGCGTGGCATAGCTGTGGCGCAACCGATGGGGATGCACGCGATCCGCGATCCCAGCCGCTCGCGCTCGAGCGGTCAAGATCCGGCGGACATCGCGGTCGCCTAGGCGTTTGGGCTTTTTTAACGGTTCGCGCCGCAACGCGATAAACAACGGTTCCCCGAGTACTCCGGGCCGAGACCGCGCCTCGAGCCAGAGACCAAGAACATCGCGCGCCAACTTCGGAATGGGTACGACGCGCTCTTTGCGCCCCTTCCCGAGCACGCGCACCTGGCCGCTTGCAAGTTCGAGGTCGCGAACGTCGAGAGACACGAGCTCACCAACGCGGATGCCGGTGCCATATAAAAATTCTACGATCGTCCGGTCGCGCAAGGCAATTAACGCCTCGAACACGCGCCCCTCGTCTTGATCATCCCCTCTGCCAATCGCCGGTGGGTCGGACAATAGAACGTGACAGTCGTCTACCGGAAGCGGCCGCGGCGGTCGCCGTGGCGTCTTGGGCGCGGGGACCCCTTCCGTCGGATCGCGCGACACAGCTTCCTCATTCACAAGGAAACGAAAGAACGACCGAATCGACGCCAGTTTTCTACCGTGGGTCGCGGCACTGCACGTCCCATGCAACTGTGCGAGCCAGCGGCGTACCTCGCGTGCTGTGACCGTCGACAGAGCGGGCGCCTCGCGCTCTACACCGAGCGCGTCCGCCTTTAAGAAAGCTTCAAGCTGCCGCACGTCAGCGATATAGGCACGCACGGTATTGGGAGACATATTTCTCTCAACGCCAAGGTGCACGCTGTATCGATTCATCGCGCGGCCCCATGTCATCACGAGACGACACCCCCAACGATGTCTCGGTACTTCGTGACGCCTTCGATCGCGCGCTCCGCCATCAGGCGAGATTTTTCGGCACGAGGAATTTTTTTGCGCTTGCCCGAAGGTCCGCGCACCACCGCGTCGGACAGCGGAGGAAACAAGCCGAAGTTCACGTTCATGGGTTGAAAGTTGTCGGGGTTCCCGTTGATAAGGTGCCCCACAAGCGCGGCATGGGCGCTCCCCATAGGAGGCTCGGGAAAGCTTTGACCACTTGCCGAGCAACCCGCGGAAATCCCAGCGAGCCAACCGAGTGCCGCTGACTCGACGTATCCCTCGACCCCGGCCATTTGTCCAGCCAGGAACAAACCGCTGCGTGCTTTGACTTCGAGGTTCGGAGCAAGGTTGAGCGGGGCATTGACGTACGTATTACGGTGCACCGTTCCAAAGCGGGCGAACACTGCCTTTTCGAGTCCCGGCAAGCGGCGCAAGATTTCCTTCTGGTCCGAGATTCGTAGCTTGGTCTGAAAACCAACCAAGTTGTAGAGAATGCCACCGCGATCTTCGTGGCGAAGCTGAACCACTGCGAAGGGTCGCTTGCCCGTACGCGGGTCACGCAATCCAACGGGTTTCATGGGACCAAAGGACAAGGTCTGCGGACCGCGACGCGCCATTTCTTCGATTGGAAGACAGCCTTCGAAATAAAGGGCGGCTTCGAACGAATGAAGTGGCACCGTGTCCGCGTCGACAAGCGCTGACACGAAGCGCTCATAGTCTTCGCGCGACAACGGCAGATTAATGTAGTCGCCCTCGCCTTCTTCGTAGCGCGACGCGCGAAAGGCCACGGACATGTCAATCGAATCTGCGTAGACCGTTGGTGCGATGGCGTCATAGAAGTAGAGCGACGTGTCACCGAGCAAACTCTGCAACGAAGCCGCGAGAGAGGAAGCCGTAAGCGGCCCCGTCGCCAGCACCACCGTGTCGTCGTCGGGGATTTCTTCCACCACGCGGTTTTCGACCTGAATGCGCGGATGGTCATGTATCGCTTCGGTAATGAAACGAGAGAAATCGTCACGATCGACGGCCAGCGCCCGGCCGGCGGGCACCGCAGTCGCGTCCGCGGCGCGCAGGGTCAAGGAATCCAGCAATCTCATTTCTTCTTTGAGCAGTCCGACAGCGTTGTGAAGCCCTGCACCGCGAAGCGAGTTGCTGCACACGAGCTCTGCCATGTCTTTCGACTGGTGAGCCGGGGACATTTGGTCGGGCTTCATTTCGACAAGCGTGACCGCCCCGCCCCGTTCCGCGACTTGCCACGCGGCCTCGCACCCAGCAAGTCCAGCCCCCACAACAAGCACATGAGTTCCCGCAAAATCGACGGGCGGGTTGGCATCGGGCTGGGACGTCTCGGACAAACGGGCCTCCGTCGCGAAGTGCGCGAGCTGCGCGCAGGGAATCGAGCGGTCTTAGTGATTTGTGGTCGTGGGAACTTGGGGCTTGTTGGAGTTGGGGCTGACAGGGCTTGGGGCTTACCAAAGAGAGGAGATCGTTCGATGTAAAATGTTGACGTTGTGAGGCGCCCGCATCCATCGCTCGGGGCCAACATAGCCCACCGTCGCTTCAACCTCACTCCACCTTCACCTCCGACGCTACCCTCCGGATTCACCTGTGCGGGTCTTTCCGCGGTCCATCGCTTTGACCATGCGACCATCTCTGTCCTTGTGTACCCGTCCGTGCAGTTGCAGGTCCATCAGGTCGAGATCGAGTTGACGCGGATCTCCCCGAAGCTTCCGCCCCAACTCGTCCCGAGACAGCGCACCGCGAGACAACACGTTCAAAATGGCTCGACCTCCGGAACCGAGACCCGTCCGGTCTTCATCGCAAACGACGGGTTCGGTGTTCGGAATCGGCAACCCCAGACTTTCGAGCGCGTCATCCATGTCGAGAATGGGCGTGGCCCCGTCGCGAATCAGCCGGTTGGGTCCGCGACTGGTCGGTGCGGTAATCGGACCGGGGACGGCCATCACGTCGCGCCCCTGATCGAGAGCGTGGCGCGCGGTGATCAACGAGCCGCTCTTCTCTCGCGCTTCAACAACGATGATGCATGAGCACAAGCCACTGATGAGTCGATTGCGCAGCGGAAAGTACGGAGGCCTGGGAGGTGTGCCCACTGGAAGCTCGGTCATGAGTGCACCTCGCTCGGCGATCTGCCCCGCAAGCCCGCGATGCTCGGCTGGATAGATCCGATCGGGGCCGCAGGCTTGCACTGCAAGCGTGACCCCCCCGGCTTCGAGTGCCCCGCGATGCGCTGCAGCATCAATTCCCCGCGCGAGCCCAGAGACCACTGTCACACCGGCTTCCGCCAAGCTCCTTCCGAGAGAACGGGCGAGTTCGAGCCCGTAGACCGTTGCTGCGCGCGCGCCCACGATTGCAACCAGTGAGCCGGTGAGCCGCCCAATATCTCCCGCAACGAGAAGGAGTGGGGGTGCATCGGGAACCGCCAGAAGCGGCGCCGGGTAGCGCTGCGACGTAATCGGCAATGCGCGGTAACCGCGTTGCTTGAGCGTGGCGATCGCAGCGTCGAGTCGCTTGGCGCTGAGCTTCGGCGGAACCCCGCTAAGCGTTCGCGCATCGCGCGGGTTTTTCGCTCGCCTTAAACACGCGAGTGCATCCTGCGGTGACAGACCCAGCGTTGCCTGCAGCTGCAGCCAATCGCGAAGTGCGTTGCGCTCGTTCGGATCGGCTGAGGAGGGGTCTAGGACTTCGAATGCGGTGGACCCGCCGTGCTTCGCTTGCGGAGATAGAAACAAAAAAGGAACTCCCCGGGACCGGGAAAATCCTGAATAGCGCACTTACTGCAGCTTCGCGCGCCGTGTTTAACGACACGCGAAGCCGCGAAGGTACTTGACTAACGACGTCCCAACTAGAACGCGGCCGAGAAGTCTCCTGTCGCTCCGCGCACCGAATCCCCGACTGCAAGTTCACGTCGGGTGTGAGCAATGAATGCCACCGCAGTCTCTTCCTGAACTGTGATCACCACTAGATCTGCAATGACGCGATCGGGCGTCTTTCGCTTCGAATTCCGGGTGTTGTCCATTTCGTACGTGCCCGGATCGTAAACCTCGAGATCCGTCCCAATTTCCACGCCGTGTACGGCACCCAGGTCCACAAAGACGTAGTCCGTGGTTCCCATCAGGGTGCGGTTCGAAGGTAAGAATGCGATTTGGCCATCAATGCCCTCTTCCGCGTACTTGACCGCGACGTCCGTCGGCGGCTGGTAGCGGGGCATTGCGCGATCGCCTTTGACTGCGCCATCGAGTGAAACGCGAATCACCGCGACGCTCGATTCGTCCTCTACTCTTGTCACTTCGGCCCAACCCAGCACGTCGACGTGATAGCCGAGAATGTCGTTATTCGAAGGGGATCTAACCTCGGTGATACTGCGATAG
>JASDVE010000260.1:1913-3542 GCA_041891195.1 Myxococcota bacterium | reverse complement strand
AGCAGGTGATGGTCACGGGATGCACTGCGGGTTTGGGCCGTGCGGGCGCCATCAAGCTCGCCGAGATGGGGGCCACGATTTCGGTCGTCTGCCGCAATCGTCCCAAGGGCGAAAAACTCATCGCAGAAATCAAGCGCAAGACTGGGCGCGACGACTGCAGTCTCTACGTCGGCGACATGGCCTCCTTGGCGGACATCCGAGCCATCGCCGCAAGCTTCAACGAAAAGACGCTTCCCCTCGACGTCCTATTCAACAACGCTGGGGTCGTCATGCAACAACGCACGACTACCGAAGACGGTTTCGAAACCACTTTCGGTGTCAACCATCTGGGGTACTTCCTGCTCACGGTTCTGCTGATGGAATCCCTCAATCGGGCCCCCGCGGCGCGCGTCGTCTGCACCGCTTCAGACGCGTACAAGTTCGCCGGTGGACGACTCAACTTCGACGACCTCCAATGCGAGACCAAGTACACAACCTTTGGCGCGTACGGATCATCCAAGCTCGCGAACATTTTATTCGCGCGTGAACTCGCCAAGCGGATCGCCCACACGAACATCACTGTCAACGCATTTCATCCGGGCATGGTGGGCAGTGATTTCGCGAAGAACAACGGTTTCATCGGACGCGTCGCGATGACGCTGATCAAGCCCATCGCCCGCAGCACACTCAAGGGTGCGGAGACGGGGATCTACCTGTGTACGTCCAAGGCTGTCGAGGGGAAGACCGGCGGCTACTACTACAACTGCGCGCCCAACCCTACCCGCGGCGATGCCGTAAATGACGAAGACGCGAAGCAGCTCTTCGATGTCAGTGAGAAACTGGTGGGAGCGTCCCTCGATTAAAATTTGCGCCATGCCGCTTGTAGTCTGAATGCAGCGTCCCAAGGAACCGCGCAACGCCTTCAACTACGATCGCACTCCGGGGTGAATGAAAGATGTCGAACGCGTGTTGTGCGCCCGGAATCTCCGCGTAGGCGACTGGCGACTTCGAGGTCTCTCGCAAAAGTTTCACGAACTGACGGGCCTCTTCTACCGGAGCCAGGCTGTCCTGGTCTCCATGCACCACGAACATGGGCGGAGCGTCGCTGTGGATTCGGTGCATCGGCGATGCGGCCAAGAACGCATCGCGATTGTCCGTGAGTTTTTCCTTGAGCACGTACTTTTCGATGGTTTCGGTGAGTCCGCTGTGGACCTGCATGCTGTACGTGTCCGAAAAATCGTAGACACCATAAAACGGCACACAACCGTTCATCGACGTGTCCACATTCTCGAAGCCCGGCTGGTATGCCGGATCGTTTGCGGTGAGGGTCAACAGCGAAGAAAGGTGACCGCCCGCGGAGCCACCGGTTGCGACGATGAAGTTGGGATCGCCGCCGTAGTTGGCAATTTCTTCGCGAATCCAGCGGACGGCCTGTTTCACGTCCAGCAAGTGATCGGGAAACGTCGCCTTCGGGCTGAGACGGTAATTCACCGCGACGCAGACCCAACCCCGCGCGGCCATCAAGTTCATGAGCGGAAGCGCTTGTTCTTTCTTGTTGCCAATCATCCAACCGCCCCCGTGAATCTGCAGCAAGACGGGCGCGGGGGACATGCCCGGGAGCGGGTTCTTTGGAGCATAAATGTCGAGCAT
>JASDVE010000260.1:0-1903 GCA_041891195.1 Myxococcota bacterium | reverse complement strand
GATGTAGGGAACGTCGCGGGTCACCTTCACGTCCGGGTGCTGCATCTTGAACGCCCACAACAGCCGATCCGCTGTCGCGGGGACCGTCATCGCAGCTTGGATTTCATCGGTCCAGCTCGATCGATAGTCCGCGCCGAGTGCGGACGCGAGGGACTCTTCGACGATGCCCGTCGCGCGTTCTGCGATGGGACGCAGGGCCAGAAGCCCTAGCCAAGATCCGATCGTAACAAGCAAGCCCAGCCATCCCTGCCAGGACTCGAGCGCACCAGCGCCAACAAACCCCGCGGTCGCAATCGCTTGCCAGATGAGATGATGAAGCGGGAGTTCGGAAACCAACCACCCCGCAAAGAAGCTCGGAATGATGAATGGCGTAATGCGTCGCTGCGCGACAAACGCGTTTGCGGTCATGAGCGCGCCGAAAAGCGCGAGGCATAAGAAGGTGGTGGACATAGGTCGAGACTCCGAAGTTGCGATAATCGTATTTTGTTGAGACTCAGTTTATTGGACGCGAACTGAACGGGGTACCGGGCAAAGCGCTGGCACACGGTTATGATGCGGCCTTGGAAACCGAAGAAGCCAAAAAAATCAAAGAAACCGAACCCGCATTCAGGCCCGTGGATCTCGCGCCGAGCGTATCACTTTTAGAAGCGCATTTTGCCACGGAGCGAGGACGCGCTCCGGCCCCCATTCGCAACTACCACCGTGAGCCACCCGTAAGCGAAGCCGTAAAAGCCACGGCCACACCCGCGGCGGTCTTGATCCCGATCGTTCAGTATCCCGAACGACTCCACGTGCTCTTCACGCGTCGCCACGAAGACATCTCGTATCCAGGCCAGATCTGTTTCCCGGGAGGCCGCAGCGACCCCGAAGACCGGGACGCCATTGCAACCGCCCTGCGCGAGGCCCACGAAGAGATCGACTTGCCGCCCGAGCAGGTTCGGGTCCTCGGTTCACTCGGGCAGTACTACACACAGTCAGGTTTTTGCATCACGCCCGTGGTCGGCCTGGTCACGCCCCCTCTCGAGCTCACTCCCAGCCCAGGCGAAGTCGTTGAAATACTTGAGGCGCCTCTCGCCTCGCTCACCCAGGCAGACTCGTACCGAATCTGGCGCACTGACAACGAACGTGGCGAAGCCTTTTATGCACTTGAACACGGCGACCTTCAATTGAACGGCCCGACCGTATGCCTCGCGATGGGTTTCTATGAAGCCCTCGCAGAGACCGATCACGCGCTGCAACGCTAACGCGGCCTAGATCGGATTGGGGATGTCGATGAAGCGCGTCTCTACGTCTAAGTTCGCGGCGCACCACGCGCCAAGCGCCTGCGGTCCAAAACGTTCTGTCGCGTAGTGCCCGGCAAAGAGATGGTTGAGACCTGATTCTTCGTACTCCCGTACCAAGTTCTCTTGACGGTCCCCGTTTACAAATGTGTCGCAGCCAGCGGCAACGACTTCGGGATAGCTCGCCCCCGAAGCACCCGAGATCAGAGCCACGCGTGCGACCCTGTCGGTGCCGAAACGAAACGCCTCAACGGGTTGACCCACCGCACTTGCCAAGCGTTCCATAAACTGATCTACAGGTTCCGGCGGATCGACACTGCCCGCGTAGCCAACATCAACCGGTTCGAGCTTTGAGAGGCCGAGTTCGCGGGCAAGCACCGCGTTGTTCCCGACTTCAGCGTGGGCATCGAGCGGAAGGTGATAGGCCAGCACGGACAAGTCGTGTGACAAGATCAGTTTCAAGCGATCCCGGATCGGCCCCGCACGAAGTACCATCGGATGCGGCATCCCACGCCAAAAGAGACCGTGATGCACGAGGAGCGCATCGGCCTCCCACGCAATCGCCGCCTCGATAAAGCGTCGGCTCAGCGACACCCCGCACGCAATTCGCCGCACCTCAGACC
>JASDVE010000259.1:0-3577 GCA_041891195.1 Myxococcota bacterium | reverse complement strand
AAGGCTCTCAAGGAGTACGCGAAGCTCCTGGAAAAGGACTCTCGTGACGCCAAGCTTTTGCTCGAAGTGGGCGACGCGCATCGACGTTGGGGCCAAGCCGAAGAGGCAATCTCACATTACGTTCGCGTTGCTGACCAATATATGCAGGGCGGCTTCGATGCACGCGCCGTTGCAGTCTTCAAACAGATTCTGAATCTCGACGAAAAACGTTATGACGCTTACGTGTCGTTGGCTGAGCTTTACCAACGCATGGGGCTCGATTCCGAAGCCGTGAACGCACTGCAGGCTGCGGCCGACGGATACCGCAGAGAAGGCGAAAAGATTCAAGCTCTTGAGTTGCTCCGCAAGATGGCAAATCTTGACCCGAGCAACACCACGAGCCGCATCAAAGTCGCTGAACTCCTCAAGAAAGAAGAGCTCGTTGATCAAGCGGTCGCCGAATACGAAGCCGTGGTCCACGAACTGGTGCGGCAGGGTGCAAACGATGAACTCGTTCCTGTGTATGAGCGCATACTCGAAATCTTCCCAGACCGTGCAGACATTGAGTTCGCATTGGCGAGGAACCTCGTACAACAGGGGCAAGCTGATCGAGCAGAACCCTTTGCACGAAGCGCCTTCGACAACCAAAAGGATGGGGAAGGATACTTCGACCTTGTCTGTTCAGTGTATGTTGAGTTGAATCGTTCTGTAGAACTCACTGCTGTGACCAAGGCGATGGCTGGCGTCTACCGCGCTCGCGGCGACGAGGATCTTGCCCGCGAGTTGATGCAGCGATTTCCCTCGGAACCCGAACTTGATCCCACGGCTGGCCCGTCTGATGGTGCCGGCGCCAAAAGCGATGATGACTTGCTTGGCGACGACGAGTTTCTGGAAGACGACTTTCTTTCCAACGAAGATGGCGATGACGAAGATTCGTACATCGACATCAGTGGTGTCGACGAACTCAAACTTGGCGACGAAGCTGACGACGACAATGAAGTGAGCGCTGACGGCGTATCATCTTCGGCAGTAAACTTGCCCGATGGTGCCCCCGACCAACTCTATGCGGCAGCCAGTGGTGATGTACGCTATGGAAAACGAGATCAAGCCATTGCGAGCCTCCAAGCGATTCTTGCGCAAGAGCCCGGGCATCAGGAAGCACTCGAAAAAATTGGTGAGTGCTATGCACACGAGGGCGATGCCGAGAAGGCAGTTTCTTACTGGCTCCAGGCCGTAACGATCGCGCAAGCTGCAAACGATCATTTGCGGGTTGAGGTTTTGCGTGAACGCATCGTGGTGCTTGATCCCGCCGCCGCAGAGGAACTCGCTCGATCGTCAGAAAATAGGCCGGCTGTTCAAGCGGGTGGCACCATTGCGGACGGATCGGTAGAAGGTCCCTCAGAAGAAGAACCGGGAATCGATCTCGACTTCGACGGTGCGGATAACCTTGGCGACGACGCGAATGCAAGCGAGTTTGACGCGAACGCGGTGTCGGCTTCGGGCCTCGAAGACATGGACGGCACGGATGTTGAAATGGACATCGAGATTGATGTTGAGATCGACGTCGAGATCGATTGCGAACTTGATGCGGACATCGACGAAGCCAAGGACTCAGAAGATGCAGCGTCGTCTCTAAGCCAGCCGGTTGCCCAAGTCGAGGAACAGGACGAGCTTGAGTTTGATTTGAGTGACGCCACCAACGATGACAGCATTCCGCTCACCGCCGCCGAAAGCTCGCTCACCGCCGCGGATGGCGACATGAGCACGCGGTCAGAACAGGTTCGTGAAGAACTCGAAGAAGCGGAGTTCTACTTGGAACAAGAGCTCTTCGCGGAAGCCGAATCCATCTACCAGCGAGTTCTCGATACTTCACCCAAGCATCCGAGTGCGCTGCTGCGTATGGGCGAGCTACGGGCCGCGCGCGGGGAAGATCCGAACAGCCCGGAACTTACGAACTCAGTTCAGGCCGAACGAACACTCGACCCGAGCAAACTTCCCTTAGAAAACGGCGACGAAGAACTGTCGCTCGACGAAGAAGGCAGCCAGAAAGACGAAGGCGATACGCCGCAGGACACTTCGCTCTTTGCCGCCGAGGACGAAACCGACGTCACCGCCCAGGAGGCAGATGCCAACGAATTCGAAGTTGAGATCGACCTCAGTGAAGTTGAAACCGAAGACGACGGGGACGACGACGATGAAGAGGTCGCCGGTGACGATGGCTTCGAGTGCGTAAACGCTCTTGCGGCATCTGGCGTCGCTCAAGACAACGGCGAATCTGAAATTGACATCGAGCTGTCGGATGCGGACGACGAGGACGATGAGTCGGTATTTGTTCAGGCTGCGGCCGAGGAAGTGATTCGAGAAGCGGTGAGAAAAGCGTCAGAGGTTGCCGTCCAGGAAGAGGTACAACAAGAAGACGAAGACGGTTCATTCGACCTCGCAGCTGAACTGCGCGAGACAATCGAAGAAGAAGACCAGCGCGAGGAAGAGCAGGGCGCCGCAGCACGGGCCGAGGCCACGACCGAAGACGAAGGCATCGCATCGATCTTCAAAGACTTCAAGTCGGGCGTCGCCAAAGCCCTGGCGAAAGACGACTACGAGACGCGCTTCGATTTGGGGATCGCGTACCGGGGCATGGAACTCTATGACGACGCCATGGGCGAGTTTCAGATCTGCCTCGATAGCTCGAGCCACAAGCTTGAGAGTCTCCACATGATGGGCTTATGCGCGATTGACCTCGGACGCTTCGCCGATGCTTCGAACCACTTTGAGCAAGCGCTTTCAAGTGAAGAACTGCCGGCCCAAAAAGAAGCGGGCTTGCGCTTCGACTTGGCGCGTAGCTTCGAGGCGCAGGAAGACTTTGCCCGGGCAAAGGGTGCCTTCGAAGCCGCGAAGGTGGCCGATGACAGCTTGCCGGGGATAGAGGACTGCATCGCCCGAGTCGACGAACGGCTGGTGAGCGATGAGGCCCCCGTTGAACTTGAAACCAGCGCGGATGCAAACGAGGGCTTCGAGAATTTTGACGACCTCGTCGCCGAAGTGGAAGCCGAGGATGAAGCAGCGGCAACCAAAGAGACCTTTGAGTCATTCGACTACGTCATTGCTGAGATCGAAGCCGCGGCAGCGGTGGAACCGGAAGTCATCCGAGCTGCCGAAGTCGTTGAAGAAGAGCCAGAGTCGGAACCCACTAAGAAGAAGCGCAAGAAGAAGCGAATTTCGTTCGTCTAGCTACTGCTCACCAGGGAGAACTCGTGGAACATCTACATCACTTTGGCCTTCGCCAAGACCCTTTCCAGAACGAACCCGACCTACGCTTTTATTTTGATAGCGTTTCGCATTCTGCCCCGCAGCGCCGCATCGACCGCGGCCTGCGCCAGAGCAAAGGCCTCTGTGTGCTGACTGGCGAAGGAGGCACCGGGAAGACGTTACTCACCCGTCGTCTGCTCGAAAGCCTCGAAGAAGAAGTGTTCGACGCGCAGCTCATGCTCATGATGCCGGGTGCGACCGAACCGAGCTCCGTACTCAATCGCTACGCTCGGATGGTGGGCGTCGAGAACGCAAACTCCGACCGTCAGGCTTTGCTCGCACAGATCTATGA
>JASDVE010000258.1:2403-3580 GCA_041891195.1 Myxococcota bacterium | reverse complement strand
GTTCGTCGAGTCACTGACTCTTTAGTCGAGCCCAAATGGCTGAAGCGCCAGTCCGCCCGAAACAAACCTGCCATCCTCGCAACGCGAGCCACCATAAGCGAAAGTTTTTTCACTGCGGAAAAGCCTTCATTCGTTCCAAAACGCGGAAACTTGCTTCTTGGCCCAAAGACGTGGAGCCCAACATCGGAAAACAAATTGCCGCCAAGGCGAACGCGGACGACACTGTGGCGAAGAGCATTAACAATGCGATGCTCGAAGACCAGTGAGACTGGGCTCAATTAGCCGCTCGTTCCGTCAAGGATTGAGCCGGTGATCGACAAGCGGAGATCAAAACAAACTATGAACTACGCACGCATCACTTTAATTGTGTTGGCCATTGCAATGACATCCCCACTCGGCTGCGGGTCCAACGACCGAGAAGCCTCTTCCGAAGCCAAGGAATCCCTCGAAAGAGGCTGGACGGCATTCATCGAAGGGCTCGAAGAAGCCCGTGGTGTAATCGAAGACCCATGGTTGACCGGTCCCGACCCTTCCGAACGAGATCTCGCCGACGGCTATCGCTACTTGCTTGGCCATGTCGTACGCATCGCCGAAACCGAATTCGGCCAACATGTTGACCTGCCCTACTTCCAACGCAGCGTCCGCATGATGAGCAAGTGGACCATCGACAACCCGGACACCTTGTATCTGTCTGCGCCGATCGATCCGGCGGGCACTTACCGTATTCGCGCCCGTGCGGCGGACAGCCAGGACTGGCACACCAGCAAACGAACGCGCATCTACCCCAAAGCCCCCCGACTCGTCACGTTTCAAACGACGACCGCCACGATTGGCGATACGGGTGAACTGAACGAATTTGCAACGTGCCGAAACCAGACCCTCGGTTTCGTACAAGGCTTCGAGATCTTTCCCGACCACGATGGCCGGTTCGAAATCCTCGTCGCGCCGAGCAAGCCAGCCAACTATCGCGGCCACTTTCTCCCAACCCGCGGTTCAGTCGAGTGCGCCCCTCGTGACAAAGAACCGTTCATGCTCGAACGCGAAGCGACCAACATCGCTGTGCGCGAGATTTTTTCGAACTGGGATGCCGAAGTTCCCATTGATCTCGAAATCGAACGTATCGATACGAACACAAACATCCGTCCGCCGCTCAACGCTGAAGAAACTGCGCAACGGC
>JASDVE010000258.1:0-2393 GCA_041891195.1 Myxococcota bacterium | reverse complement strand
CCATTGGCGTCAAGCTCCCCAATCAGATTCGTTTTTGGAATGCGTTGCATGAATTTGGGTTGGAGGTTCTCGGCGACCGTAACCTCGACGGGAAGCGCGCCCTGCCAGAAAACGCACTCAACCCGGCAGCGCCGCCATTTATCGCTGGGGGAACAGCCGGTGCACGCCAGCTTTATTCCGCGGGCACGTTCAACCTCGAAGACGATCAGGCCCTAATCCTTCGAGTGGAAACAAAAGTCGACCCGCACTACGTCGGCTTTCAGCTGGCCAACTTCTGGGGCGAGTCTTTAGACCAGGCGAGCTACACAAGTAGTTTGACGGGCGGACAACTCCCGCGACAGCGCGATGGTGCGCGCTACTACGTCGTTACCGCGCGCGACCCTGGCGTACCGGGTTGGCTCGATCCAACGGGACTTCCCGAGGGCGCCATGTCGATGCGCTTCGTTTACAACGAAGACCCGGCCGAAAAAGACTTTCCCGTTATCACGAGCACGCTTACGACATTCGATCAGATCCGTGAGCATTTGCCAGAAGACACTGTAACGGTGTCCTCCGAAAAGCGGCGGACGCAGATCGCTCGTCGTCAGGCGCACATACGCAAGCGCTGGCGTCAGTACTAGACCTCCGGGCACGCGCAACCAAAACGCGCATGGCAATAGCCGCTAGATACGAGACAAGGGAAGGGGTTCAACCATGCAAAGTGGAAAACTTGGAGCCGGTGTTGTCGTGGTCGTGGCGCTCCTCGCCGTAGCCGTTTCGTACAGCTGGACTTTCACGCCGCTCGGACGCCTTGAATACGGCGCCGCGATCATCGCAAAGCTCGGCGAATGGAACACGGACCCAATCGACTTTTCGGCGGAGGCGCGCGCGAGTGCCAACGAGATGGTCGCCAGCACCATGCCTGCGGGTTCGGAGGTCGCAAAGATCGAAGACCGGACCATCGATTCCGACGGCGCCAAAATTCCGATTCGTATTTATTGGCCGAAGGCCGACGGAAAGCTTCCGGTCTATCTCAACATCCATGGTGGCGGCTGGTGGATGGGAGATGGCTTCTCGATGGAATCTGTCACGATGAACTTGGCCAACGAAGCGGGCATTATCATTGTGTCCGTTGACTACCGCCTCGCCCCCGAACACCCCTATCCCGCACCCCTCGATGACTGTTACGCAGCACTCGAATGGTTATACGCCAACGCGGAATCGCTTGGCGGGGATCCAAATCGACTCGGAATCGGCGGCGGCAGTGCCGGTGGCAATCTCTCCGCGGCACTGGCACTCCGTGCGCGGGATCAAGGTGGGCCACCCATCAAATTTCAATACCTGTTAATCCCGGCCACGGATCTGGTGAATGACGACTGGAATTCTTACCGAGAGGCCGGCGACCGGTACATGTTGAAGGTCTCGGGGCTCTGGGAAATGTATGCGGCATACGCGCCAGACAAAGCAGTTCGGGCTTCGGCCTATGTGAGCCCGCTCCTTGCTCCCGACCTCACTGGCCTTCCGCCCGCATTGGTCGTCACCGCGCACTTCGACCCTCTCCGCGACCAGGGAATCGCTTACGCAAAGCGCCTCCAAGAGGCCGGCGTTCCGACAACCCTGCATGCAGAGCCCGGTGGGCTGCATGGTTTCATGGGCTCTCCCGATCGTGGAAGTCGCGTATTCAAACTCGCAGCAAGCGCGATCCGCGAGGCGCTCTATCGTTGAGCGATCCAACAGCGCCGCACGAAGAAAGTAACATGCATGTCGTTAAAGAAGGAAGTCATTGGAATCGCGCACCACGCCATTCGCGTCACAGACCGGAAATTTTCACGACACTTCCCCGCGATCGTTAGCCTTCCTTTGTCGACAAGGCCGCAGCCAACCAACCAGCATGGACATGCACCGTAAATGGATAAAATCGAATGCTGATCGTTGCCACCCAAGTTCGAAGCGATCAGCAGATCTTCGAGCTTCGCGCAGTGCACCTGAGTAACCCGATCGAACGAACGGACGTTTTGACGTTTCGCGGTTACGAACCCGTGCCCGAAGGCATCGTGGCATTTTGTTTTGGACCGCGAACATGACTCAGCCCACTGCATCAAAAATGAGCGCACTCGATATCGCAACTTCTCGCCCCGTCGCTCGGCGGGCGCTGGGTTATGGCGTCGTCGTCGGAACAATTTTAATTACGATTAATCATGGTGACGCTATTTTGAGAGGCGACGTCGATTCATTTCGAATATTCAAGATGGGGCTCACAACGCTAGTGCCTTACATGGTATCTACGCTTTCGAGCGTACAGGCCACCCAAGATAATCGGCGCGCCAACCAGACCTAGATTCACAAAACACAACGCAACCAATCAGGAGAACAAAATGGAACTCGAAGGCGGATGCTATTGCAAGGCCGTGCGC
>JASDVE010000257.1:2747-3584 GCA_041891195.1 Myxococcota bacterium | reverse complement strand
GCTCTGCGTGCTCAGGTCGCGCACCACCCTCTGGCCGCCCGCCCCTTTGGCGTCTTGGCGGGACATCAAACCGATGCGAACCCGCTGCTCGGTCGACCCGGCTATATCGAGATCGCACATCTGCCCCTCGCAGAGCGCGTGACAAAGCTGCGAGATCCAGCCGTTCGCGAGCGCATCCTTGGCCCAGAGCGTGCGACCGATGGACCGGGCTTTGGCGCGTTCCTCGACAATGAAGCCGTCTACGCAAAGCTCTTCCCGATGGGCGACCCGCCCAACTACGAGCCAGAAGCCTCCGAAAGTGTCGCCGCCATCGCGGGACGCGAAGGTCGTAAACCCGACGCCGTTCTCTACGACATGCTCCTCCAAGACGAAGGTCGCGAGCTTTTGCTGCTGCCTATGATGAATTACAGCGACGGCAACCTCGACCCCATGTACGAAATGCTGCACGACCGAAATACGCTGCTGAGCCTGGGTGACGGTGGCGCGCACTGCGGATTGATCTGCGATGCAAGCCTCACAACCTTCATGCTCACCCACTGGGTGCGCGACCGGTCTCGCGGCGATCGCATCCCAATCGAGTTCGCGGTACAGCGCATGACGCAACACACCGCGAACGTATACGGCATGCATGACCGGGGTGTCGTGGCACCCGGCTTCAAGGGGGATCTCAATTTGATCGACTTCGATGCCCTGCAGTTGCGACGACCCGAAATGCGGTACGACCTGCCAGGTGGAGCGCGGCGTTTGTTGCAACAAGCCGACGGCTATAAGGCGACAATCGTAAGTGGCCAGACGATTCTGCGAAACGGAGAGTCTACGGGAGCCCTCCCCGGTCGC
>JASDVE010000257.1:0-2737 GCA_041891195.1 Myxococcota bacterium | reverse complement strand
AGACAAGCCTCTCCGCTCAACTAAGTTTCAAGGCGATCCGTATCGTAACGGCTTGAGCTTGGTTCGTCGTAAAGTGACAGATCAAAGGAGACCTGTTTCGCCTCGCTAGAGGCGAAACAGGGAATTCTTTGCGACGCATTATGCCACCGCGCTGACGACGAACACCATGTTTCAAGCGGAAGCCCCGTGCGGCCAGCATCGAAGCGTCTTCATCAGGCCGTTCACCAAGCCTGTTATGCTCGCGTCAACGCATGACCGAATCGATGTCTCCCCTACGGCGCCTTGCATACGCTTGTGGTTCCCCTGGCTTCCAAGCCAGCGAACGCACCGTCGTTCTCATTCTGTTCTACTTCTATCTTCCCCCTGGAAGCAGCGACCTCCCTCTGCTGCTCAGCGATACGATCCTGTTCGGAGGCCTCACGGCATTCGGCGCCGCAATGTTCGTGGGACGCATCTTCGACAGCCTCGCCGATCCGTTCGTTGGATTGGTGAGCGACAGGTCGACGTCGCGGTTGGGCCGGCGAAAAATCTTCATGATCTCGGGGTTCATCCCGATGTGCTTGATCCCGGTCGCGGCCTTCTGGCCACCGGGGGAACCGGGGAGCCAGCTGAACTTCATTTGGCTTACAGCTTGTCTCGCCGGCTATTTCATCTTTTTTACGGTCTATGTCGCTCCGTACCTCGCTCTCCAGCCGGAGCTTGCTCGCTCACAAGACGAACGGGCGCGACTCGCTGTGCTGACCGGCTCGCTCACGATGCCATTCGTTTCCCTGGTCGCCTTCGCCTGGCCGTGGGCACTTTCTTGGGGGGTCGCCCAGGGATATTCCTCCACCCAAAGCATTCGTACGATCGTGGTTGCCCTCGCGGTTGCGGGCCTCGTCCTATGCGGTGTGGCCATACTCTCTGTAGACGAAAAGCGATTCACGCGGGCTACACGATCGACACTGTCGAACAAGGATGCTTTGCGCGAGACCGTTCGCAATCGTCCATTCTTGATCTATCTACTCGCGCAGATTTTTTTCATGTTCGCACTGAACATGATCATGCCGCTTTCACCGTACATCGCCGAAGTTTTACTCGGTCGCGACGTGGGGTTTGCCTCGTGGTTGGGGCTGTGCCTGTTTCTCGGCGTGATCGTGAGTTTTGTGCTCTCGGCTCGGCTCATAAAACGCTTCGGCCCCAAGCGGATGATGGTGGGATCCGTGATCCTTTTCGGCGCCGCACTCTCCATGCTCGCACTCATCGTGCCCGACGTACCCGGCGGAGAACACGACACGCGCAACGTCGTCATTGCATTCGCGAGTCTGGCGCTGGGTGGGATCCCTGTCGCGGGGTTTCTGGTTGCGACCAATGTGCTGCTGGGTCAGATCATCGATGCAGACCAGGCGAACACCGGAGCCAATCGTGCGGCGATCTTCTTCGGCATCCAAGGTTTGGCAACCAAATGGGTGTACGGCTTTGCGGCGGCGGTGCTCGCCTACCTCTTTACGCAATATGGGAATAGCCCTGAAGAACCCCTTGGTGTTTGGCTTGCGGCTCCGTGCGCTGCCCTTTGTTGCTTGATTTCGGCGGGGCTATACGCGCTGTATCCAGAGCGTGAAGTTCTTGCGCGCGCGCGTCCCGCCACCGCGTCGACGGCACCGTAACACTAGACGCCGACGCCCCCTATCTCGCTCGTAACTCGCGCACAAGATCAGGCTCGCGTTGTCTCTTTGATAGCGGTGCGATCGCGAAGTCAAACGCATAGCGCCCCGGGCGCACGCGATACTTCGCAAGCGTGTCGGGACCACAGCTCCCACTTCCAACCCCGCGATGTACTGCGTCGAGACACAAGGTGATTGCGTTTTCAGGATCAAGATCACAGGTATGACGGGCTCGCGTGAGTTGTTCATCACCGTAGTGGCTCGCCGAGAATTCAAACGTCGACAAACCGGCAAACAGAAGCCCAGTCCCCGTGCTGTCGCGCAGGCTGCACCAACGTGAGTCCACGTGGTTGCCGTGAGATTGGGGAAGGATGTAGGGAACGTACTGGTCTGCGACGGTCGATGACCATTGGCCCAGGGCCGCCCCCACCTTTCGATCGCTGTAGCTCTCGTGTGGACCGTGGCCGAACCATCGGAGTGCATCGAATCGGTCGGGCAACTGCATACGGATGCCAACACGAGGTAAGTCGTCGAAGGCCTCGGGGATGCGAACGCGATTGCGAAGGATGAGCCCACCGTCTGGTTCAAACGACCACTGTTGCTTGTGTTGGATTCCGGTCACACCGTTCGTGTTGCATGCTTCATGCGTCATTTCAACATTCACGCTTCCGTCGCGGCTACGAATCAGTTTGGTAGACGTGACATCGAGTCGAAGATCGTCGAGTCCGCACCGCTTCCATCGATCCAGCGGTTTCCCCTGATCGAAGGTCAACGCTTGAATTCCGTCGTTGTCCATCGGCGCCCTCCAAAGGTGAAGCTTCGGGCCTTCGGAAATAAGCGGAGTTTCGTTTGTGTTCGTGTTGGTGTGGACCAGACGCTGCAATATGCCTGAGCTGAAGTCGAACTCCGCGTTCAACCTTCTTGACTGCACCACGACTCGGTCCCCGTCACGGGCCACTTCCAAATGCGGTGTTTGAGTTGAAGTCCTGGAAGTGCCCGAGCCTCCTTTGCGGCCTCGCACTTTGGCGCGGGCCGGCAGCTCAAGCTGCTCCCACGCAACCTCATGGCCCTTCGCCGCCCAAGCAAGCGCAACC
>JASDVE010000256.1:14494-16226 GCA_041891195.1 Myxococcota bacterium | reverse complement strand
CCGTCCTACTGCTCTTTGGCGGGGTGCTGCTAACGATTCCCCGAATTCCGAGGAGTTGATTCAACCCCTGTCCGCTTCCGCAGACTTCCTTGGCGTGAAGTACCAGTTGGTTTCGTCGTATTCAAGGTACTCGTCAATTCGTCGGTAGTTGTTCTTTTCGAAGTACTCAGCCAAGGTTTTCCGATTGCGCCGATGCACTTCGATGTGGACGAGTTCAGGGCGAAAGCGTTGAATATCAAAAGCCGACATTGCGATGGGCTCGTGGCCATTGATGTCGATCGATAGAAAATCGATCTTCTTGACTCCCTCGCGATCCAATAAATCGTCGAGGGTGATGGTGGGAACGAGCACTTCTACGGTCTCAATTTCCCGGTCCAGTGCCTCTTCCCAGAATTTAATGTTGCTCTTACCCAGTGCGGCAATTGAACCTGCGGCATAAAAGGTGACGGATTCTCCAGATTTTTCCGTTACTGCGTAGGCGAAGAATTTGGACCGAGGGCGTACCAACTTCCAGGCATCCGCGTATGACTTCTCAGCGTCGACCCCGATCCCGCGCCAACCGAGTTCGCTTTCCAAATAGTACGTCGTGCTTCCGAATCGCGGCTTAAAACAGCCAACATCGAGGAAGAAACCATCTGGTCGATCGCGAAAGAAGTGCCGAATGATTGGCTCTTCTTTTTTCTTTGCATACTCACTCGTACCGTTGAGCAGGAGATCATCGAAGTCAACTGCTTCTGGTTCAGACTTCGATTGCGGATGCGAAACGCGATCAGGAGGAGTTGATTCCGTACAGGCGACCCCCAACACCGCCATGAGTATCCCGACTTGCAGCCACTGCATCCGTAGGTTCCTATTCTTCTCGGTGTCGCCACGTTGCTGTCCTGCAATGCAAAGCGGGCAGACATTTCGAAACACCTTCACCGGTGTACCGCGCCGAAAATGTTTTGAGTTCTAAAATTCCTATCCAAGTCAGCCCCATGAACTGCTTGTGTGCGACCCCATCGTGCCCTCTGACACAACGAGACCTGAGTCAACGCCACACATCAGGCCTCATTCCTCGAAGATCCCATATCCGGCGCGAACGATGCCCGGGTTGGATCATTCTTCGATGATGATATCCGCCTGGCGCGTCAAAATAAAGTTAAGCCCCTTCCGAATCAAAAGCGTGTCTTCGTCGGGGACAACCTTGTCGCGATAGTCAGGCTCCTGGGCGAACTCCCAGAACGCGTCCTCGCTTTCGAAGAACTGCTCTGTCAGTCCATCGAATTGCGGGTCTCCTTTGCGTTCGTAGTCGGCTACCAGGCGCGGGTACTGGCGGTAGCCGAGGATGTGTCGGGAGAGTTCCGAACTGTCGCGAAAAATCGCGGCGTGCGGGCCGGTCCAGTGCGCATGGAATGACTCGGCGCTGCGCGTCTTGGCCCGCGGAATCATGCACAAGAGTTTGACCCCGCCGGCCGAATGCTCTTTCCGGACGGGCATTTGAACGATGGGCTCAGCGGCGAAAAACATATGAAAAGCGCTGCGGTCGAGGAACTTCGCTTCGTCGGGGGCGATCAGCTCGTGGTATGCGGGGTCAGTGCAGAAGCCGATGAACGCCTGCATGTTTTCGAACCACTGAATCGTGACGCCATCATGGCCCGCACTTCCACGATCGCGCTCTGAATCGCGATCTGTGCGGTGATTCTGTTCGTAGCGAAGCACATACTTCGAAAGCTCCGGCGTGTTGCGAATC
>JASDVE010000256.1:0-14484 GCA_041891195.1 Myxococcota bacterium | reverse complement strand
TTCCTTCCTTAAAATCGAAATTGAAGTTGAAGTTGAAGTTGAAGCACAGTCGCGACTCCGGCCTCGAAGTCGTCATCACTCGCCCGCTAACAACCCCGCAGCACGTGGCCCGGAAGCGCGCCCGTGTGTTTGTTGCCTTCCATCATGACCTGGCCATTCACCAACGTTGCGACATAGCCTTCGGCTTCCACGATGTATCGCTCGGTATTGGCCGGGAAATCCTTGGCCAGATACGCTTCTCCGCTCTTGAGCTTCTTTGGATCGAAGACGACGACATCTGCGAAAGCACCCACTCGCAAAAAGCCCCGGTCACGCAGACCGTGCACCGTGGCGGGCATACCGGTAAGGCGCCAGATCGCGTGTTCGAGGGTTACCGTTTTCGGCACCCATTCCGACAACAGGCGTGTGGAATAGTCGGCGCCGGTGAACGAGGCGAGGTGCGCCCCGCCGTCGCTCGACCCCGCCATGGCGATCGGGTTTTTAAGACCGCTTTCGACTACGTGTTGGATGAATTCATGCGCGGTGTCGTTGTAGCTCGTGCGAAAGTTCAGTTCGAGATTTTCCGCAAGGGAAAGATCGAGGAAGGTATCGAGGGTTCCCTTGCCCGTTTCTTCGGCCAGGTCTCGGATCGTGCGGCCAACCCACGCACTGTGATCGGGATTCGTCACGTTTTCGACTTCGAGATCGCCGAGGTCGAAGGCGACGGCACGACCGTCGTCAGAGTCCCATTCGGCTTGCATTCGCGCGCGCCACGTTGGATCGGCGAGACAGCGACTGCGTTCGGGTTCCGCTTGTGTGAGAACCTCGCGCCAGACATGCATCTCGTCGAACACGAACGTGTCCGAGAGCTTCAAGTGAAGCTCAAGTTTGTTTGTGGTGAACTGTGGGTGCAGTCGGATTCCCTGCTCGGCCGCCTCATTGCAAAACTCGAGGGTGTCTTGCCAGCCCATCGGGTTCTGTGGGGTCGGGGTCAGGATGTTCAATTCGATGGGCTTGCCCGACACCCGGTAGAGCTCACGCAAAAGCGCGCGGTCTGCTTCGTCGTAACCCGTTGCAAAGCTCTTCGGGATAATCTCGATCGCGCCATGGTCGAAATCCGCCAAGACGCTGGCGAGGGCGATAATTTCTTCGTGGGTCGCAAAGTTCGACGGAACTTCGCGCCCGTCGTCGCCGACGTGAATATCGATCTGGGAAGTCGAGAAGCCCAGCGCGCCCTGCTCCATCCCTTGGCGGACCAGGTTCTGCATCTCGGCAATTTCATCCGGGGTCGCCTCGCGCTCAGAAGCGTCGTCACCCATGGCCCAACGGCGCACGGCGCAATGCCCGACATACCCCCCTGCGTTGACCCCAAGCCGACCTTCGAGGCGTGACCAAAAATCGTCGAAGCTGCCGCCCTTGAACTCGAATCCCTCGGCGAGCGCTTCCTTCGACATGCCCTCAACGCGAGAAAGCATGGCGGCCAACCAACCTACGTCTTCGGGACGCGACGGTGCGACGGTAAAGCCACAGTTCCCGGTTAGGACTGTTGTCACGCCGTGCCAACACGACGGCGACGCGATCGGATCCCAATCCAGCTGCACGTCGTAGTGGGTGTGCACGTCAATGAAGCCTGGCGCAACAACGCAACCGTCGGCATCGATCTCACGTACACCGTGTTCGTTCACGCGGCCAATCTTTGCGATGCGGTCGTTTTTGATCGCCACATCCGCCGCAAAGCCTGCCAAGCCGGTGCCATCAACGACCCTGCCCCCTCGAATCACTACGTCGTACGTCATGAATCATCTCCAATGGTGATGCTGTCGCGAGCGGTCTGCGTACTCTGCACACTTGAACGCGGCTTCGCTGTGTTCCTGACGATACCGGACTGCGGCGGTTGCAATCGCAACGCCCTCGTAACGCGAGCGCCTTCGAACGCAAATTGACAATTGCATCTTCGCGTAGATGGCGCAGGCTCCCGCGCCATGAGCAGAGCTTCGCATCCCAACTCCACCGCTGCCGATCGACCGCCTGCAGTTCTCGTCGGCGTACAGCTGCAGGGTGTTTCCGACGAGGCGCTTGCGAGTTCACTCGACGAACTCGAGCGGCTCACCGAAACGCTCGGCTTGAACGTCATTGGCCGTGTGACGCAAAAGCGCCGCAGCCTTGGGGACGCCAACCTGCTCGGCGAAGGAAAGCTACGCGAACTCGCCGGCTACACGGGCGGCCCTGGCTTCGTCCCTCAGTTTGTCGCGCCCGGCTCGCGTGCCGCGCGCGAGGCCGATCGCCCCGCGGCAGAACTCGACCCGATCCAAGAAGACGAGAGAGACGAGAGAGACGAGGAAAACGCAGACCAAGAGCCGACACCCGAAGCTGTCACCGTCATTATCGACCACGACTTGTCGCCGACGCAGATGCGCAACCTTGAAAAGGTGACCGGCGTCGAGGTCCTTGATCGATCGATGGTGATCCTGTCGATCTTCCAGCGTCACGCCCGCACCCGCGAAGCGAAGATCCAGGTTGAAATCGCGCGGCTCGTTTACATGGCACCGCGACTTCGGGAAACGCACGCCAACGTCGAGCGTCAACGCGGCGGCATTGGTGGCAAGGGGGCCGGGGAGTCCGCACTCGAACTCGGACGCCGCGGAGCGCGGGATCGAATCGCCGAGCTTCGACGCACGTTGGTCGGCGTGCAGCGAGAGGCCGAGACGCAGCGCAGCCGCCGCAGCACCAACGAGACGCAATCCGTCGCCCTGATCGGTTACACAAACGCGGGAAAATCTCGGCTCATGCGCGGTCTGACAAACGATTCGATGTACGTCGCCGATCAGCTCTTCGCGACCCTCGACACGACCGTACGTGTGCTCGTGCCCGAAACCCGTCCACGAATCCTGATCAGTGACACCGTCGGCTTCATCAAGGATCTTCCGCACGACCTGGTGGCCTCGTTCCGCTCCACGCTCGCCGAAGCGAAGGACGCCAGCCTTCATCTACATGTCGTCGATGCATCCGACCCGGCAATGCGAAACCAATACGAAGTCACGCGAAAGGTCCTCGCCGAGATCGATGCCGACGAACATCCTCGCCTGCTCATCCTTAACAAATGCGACCTGCTCGACGAAGCGCAGCGCGACGCACTCGCCGCAGAGTTCCCGGAAGCCGTGTTGATGGCGGCCAGCGTCCCGACGGACGTGCTTCGCCTTCACGGCTTAATCCGAGACTTCTTCGAACGCTTCATGGAAGAAGAGACTTTCCTAGTCCCCTACGACCGCCAAGCCAAAGTCGGGCTGCTTCACGAACGCTGCCGCGTCCTCGAAGAACGCTACGAAGAAGATGGGGCCCACGTGCGGGTGCTTGCGCCGGCCGGAGTACTGGACGGATTGCGGCGCGAGATCTAGTCGTAGGCGTAGGAAGACGAAGCCAGAAGCGCAGCTCCGGTGATGAACCGAGTGGTTGCAATGCGCCGCCTAGGCCGAGGAGCCTATGGCCCGACAGATCAAATTCGATTGTCGCTAGGAGTCTGCACCGAATCGGATCTCGCTCCTTGCCACCGCATTCCGCTCGGTGCCTCTCGTCAGCTGTGTCTCACCGTTTCGTCAAGGGCTAGCCAGAACCGTTCGAAGCACTAGAAGTTCCAAATGGCACGTTGGGAGGGCGTTGAAAGCATGCTTTCAAATCAACCTCCGTCCGCATCGCTTTGCTCCCTGGTTAGAGCCAGCCCGATTACAAAATGCGACGGGTATTGGGCTCAACCCTGACCGTGGGTAGAGTTCAAACCTATGAGATTGCATCGCCATCTATCTGTTGCTTTCGTTTTGCTATGTCTCGTGCTTCCCGCACGCTTTGTAGAAGCGCAACCGCGCGGCTCCGCCAAAGCGACTCGTGTGTTGGTCGCGACTGCAAAATCGATTTCGTTTCCACTTGCGATCGATGCTCTGGGAACCGCAAAGGCGAATGAATCGGTTGATATTCGTCCCAAGATCTCGGAGACGATTCGCGCCATATCATTCGAGGAGGGTCAGCGGGTCGAGGCCGGTCAATCTCTTGTCGAACTCGCGAATGAGCAGGCGAGTGCTGGAGTCGCGGTCGCGACAGCCAACCTGGCCGACATGGAGAACCAGTTTCGTCGAGCGCGAAACTTGTTCGATACCCGCGCGATCTCGGCTTCCGAACTCGATCAACGGAGTGCTCAGCGCGACGCCGCACGTGCCGAACTGAATGCTGCGAAAGCGCGACTTGCCGACACTGACATTCGCGCGCCCTTCGCCGGGCGGGTCGGTTTGCGATACGTCAGCCGTGGAAGCCTGGTCACCCCGCAGACGGTCATCACAACGCTTGACGACACCGACATCATCAAGCTCGACTTCGATGTACCCGAGACCTGGATATCACGACTGAAGCGCGGTCTAACCACGCTTGCGCGCAGCGCCGCGTGGCCGGAAGAAATCTTCCGAGGGCAGGTGGTCTCGATTGACACGCGTGTGGATCCGGTGAGCCGCACGGTGACGGTTCGCGCGGTGGTACCGAACCCGTCGGGGCGACTTCGCCCGGGCATGTTTCTCACGGTCACTTTGTTGCGTAAAGATGTCATGGCGTTGGTCGTACCCGAGCAATCGATCGTTCCGGAACAAAGCCAACAGTTCGTGTTCGTCGTTGGCGACGGAAACACAATTGAAAAACGCGAAATCCACACCGGTCGAAGGCGCCCGGGACAAGTCGAAGTCGTGGACGGCCTTGCGCCTGGCGAGCAGATTGTTGCCGAGGGAACCCAGAAGGTAAGGCCTGGTTCAAAGGTCGAGATCGTCGGCGAAGTCATTGTTGATATCGACCTTGATGTCGCGAAGACGAAGTCAAATGCCCAAGGCCAAACTGGAGCAGCACCATGATTCTGTCGGACTTTTCCGTTCGACGTCCGGTGGTCGCGACGGTCATGTCCCTGCTTCTCGTGATCGTTGGGCTCGCGGCATTTCAACGCCTCCCCGTTCGCCAGTATCCGGACATCGATCCGCCGGTCGTGTCGATCGACACGATCTACCGTGGAGCCTCGGCTGAGGTCGTCGAAACCAAGGTCACGCAGTTGATCGAAGATCGAATCGCCGGACTCGAGGGCATCGAAAAGCTGACCTCGTCGAGCCAAGAAGAACGTTCTTCAATTCGTGTTGAGTTCAACCTGGACCGCGAAATCGACGAAGCGGCGAACGACATTCGTGACCGCGTTGCACGCGTTGCAGCTGCGCTGCCCGAAGAAGCCGAGCCGCCCGAGATCGCGAAGGTGGACAACGACACCCGCGCTGTCATGTATTTGAACGTGACTTCGGATCGGATGTCAGGGCTTGAGATCACGGACTATGCCGACCGCTTCCTGACCGACCGTTTCTCGACTGTGCCAGGCGTCGCGCGCGTTCGCATTTCCGGCGAGCGTCGCTACGCGATGCGAATCTGGTTAAACCGCGAATTGCTCGCGGCGCATCGGCTCACCGTTGCCGACGTCGAGCAAGCGCTCCGCGCGGAGAACGTGGAACTCCCGGCGGGTCGGCTCGAGTCGAGCCAGCGCGAATTCACGCTGCGCACGGACACGGGCTTTCGAACGCCGGAAGAATTTGGACGATTGCTAGTCGGCCGAGGAAGCAACGGCCAACCCGTGCATCTGGCCGAAGTCGCCAAGGTGCGGGTCGGTGCGGAAAATGAACGCAATGCCGCGCGGGCCAACGGTCAGCAAGCAGTGTCACTGGGCATCGAACAGCTTTCGAAGGCGAACACGCTCGACGTTTCGAGCGGTGTGCGCGCCGAGATCGATCGCGTCCAGCAAGACTTACCCGAAGGCATGCAGCTGATGGTCAACTATGACCGTGCTGGATACATCGGCGAGTCGATCGATCAAGTTATCTTTGCACTTGGATTTTCGATCGCCCTCGTACTCCTGGTCATCTATGTGTTCCTGGGCAGCGCCCGTGCAACGTTGATCCCCGCGGTCGTGGTCCCGGTGTCCGTCATTGCGACGTTCACGATGATGTCCGCGTTCGGCTTTACCATCAACACGTTGACTCTGCTGGGTCTCGTGTTGGCGATCGGCCTCGTGGTCGACGACGCAATTGTTGTGGTCGAGAGCATCTATCGTCGCATCGAAGAAGGACGCCCCGCGCTACTGGCCGCACTCGAAGGATCAAAGGAAATCGGCTTCGCGGTCATCGCAACCACGCTGGTGCTGGTGGCGGTCTTTGTTCCGCTTTCGTTCATCGAGGGGGACATTGGCCGGCTGTTCAACGAGTTTGGGATCACGCTCGCCGCGGCGGTGATCTTCTCGAGTTTTGTCGCACTCACACTGTCCCCGATGATGTGTTCGAAGCTACTGCGGCCGCACGGGGACGAAGATCAACCAACGCGACTCGCTCGCGGCGTGAATCGGATTTTCGTGCGGGTTACCGCCTCCTACCGAGGCCTGCTCGAAGGCGTGGTCGCACGGCCGCTATTCACCCTTTGCGTCGCAGCTGGCTTCTCAGCGCTTGCGGTCTTGCTGATGCAAGTCATTCCCTCAGAATACGCACCGCGCGAGGACCAGGGCGTCTTCATGATGTTCGTGCGCGCACCCGAGGGCGCCAGCTTCGACTATATGGATCGCTACGCCCGCGAGATCGAAGCGGTCTTGATGGACGAAGTCGAGGACGGCCCTCTCACCCGCTTTCTGCTTCGCCTGCCCGGGAGCCGTGGCGGAACGGGCGCTGTTGATACCGCGCGGTTCATCGTGATCCTCGATCCGTTCGACGAGCGGACCGAGTCTCAGGCTGAAATCAGCGCACGCCTGAACGAGCGGCTTGCTGCACTACCGGGCGTACGCGCAATGATCTTTCCTTCTTCAAGTCTCGGGATCCGAAGCGACGGAAGACCCGTCGAACTCGTAATCGGGGGTCCGGACTACGAACAGCTCGAGCAGTGGCGCGACATCTTGCTTGCCAGCATGGAGGGGATGCCCGAACTCTCCCGCGCCGACAGCAACTACCAAGAGCGCAAGCCGCGAATGACCGTCAAGGTCGACCGCGATCGCGCTGCCACCCTCGGCGTTTCATTGGTAGAGATCGGCCGCACGCTCGAAACGATGCTCGGTTCTCGGGTGGTGACCACCTATGAAGACCGTGGCCGAGAGTACGATGTCATCGTGCAGGGTGAAGACGCCGATCGCGCAGGCCCGGACGACCTCACGAATCTCTACGTACGATCCTCGCGAACAAGCCAGCTGATTTCGCTGGCCAACCTCGTGACGCTAACCGAAGAAGCCGGACCCGGAGCCCTGAATCGTTTCGACCGCATGCGCGCCATCACGGTGGAAGCCGCACTCACGCCAGGCACTAGCCTTGGCGAAGCCGTTCGCGCGCTGGGGGACCGGGCACGCAAGGCGCTTCCCGCCGGAGCGCGACTTTCGTGGGACGGCGAGTCGCGGGAGTTTCTCGAATCCGGTAGCAGCCTGTACATGACCTTCGGACTTGCGCTGTTGATCGTTTTTCTGGTGTTGGCTGCACAGTTCGAGAGTTTCATTCATCCGATCGTGATCCTGGCAACCGTCCCCTTGGCGCTGACGGGCGCACTACTCGGGCTGTGGATCCTCGGCGGTACGATCAATATTTTCAGCCAGATTGGAGCGGTACTGTTGATCGGCCTCGCAGCCAAAAACGGCGTGCTGATCATCGAGTTCGCCAACCAGCTCCGCGACCGCGGTGAAGAATTCGAGCAAGCGCTCGTCAACGCCGCATGCACGCGCCTTCGTCCCATCGTAATGACGAGCGCGTCGACAACGTTTGGCGCATTGCCGTTGTTGCTCGGGGCTGGCGCAGGCTCGGAATCGCGGCAGCCCATCGGCCTGGTCATCGTAGCGGGCGTCGTGGTGTCGGCGGTACTGACTCTGTTCGTCGTTCCTGCCCTGTACAGCGTGATGGCGCGCAACACACAAGCGCCAGAGCACGTGGCCCGAACGATTGAGACGTTGCGGGCCAGCTAATCGACATTCACAGTGTCTTGATTCAGATCTGTTTCGACCCGGCAAATGCGGGTCCGGGCGCGACAGCGCAGACGCCGAGCCCCTTGGCGCAGCCCCGTCACAGGGGACACACTGATCAAGAAGCACAGCTCGTCGCTCGCACCCTTGAGCTCGGCATGACTTGAAGCGGTGATGAAGTGGGAACGGCTGACCGAGTCGGCGAAGGTAGATCCCCGGTTCCGGTCAAGAATCGTGAAGTCCTTCAGAGTGTAGTTTCCCGAACCGTCGCCACGCAGAAGGAATGACCTCCGCACGGCCCTTAGGCCGGATCCGAAGGGCGATCCACGAAGTCGCAGTTGGCCGGGACTTCCCATCGCAGGAACGGAGGGGAGCCCCGCAAAGTAGACGGCGACCCGGTCCCCCTTCCGATGGCGCGATCGAGCCCCAATCGGGCGTACTCACCGAAACCCTGATGCCCTACGCCGCGAAGGTTCAGCCGTTCAGCGCGCGGTGTTGGATCTTGTAGAGGCTCGAGTACATCCCATCCAGTTCCATCAACTCGTCGTGCGATCCGATCTCGACAATTTCGCCTTCGTCCATCACGACGATCCGGTCGGCGGAACGTACCGTTGCGAAGCGATGCGAGACGATGATCGCGGTCTTGTCCCGCGTCATTTTTCGCAGCGCCGTAAAGAGTTCGAACTCGGATCGCGCATCCAGGTTCGCTGTAGGCTCGTCGAGAATGAGAATCGGCGCATCCTTCGCCAACGCGCGGGCAACGGCCAGTCGCTGCCATTCACCGCCGGAAAGGTCCTGCTCGCCAAATCGCCGACCGAGTATGGTGTCGTACCCGGAAGGCAGCTTCTCGATGATCGAATCGACACCGGCCTTCTTTGCGATCTCTTCAATTTTTTTGCGATCGCCTTTCAGCCGCTTGAAATCGCCGAATGCGAGACTCTCTTCCGCCGTGGTCTCGAACCGAACTGGAGTTTGGCCCACGTACGCGATCTGGTCGTAATAATAACGCGCCGAGAGATCTCTTACGTCGGTGCCGTCGAGCAGCACGCTCCCGCCGTCACTGTCGGCGTCGTAGAGCCGCGCAATCAAGTGGGCGAGCGTCGTTTTGCCAGCGCCATTCGGCCCAACCAAAGCGATCGTTTCGCCAGGTTGAATGTCGAGGTCGACGCCTCGAATCGTAGCTTCGTCCATTCCAGGATAGTGGAATGAAGCATTGCGCAGCTCGATCCGGCCCTGGGCCCGGCCGGGAGACAAACCGGCTTCCGTTTGAATCTCAGGCGTCGCGTCCAAGAGAGCGTAGAGGTTCTGAACGAAGAGTGAGTTCTTGAACATCTCTGCAGCAAATTTCGTGACCTTCGTGGTGCAGGTCCGAAATCGCTGGGCGCAGGTGAGGTAGGTCACGAGCGACCCGAGGGCGAGTGCGCCCCCCAACGTTTCCTGAACAGCCCATGCGGCGGCGGCCAGAAATGCCAGTGCAAATGCGGCCGTTCCAACCGCCTGGCCAATTGCGGATCTTCGATACAGGCGCTGGTCGAGGTCGATCAAGTCGCGGCCCAATGCTTCGAAACGCTCGAGCAGAATCGGCGCCAACTCGAAGATCTTGACGACCGGGATGGCTTCCTTGCGTGTGAGCTCAACCGAGTAATAACTCTTGAGTCGGGCCTTCGAAGTCTGTGCGATATTGATCTTGTACTGCATCTTGGACAAGCCCCACCGGAAGGCGAGCATCGGCAGGACGAGAAGAGCGAGGATCGGGGTAAAGATCGGCTGAATCCACATCATGACGCCGAGTAGAGTCACGAATTGAAAAACCTCCGCACCGATCGAGATCATGGACAGGACAAACTTCAGGAAGTCATGTCCGGCGTACTGAGCGCCCCGCGTGATAATGTTGTGGTTCTCGGGTAACTGGAAGAAGGCAAGGTCGAGTTCAGCTGAATGCGCCGCCAGCTGCTTGGTGATTCGTAGGTCCATGTGCGCTGAAAGCATGCTGTTGCAATAGGCGCGAAGCGCCTGCATGAAGCCGCTCAGGAGCATGACAACGGCGAATGCACCGAGGGCCGGAACCAGAGATGCGAGGTCGTCAGAGTTCTCGACGAACAACGCCTCCACCTGGGTTACGAGATAGCCAGCCAGTCCGGCCAACGCCGCTGGAAAGGTCGAGGCCGCGAGCGAAGTTCCGATTAGCGCGGACAGATACCACCGGGATGTTTCCCAGCACATCTCCAACGCTCTGCGACCGTTCTTCGCGAGATCGCGCCAGTTCAAGTCTTTGGGTTTCAGTCTTTGTTTGCTCGATGCCAAATGCAGCTCCCACTGGAAAATCGTGACAGTGGATCATACCCGATAATCGAGTTGCCCAGATAGCCTTCCCGTGCGCGCACCCACGCGGGCCGCCGGTCGCTGAAGACGACGATGTCGCCCCACTAGCCTGCAGCGGCTGCGACCCGCTACATCCAACTCACGGTGAAGAGAGCCGGACTGTCCGCGGCCTTTCGCTGCACGAGCACGCGGTCGTTAGCATGCAGTGTCACGAGCAACGCTCCGGGGCTGGCGTGTCTCAAAAATGTGTCGTCTACCAAGGCCTCTTCTTCCGGCCAGGGATAAGCGAAGACGACGTCGCAGTCGGCTGGGGATAGTCCGAGTTCGTCCCAGGCATCTGAGTTGAACGCAAGCTCCGAATGCCCGCCGGCGATCGCGAAATCATCGTCGCCGGCTTGCAGGAAGGTGCCTTCTGCAAAGGTCATCTCGAGGCTCAACTTCGACGCCAGCATGCGCGCGGCGTTGACGAGTTCGGCCTGGAACTCGATGCCGAACGATGTGAAGCCGTGAAGCGCCGCCACGGCGCACACTTGGCCGAGCCCACTTCCCCAGTCACAGAACACGGATCCCCCGGCGAGCTGTTCGCTCTGGATACGCGCCAGGGCACGACTCACCGCCGGTAAGTCGCTACCCACGTAGCCTCTGCGATCGTTTCCGGGGAGCAGCTGGAGCTGTTTATCAATCACGCCGACCGCACTCACCAGAGTCGCGAGTGCATCATCCGACGCCTGGGTACTCTCGTGCGGCATTCGTTTACGCCTTGTCCAGATATTGAGGTCCCAAAAAGAAAGCGGCGGCCCGAAAACCGGACCGCCGCTTCTAACTTGCGTTGTTGCGGAATTACTTGGGCTGCACGCTCGTCGCTTCGGGGCCCTTCTGGCCCTGCCCGGCTTCGTACGAGACTGCCTGGCCGTCACTCAGCGACTTAAAGCCGTCACCGAGAATATTCGAGTGATGTACGAACAGATCCTTGCCGCCGTCTTCCGGCGTGATGAATCCATAACCCTTGTCGTCGTTGAACCACTTAACTGTACCTGATGCCAATTTCTTCTCCTTCTAACCTCTCAAATCGAGAGTGAAGGCGTGAGCATAAGCGGTTCTCCGGGAAACTCCCATACCACGGGCAAACCTTCGGTGTCAATTGTCCCCGAGCCTGCAGGCCCCCCCCCCCGGTCCGGTGGAATCTGCGATTTCACACCAAGTCGATTTCGTCGGCTCCCCGCGACTCAGGGTCACTCGGTCGACAAATGACGTCATCAAGTGGCCAGATTCCGCGACCTGGTACGCGGGGCTTCCTTCTCGCCTCCCGAGCATCAAAATACGGGTATCCCAGCCTCAGGAGGCGAGAATGGCGTCCTGGGCGCGGTTTGCGAAGAGATGCCTAAGGAGATTGGCTGAGGTTCGAAGCTCTGGCCCGGAGCTTGGGGCGCCATCGGCCCCGCGAAACGCCAGCACGGCCCCCAAATGGTCGAGGGCTGTTAGTGAGGGCGCGGATGCTTGTGTAGCCCTCGCGGACCCGCTTCACGACGAGCCGGACGTTGCGCAAGAAATCATTCAGTCCGCGCGGCGAAAGCAAGATCTCGTCGATGGTGACGGTTGCCCACATTGGGGCAAGCCGCTCGACTAGCGAGCGGCACTGTCTCGCCCATCGATCGTACCCCAACACCCCCGCTAGCAGCCGCGGAACTCTGGCTTGCGCTTCTCTCGAAATGCGCGGATCCCCTCGCGCACGTCGTCGGAGCGACCGGCGATTTTCTGGTTGCGAGCCTCGAGAGCGAGAAGGCTGTCGAAGCCTAGGTTCGCTCCCTCGTAGACCGCTTGCTTCGCGAAGCCGTAGGCCAGCGTCGCGCCATGGGCGAGTCGCTCCGCGAGTACCGAGGTGGCGTCGGCCAACTCATTCGGCGCCACGACCCGATTTACCAGCCCAAGCCGGAGCGCCTCGGTGGCAACGACGAGATCGCCAAGGAAGAGAAGCTCCAACGCCTTCGCGGTTCCGACCAACTCTCGCAGTAAGGTCGAAGCGCCTCCGTCCGGTCCCAAGCCGATGCGGGAGAAGACGACGCCGAAGCGCGCCGCCTCGGAGGCGATGCGCAGATCTGTGGCGAGGGCGAGGCTGCAGCCGATCCCCACCGCGTCCCCATTGATGCTTCCCAGGACGGGCTTTTTAAGTTGCCGCAAGCGAAGGATGCAGCGATTTCCCCGATCGAGGATGTCGCCGCCGGAATCACCAGGAAAAGAAGAAGCCTCGGTGCGACGCCGCTCCTCCTTAGAAACGGGCATTAGATCGGCCCCCGCCGAGAAGCCGCGACCTGCTCCTGTCAAGACAAGCACTCGCACGGCGTCGTCCGCCTCGACCTCAAGGAGCATGCGCTCCATCTCGAGGAAGCAAGAGTTCGTCAGTGCATTGCGCGTATCGGGTCGATTTAGCGTGAGCGTCGCCACCCCGTTCTGTCGCCCGAAGAGAAGCGTGGACTCGGTGTTGTTCTCGCGTTGCTCGGTCATGACATCCCTTTTTTCGCCCTTCTAACTATGATAATAAATAGGATACTCATTTTGGCGCCGGCAGCGAGCACACTTCGCCTGTGAAAGAAATTGAAATCACCGCACGAGGCATGACGTTCCAAGCCTCGGCCGACGGCCCGGAAGACGGGCCCCTGCTCATGCTGCTGCACGGCCTGCCTCGCAACCGTTGGGAATGGCACCACCAAATCCCCGCAATGGCGGATATGGGGTTTCGCGCTCTCGCGCCTGATCTGCGCGGGTTCTGCCCGGGCGCTCGACCCGAGGGCGTCGAGAACGATCACCTCGACGAGTATGCGCAGGACATCCTCGCGATCGCCGAGGCGCTCGGCAACGAGGATCGACCCTTTCATCTCATGGGCACAAGCATCGGTGCGAACATGGCGTGGTGGCTTGCGGCTCGATACTCCCATCGCGTGGCGACCCTGGTCTGCATCAACATCCCGCATCCCGGAGCACTCGCAACAGGCAGGTCGAAGACCGCCAAGAGCACGGAGGGCCAGGACAAAAAATTTAACTACATCGCTCAGGCCGCCAAGGAGGGCAACGAGCGAAAGATGTTCGAAGGGATGCTGGCAGTTCAAGGTGCCTCGCCAGAAGAGAGCGAGCCCTACCGAACGGCACTCGAAAGCGACGAAGCCCTGCGCGCGGTCTACAACTTTTACCGCGCGATCCCGTTATGGATGAAGGAACGTCTCGACCCAGTGCCGATGCCGACAACGTTCATTTGGCCCAAGGGCTCGACCAATGTCGCGAGCGCATCGATCGACGCCAACGCGAATTGGGTAAAGGGCCCCTACCGTTTGGAGATCGTGGAGAACGTGCATCAGCCTGCGTTGCAGGCAGAACCGGAGCGGATGACGAGTCTCCTACTCAAGCATCTCGCGGAGCATGCCCCGTGACGCTGGCCCCTTAGTCTGATTTCTTATCCCGCTAGTGATCGGAATCGATCCAGGTCACGGGCTTCTTCAGCTCGTCGGGCGCCGTTCGCTCCCAGTAGCGCGCAGCCGCGGCCAGCGACTTTTCCATGATCGTTCTTGCCTGCTCTGCTTCGCCCGCCTCGATGGCTTGAATTACGGCTTCATAGTTCGCGAGCATTGCGCGCCTCTGTCGGCCATCCCATTCGGCGCCGGCCCCCTCGCTCATGCGATGCAGCGCATCCACCAAGATCGCGAGGACCCTATTTCCAGACGCCGTCGCAACCAGGCTCATGAAGCGTCGAGCCTCTTCGATAAAGAGGTCGAGATCGCGCACGCCGGAGTGCATCCGGGCGATGCACTCTTGAAGCGTCGCAACGTCATTGGCTGTCGCGTTCTCCGCAGCCTGATACGCCAACAACGGATAGATCGCCCGACGCGCATCGAGCACCGAACTGAACGAAGCGTCGGCAAACTGAAGGTGGAGCGAAAGCACACTCGCGAGATGGCTGGCCCCAGGAACACTGACTACCGGGCCACCCCCCGGGCCCGCTTTGATTCGCAGGGCCCCCTGGAGTTCGAGGAAGCGCAGCGCCTCTCGTATGGTGGCGCGCGCGACACCGAACTTCTCGATCATGATGTGCTCTGAAACTAACTTTGCGCCCGGTCGCAAACGTCGGCGCTGGATCTCGCGGACCAGTTTTCGCGCAACGCGAATGGCCGCGCGCTCGCGGGTTTTCTTTGCCGGCATACAGCGGGTTC
>JASDVE010000255.1:0-3633 GCA_041891195.1 Myxococcota bacterium | reverse complement strand
CTCCATGGGGCATCCCGCCCCCACGCGTACAGCGAATCAAGCAGACAGCACGCGACTCAAAAATGCGTGGGTCTTTCCCCAAGCATCTTTCGCCGCGCCCGCCCGATACGCATCCGGATACGTGTCATTCATAAACGCATGCCCTGCCCCCGCGTAGCGAACGCACTCGGCGCTTTGGCCTGAGACGCCTGTCGTCGCTTCTAGCCGATCAATATCGGCCATGCTCACGTACGGATCGTCTTCACCGAAGAACGCAAGCATGGGGCACTGCAGGTTGCGACCCGCTTCGATGGGCTCAACCGGCTTGTTTGCTGGGTCGAGACCCCCGTCTTGTTCGAGCAAGCCGCCCGTATGCGAGAGCAACCCGTAAAAAGGAACCACCGCCGAAGCCGTTCCGGCCGGGTCGCAGCCCGCGAGCAATGCATACATCCCTCCCATACAAAAGCCGAGTACGCCTGTTCGCAGCCCGGCCGATGAGGGATGCGCCGAAAGAAACGAAACCCCCGCGCGAATGTCCGCAAGAATCTCTGGGTCCGACAAACCCCTTATCCAAGGCCCCGGCTCTTCAATTTCTTTGTTGGCAAAGTCGCGATACAAATCAATTGCCAACACATGAAAGCCTTCTCGCGCTAACCGGGTCGCCATGTCGCGGGTGTGATCTTTGAGCCCCCAAACGTCATGAATCATCAGGACGCCCGGGTGGGGGCCTGCGTCGGGGGCTACACGGAAGCCGAACTCGCAGGTCTGTGTCTCCATGGCGGAGATTATACTCGGCGACCTGGCGCAGACGAACGCACGCGATCGTGCGCCCCGGCACTTCAAACTAAAACGAAATGTCCCACTGAAGTCGGGTTCGGTGGTCCGAAACGTTTCGTGACTCGACGCTGTCGTTCAAAGTCAGGTACGAATAGTCGAGGGTGAGTTTGTTGTTGTGGCCTGCGAAGAACCAGTTGGCGCCGGCGGTGTATTCCCGACGTTTGTTGTTCTTGCTAAGGGGGTCCTCGTTGGGCTCGCGCACGTACGCGAAGCGGAAGGCGAGTTCGAGTTCCTCGGGCACGCAATCAAACATCTCGTTAAAGAAGTAGCCGGCTTGTGCGTAGCCACCATAGAAGTCGCTGTCGCGAAGGCTGCTGCTACTGGGCTGGCTGCGGTCGGTGACACGCTTCCAGTGGAACTCTTGCTGGAAAGAAAAGCCCTGCCACTTGACCGCCAGGTCCTGCACGGCTTGAACGACGCGGTACTGCCCAACCTTCGCCGAGTCGGGGTCGTCGTCGTCACCGGGCTTCGCGAAGCCGTCCAGGTTGCCACAACCGCTCGAAGACCAGCGCGTGCAGACCCCCTTCTGCGTTGCGGCACCGAAGCCGAGAGCCGCGGCCGGGTCTTCCGTGCGTTCGACGTCGCTCTGGCGAAACGGCACGTCACGACCCAGGAAGTTCCACTGAAGTCGTCCTACGTACATCATGTTGTTGTCGTCGTTTGCGACGCCACGACCCTCACCGGTAAAGATGCCGGCGAAGTACTTCATGTCGGCCCGGGTGCCTTCAAAGAGATGTCCGCGGAAGCTCACGCCCACTTGCCGATCGACAGTGAAGACACGGTTGGCGATCGATCGATCGACAAACTGCTGGCGGCCTGAGCTGTCGACCCGCTCGCGGCTGTAGTCGATCTTCCACTGTCCTACGCGTAGCCCAAACGCTTTATACTTGGCGACGTCAACGCGCCAGTCGATCACGCGCGCGCTGGCCTTCGAACTCGAATCGCTGCTTTCGCGCGTCGGCTGGAGATCGACTTCGAAGTAGTACTTGAGCCAGGGCTTGTAGCCGTGGCCGCCGATCTTCATTCGCACACGGCGCGCTTCAAAGGTGGTCTTGTCTTTCGCTTCGAAGTCGTCCACTTGGCGCGGAGTGCCGGTGGTGGGGTTGGTGAGGCGGAACTGGAAACGCCATTTCAAGTTCGTCTGCCAGTTGCCGTCGCGGGTTTCGAGCCGGAAGCCATTGCTCCCGTAGCTCGCCTTGACGGGGAAATTATCGTCGAACGCGGTCGCGATCGCAGCTGCGATTTGCTCCGTGACGCGTTCGTCGAGTGGCTCAGTGGCCGTTGTGTCACTGGCGGTTGTTTCGTCGGCTGCCGAGTCTTCAGGGAGCGGCTCGGCGGCAACCGTGTGCGTCGCGAACTCGGTCAGAAAAAGGACAAGAGCCGCAACTTGTCGCGGCGTACGGATAAACACGAAAGTATCTCCTTGTGTGGATTACAATGCGTCTCAGGCCCTTTGAGGCGTTACGCTTCACGGCCGGAAGCGGACCCCATACTTGCAGCAGTTTGTGACGATCACGTTACGGAAGCGTGAAATGGTGATGAGACCGAGAACTCGCTGCGTAGCGTAGTCGCGTCTCGCCTAGATACTGATCACCATTTGCGTGTAGACGTAGTTGAAGTCGCCGGGACGGGGGGAATTTGGCGCGTCCTGAATGAACTCGCCATCGAAGACATGTGCGTAGCCCGCCTCGAACTTGAGGTTGCCCGGAAGGATGTTCCATCGCAGCCGCATCTCGAACTGAGAGCCCAGGTAATCCCCTGATTTTCCGTCTGGGTCTCGAAGCCCCGACTTCGCCCATGTGTCTTTGCTTTCCGCGAGGAAGAAGGGCCGAAACGACAAAAACGTCGTGACTGTTTTTGAGGGCTTCAGCTGCAGGCGAATCCCAGGCGTGCTGAGGTTACTGCGTGCGAACGGGCCATAGATACCGGTCGGACCAAAGTCGAACCGCCGCGCGCCGTAGAGCGTGTCGAAGCGGCCGCTGTCGCCGTCAGCCGCACTCTGGTCTCCGCTCGCATAGTCGTATTGGAAGGCGACTCGCGGCGACCAACGCACATCAAACGTGTAGCCGACTTCCAGATGGTGGAAGTGGGCAAAATGATCGGAGCGCGGATCCGTTCCTTTGGACTCGCGGGCCCTTCCGAACTGCAACGCAGTTTCAAACACGTAGTCAAATTGGTTAGGCGCTGGCTTTTCGAACACGCGAAAGCCGGGGGTGTAGATGTCGCGTTTTTTCGTGGGGGCACCACCCAGTTCGCCTTTTCCGTGAAGACCAAAAAAGAAGAACTCGCCGCGGCCGACCACCGGGAGATCCAGGCCTGCAAAGAGCCCCCAGAACTGGAGGTCGATGTCCTCGTCATCAAACTTTACTTTGTTGTCTTTGAGCTCTTCGAAGCGACCGTTACCCGGCTTGCGATTAACCGGAAGCGTCCAAAAACCGCGCAGTTCGGTTCCGCTTTCGCCCTTCCATTTGACATCGATCCCGGTGAACCCGTTGATCGTATTTCGATAGCGGTTCCGTGCAACGAACCGTCGGCTGCCGACGTCCATGGTGATCCGTCCGCCCTGCGCAGTGACCGTGCCGCCCATGACGTCTTGGTGGCTGTATTCGACGTAAGCGCGCAAGAGTTCGGCGGCGTTTACGATTGACGTGTCGAGCAACGTGTCGTCGTTGACTTCGGCCCGAGAATCTTCGAACTCGGCGCCGAGCCAGAGGCCCTCTGCAACCTTGACGCGTCCATTGATGAGGGTCCGCAGCACCAGGATCTCACGGTCGCCACTTTCCCCTGCGCGAAACGCGTCGTCGAGGTATTCGTAGC
>JASDVE010000254.1:6109-16624 GCA_041891195.1 Myxococcota bacterium | reverse complement strand
AGTCGATGGTCGAAATGATAAGGCTCCATTGAAATTCCTTTCGGCGCCGAAACGGTATGTGGCAATCAGATCGGAAATGACTTCTTGTTTCAATCTGAGAACCTGAAAGACCGCAGTGATCCGGATTGTGGCGAAGAAGCGAATCCAGAGTGTTCAAGTCTCAGCCAGCCTTAGTACGAAGCTCACATTTCATCCCAACGCAGAGCTTCGATGTTGAGTCAGGAACGCGAGACCTTCCGCAGTGATGTGCACCTGCTGACTGCGAACGCACACCAATGCCGCATCCAGCGTGTCTTCCCAAATGGGGAGCTTGGGGCAGGACGTACGCCACGCCTCCATCACATCAGCGTACTGTCGTGGTTCCTCGGCTATCCATTCCAAGAGATCGAGAATGAGCGGTTGGTTATCCACCGAGATCTCCCCGCTTAAAAGGGATTAGTTCCCTCCCGCGATCGACTAAAGATTTTTCACGACGCCGCGACCGCGCCGCGGACCCCTTCGATGACCATTTGGACGCCGATCACGGCGAGGATAAGACCCATTAAGCGGCCCACGACTTTGATGGCGTTCTGGCCAAGCACTCGGACGAGCGAGTCACTGGTCACAAAGGCAACGAAGGTGATCAGACAAACAAGCGCCAGAGCCGTAAGAACACGAGTCACCTCCGGGAACGTCGAATTTGCGGCGAAGTTCATCGCGGTCGCGATTGCACCCGGGCCCGCCAGAATAGGGAGCGCCAACGGTGAAATGGCAATGCCCAGCGCGGCCTCTCGACTGCGAGAGTTGTCTTCAGCGGTTGGAGTTTGAACACTCGACTCTTGGCCGTGCATGAGTTGGTAACCCACGAGGCCTACCAGAATCCCACCTGCGATTCGAAAAGCGGGAAGCGTGATCCCAAACATTTCGAATATCTGCCGGCCAAGAACCGTAAACAACGCAACAATTATAAATGCGAGGACGACGGCTCGGAAGGCGACCGCTCGACGCGAGGCGGGGGCGAGATCGTCGGTCAGTCCCAAAAAGAGTGATGCGTTCGAGATCGGATTCATGATCGCGAAAAACGCCATAAAGACCGTTGTGAAGTGAGTAGCCGAATCATCTATTTTCCGCCGCGCAGCAGGTCGGCGCTCAACGTCCAGCAACACAGCTGTGCGGAACCCGGCCTCGCAGCCGCAGTATGGCCCGACTTCACGACTAGCGTCAACCGGGTTGGACTTTCGGCGCGAGCGCAACGGCCCGTGTTAGAACCCCGAGTGCGACGACAAATTTCGTGAGTGTCGATTTCAAGTCGCGGCTCCAATCGCTCGATCGAATAGCCGCAAACACGCCCTGGTGCTCAACTTTGAAGCTTTCCCGCCAGATCCCTCAACGAACCGAAAAGATGCGCCCACCCTCTTTGCGAACGCGACAGTCCGCGAGGCGATCATTTAGTTCCAGTAGTTCCTCTCCGCCCTGAAACTGCTTGAGCCAGGTTGCGACATTCGTCCGGCTGGCGTCGTCTGCCGTTGCGTCATCCACCACCGCAGCCAGACGCTGCAGCATATATACGTGGTACGGCAGCACCATGCGGCGCGCCTGAATTCCGCCGATCTCGAAGTCATGGGTCAGCGCACCGTCACCCGTTTGGTGTGCGTACCATGGCAAGTCCATAGTAAAGGTCTTGCCGGGTAGCCCTCCGCCTGATTGATGAGCATCGCTCGCGATGAAAGTCGCGGTCTTCTCCATCGTGCTCTTGAGAACCGGCCACATTTCGTCGAAGAAGACACCCACGACGGCATCCAGGCTCGACGGCACCTCGTCGTTCTTCAACAATTCACCGCCATCACTCGTGGCTGGGCGAGGAATCAGTTCGCCGCCTTCACCTAGCGAGTAAAGCTTTTGGTCATAGGTGCGTGCTGTGACGTTATGGCCGTTCGTGCGTTCGACCCATTCGGACACGATCGGGTGATCCATCCGCAGCATGAAGCCCGTGGTCGCGTCACGGTAGAGATGCGCGTACAAGGGACCGAGTAACCCAAAGTCTCCCAACGAAGGCTGACCACCCAACAAAAAGTCGTGGGATCCAAAGTGGGTGTCGAGCAAGCTCAGTATGTTTTCCATCGAAGCCCACCACGCCTGCTCGGTAGCTTCAGTGCAGCCCAGCTGGATCAGCCCCGCGTAGACCGCCTGCGGCTTGGTGCGCGCTTCGGACATGCGAAACATGTTTTCGAACACGCTCGCACCGGCGGCCAGCCGGTCTATTCCCAGCGCACCCGCGGCAAACACTGAACCCCACTGCATCGCGTTGTAATTGCGATGGTTCGGCTCGACACCCTCCAGGCTGTAATGCCAGCGTTCCCAAAAGCCGGGCACGACCATCCATTCATCCGCCAACATTTCTACGAGGTACGACGCAAGTGCCTGGCGCGGCGCGTCCGTGCTGCTCGGGATCACCGGCGCCTTGTCGTGACGTGCTTCAATGAAGTCGATGATGTCACTCGAGTCCTGCACCCAGCTACCGTCGGCGCTCTGCAACTGCGGTATGGCGCCCGAACCCGTCGCGGGAGTCAGCAAACCGGCAACCAACTCGGGCGTTGCCAGGATGTCTTCGAAACCTTCCCCCAAGTCTTTCATCCGTTCCTTATAACGAAGGTACGCACGAACCTTGCCGGAGAAGTAGCTGAGTTCCCATGTGAATAGCCTGTACACGGTTGGTCCTTTCAGTAGCTTGGCATGACGCGCTGCGTGAACACGAAGCAGATTCAAAATTGTACCACGCGATGAATATGCGTAAGACCTTGCGCTTCGATCCTGGCCTTCCTTCCGTCATGCGCGTCGCGCATTTAGCCTAAGACAACATCGCCAATTTTTTGCACCTCGCGAACGCGATCAACACCAGCATAATTTCGACGACCTCAAGCTCAAGAATCAAAAACCGAGGCGACTCCGGCACGCCATCAACAACAAGGCTAAACCGCCGACCAGAGGCACTGCCCCCTTGGCATTGCTCCGCTGTTTAACCTTATGCGCGCGTTTCATGAGCCTGGCTTGGCGCGCTTCGGCTGTCGCCTATTGGACCGGAATTCCTGCTCGGGTCCATCCAAGGGCCTCGACCATGGCGTGATAGATGTAGTTCTGTTCCCGAACGCCATGAAAGAGGGCTGCACGGGGGCCGCCCGCATAGATCGGGACGTCCTCGCCTGCGTGGGTTTCGCTGCTGAGCGGAAAAGTGGCAGCTTGGCGATAGTTGGGGCTCTCGGTGTCGACCTCGGGGTGATCCACGGGATGCCCAGCATCGACGAAGCCGGGCCCATTTGAATACGTCAGCGTCGTATAGGTTTCGCCGTTGGCATCCAGAGCGAGTTCGTCCCCTCCCGCGTCCTTGTCCGACCATTTGTAGCCGGCGACCTTTCCGAGAATCGGATTCCCGCGTTTTGGGTAGCCGCCAATGGTCAGCGTGTGACTGTGGTCGGCGGTGACGATGATGAGCGTGTCCTGAAGATCGACTTTGCTCATCGCGACTCGAACTGCGTCGGACAGCGCGATGGTGTCGCCCAGTGCGCGGTAGGCATTGCCCCGATGGTGACCATGGTCGATTCGGCCGGCTTCGATCAAGAGGAAGAAGCCGTCGGGATCTTTGGAGACGAGATCAATGGCCAGGCTCGCCATTTCTGCAAGTGATGGCTCGCCCGCCTCGTCCGTGCCTCGGTCGGCTTCGTATTTCATATGACTGGGCTCAAAGAGGCCGAGCAGATGGGTCGTCTTGGCCGGGTCGATGGCCAGGAATTGCTCCCGATTCCAGACGAATGAAGAGTTCGACTCTCGGTCTGTCCATTCTGCCGTGAGGTCTCGACCGTCCATGCGCTGACCCGTCTGATCCGGGCTCTCGGGATCCTTTGCATCCTTCGGCCTGAAATGTTGACGACCCCCGCCGAGGGCGACCTCGAGACCGTCGCCGTGACGGAATTCGATCAACTGCCGAGCGATGTCGGGAAAACCAGCCTGCCGGGCTTCTTCTGACATGTTCGAATCATTCTGCCACGAGCGAATAGGAACGTGGGCATAGCAACCGGCCGGGGTGGCATGGGTCAATGTTGCGGTCGAGACGACGCCGGTCGCCAACCCTCGGTCTTCGGCTTCCTCGAGAATTGTCAGCACGCGCGCCCCGTCGACACTTGTGTGGTCGAAGCGTCGGATTCGTTCGTCGACGCCGAGTACTCCGGACTGAGTCTTCACACCCGAAACCACTGCAGTTATGGTCGAAGCCGAGTCGGAAACTTGCGCGTCGGTGTTGTAGGTCTTTGAGAAGGCGACGTATGGAAGCTCTTCGAAGGACAGGCGATTTTCTTCACCGGTTTCTCCGCGGCGCTGACCCTCGAGGATGCGCGCTGCGGTCACGGTCGAAATCCCCATTCCGTCGCCGACGAAGAGGATGATATTCTTGGCGGGCCTCTCGTGGGCAATGAATGGCTGGGCCTTCCGAACGCTCTCGCGGCCCGCCGCGAACCATGTGTTGCGCTCTCGACCGCTCCCCGGAGTGTGATCGACGATCGGCTCATCGCGCAAAGCTTGGGAACTCGCCGCGCGCTGCCCATCCCCTGCCTGGACCGGAAGGCTACAGCCAGCGGCAAAGGTGAATAAAAAAACCAGGGTTAAAATTCGAAAAAGGGCTGACATGAATTCTCCAGGTGGATTGCGGAGTGTTAGGGCTTGCGGGACAAACGTTGATGGTTCGTTGCGGCCCGACGCCGGGCTTACCTCTCCCCGGCCCCTGATTTAGCATCCCGCCTCGATCCGTAATTTGAACATAGAGGATGCTTGTTTATCCGATGCGCCGGATGACGCGCAGCATGATACCGGCAACGTCTCGCGGCGTCTCGCGGCGATCAAACTCCCGGGGGTTGAAAAGATGCGCTCGGCTGGCATGCGACACCCATGCCGGGTCGCGTACCCAGGTCGGCGCTTATGCCCCAGCGCTCGCCCCGCCCCATCCCACTGCGAGTAGAACTTTGGCAGGAAGAACGAAAATCCCCGCCAACACCCAGTGGATCGAGAGCACGAGACGGGCTCCGCCGAGCACTCAGGGACCGAAGCTTGAATCACGACGAAATACATTCCTACAAAAGACGTCGATCATCATGATCCCGCACTCGAAAACAAGCCGTGGGATTTGGACAGGTTCGTACAAATCCGCGCGCAAGTTCCAACAACACTGAATTGCAACGGCATCGCTTCACTACGGCGACCCTGGTTTACGGATCAGTCCGGAAGGTTGAGATCTGTCCGCGTAAAGAGCGGTTCGAGCACAAGTCCGCGTTCTGCGAAAGCTTCGCTCGCGCCTTCGCCTCGATCGACCAAGCAAATGATGCGCGCGACTTTGCCGCCTGCTGCCTTCACGATCTCCACCGCGTCAAGAGTTGAGCCTCCAGTCGTTGTGGTGTCTTCGACCAGAGCGACAACCTGCCCTTCGCTGAAGCCACCTTCGATCTGTCGTCCCATGCCGTGCTTCTTGGTTTCTTTGCGGACGAAAAAGCCAAGCAGGTCTTCGTGACCCGGACTCGAAGCGGCGGCGCCGAGCACGGCACTGACGAGCGGCACTGCTCCCACCGCCATGCCCCCAACCGCTTCGACCGGCGTACCGCGTTGCAACATGTCGAGCACCAACCGGCCTGCCAGCGCGACCCCCTTCGGCCGCATCAAGCTTTGACGCAGGTCGAGGTAGAAGTTGCTTTCGCGGCCACTCGCCAGGGTGACCTTCTTCTGTTCGAACGATACGTCCAAGATCAATGTCAATAGTTCGGCACGGGCTTGTTCGAGAGTCAGGTCAGTCATGAAGGGGCTTTTCCTGTTAGGTCTGCGAAGGCGAGGCTTCGGCCTATCGCCGATAGGGTTGTCTATTGCTTGCGAATTCCGAGTGCGAACTCTGCGATCAAGCGTGTGTGGAGTTCGCTTGTGCCTTCACCGAACTCCAGACTTTTGGCTTCGAGGAGCAGGCGTCCGATCTCGTATTCTTCGGTGCAGCTGTAGCCGCCGAAAACTTGCATACCGTCGAGCGCGTTCTGCACTGCGGCTTGGCTCGCGTTCAATTTTGCGAGTGAGCTTTCAAGTGAGGCCCGACCGATGCCGGCGTCCTTCATGCGCCCCAACCGATAAACAAGAAGCCGTGCTTGTTCGGTGCGGGACACCATGTCGGAGACCTTCTGCTGAATCATCTGGAATTCGCCGATGGGTTGGCCAAAGGCTTTGCGTTCCATTGCATAGGGGATCGCGAGGTCGAGGCATCGTTGCGCTTGGCCGACACAGCGCGCGGCGACACTAAACCGTCCAGTGTCGAGCGCGGCGCCCAAGACGGGGAAGCCTCCGCCCTCTTTGCCGAGCAAGGCTTCGTCGGGAACAAAGGCATTGTCCATGTGGACTTCCGCCAAGTTGTCGCGCTTGAGTGTGCGCATCGGAAAATCGTTGATCGTAATGCCTTCGGTGTTGTGTGGATCAATCAAGAAGGCCGTCACACCCTTGTGCTTCTTGCTCAAGTCCATGCTTGCCACGCAAAAGAACAAGCCCGCGTATGCGGCGTGCGAGATAAACACCTTGGTGCCAGTGAGTCGGTAACCGCCTTCGACCTTCGTGGCGGTACTCGCCATATTGCCGAGGTCGGTGCCGCCGCCCGGCTCCGTGAGAAGTGCCGAGCAAAGCGTCGCTCCCGAAGCGATCCCCGGAAGCCAACGCTGCTTTTGCTCGTCGGTCCCGAAGTTCAAGATCGAAAACCCCGCGAGAGAGTTCGCAACCGAAACCGCCGAGGCCACGACCCAGTCGATCCGCGCGAGTTCTTCGCAAATGATCCCGTAGCTGAGGACATCGGAAAAAGAGCCGCCGTACTCTTCGGGGATCATCGGGCCCAGGAGTCCGAGGGGGCCGAGTTTCTGGATCAGGTCCAAGGGATACTTTTCTTGCCGCTCGTATTCTTCGACGTGGGGAAGAATTTCCTTCTCCGCGAACTCTTTTACGAACTTGCGAACCTGACGCTGGTCGTCATTCAGGTCGAAATCGGCCATGCGCTCGAGGGCTGAACTCATCATTTCTCCGGGGGTTGGCGCCCGCGTTGCGGGGTGGCACCGCACTTTAGCCTGCATTCTCGGGGCTGACCCCCTATCTGCAGGGTTTCAGCCTGGGCTCCGCTGGCCAAAAAGTGCTCTGGTAGTTTGCAGCGTTTAGGCTAACCTTCCGCCCTTCAATTCATCGCGACCGTTTGAACAGGTCGCTGCGAGGCAGTCATGAAAAAAGGCACGAACAACCGCAATCGCAACAAGTCCTCTCGCTACCGCGCAAAGCTCAAGCAGAAAAGCCGGCGCCAGCGCAAACGTGTGAACCCGGACGGGCGCAAGTATACCCGCTAGTTCGGTTCTTCCTTCGACGTTCCGGGTCCCTGGACTGCGAGCCGTTCATTCGAAATATTTCTTGTGGACAGTTCCCATTGGCGTGCTTCGCTTGTGGGCTAGTGGGTCTTTGGGCTTACCGATAAAAGCGAGAGTTCGATCGGTGTCATGCGCCGCTAGAAACGGCTTCGCCTAGTTCGTCGATCGCACGGTCGAGGGCAGCGTCAATGGCGCGGTCCCACGTTGCCGCCTCTTGTCCGTCCCCATGCTCAGGGAACAAGATGCCGCGGGACGAATTCACAACCCCGCCTTCGAGACCACGCGGCCCGGGCACAAACCCCGCCACGGCTTCGGTCGCCGAACCGCCCTGTGCGCCGTATCCAGGCACCAAGAAGACGGCGTCGGGCAGCTTTTCGCGAACCGCTTGTCCTTCACCCGGATAGGTCGCGCCAACAACCACACCGAGAGACGACCAGCCGGTTTCATTTCCTTTAAGGCGTGCAGCCAACGGAGCCAATGCAGCAGCGACGCTTTGGTAGACCGTGCCGCCTTCGAGGCTGAGATCTTGCACGTCACCCGAACCCGGGTTGCTCGTCTTCACGAGCACGAACAAGCCGCGGCCGTGTGCTTCGGCGCGCGCGGCAAACGGCTCAATGCTGTCGAGACCGAGGTAGGGGTTGAGGGTCAGCGCGTCGGCTTCCATCGGCGCGCCGGGTTCTAGGAAAGCGCGAGCGTAGGCGTCCGCGGTGGAACCGATGTCCCCGCGCTTCGCGTCGAGCAAAACGAAAAAACCCATGGACCGCGCGCGGTCGCACACCCGGGTCAGAACTTCGAGCCCGCGAAAGCCCATCTGTTCAAAGAACGCGATCTGTGGTTTCACCACCGAGACCAAGCCTTCGGCACGCCCGAGCACTGTGAGCAAAAACGCTTCAACCGCGGCTGGGGTTTCTTCCGACGTCGCAGCCATGTCGCCGCGACGAAACAGCTCGGGGATCAAGCCCAGGTGCGGATCTAGGCCCAAACAAAGAGGGTGTCCCAACTCGCGTACACGCGAGATCAGTTGATCGGCGAAGTGATGGTCTGGGCTCTGGGTCATTGAATTAGGCGGTTGCAGACTAACATGACAGCGTTTTTTTCGCTCGCGGGTCACACCGAAACCCTTCGGTTATGCTCGTGCGAATGGCGAGCACACCTCTTACGTTCAAGCTCGAAACAACAAGTGGTCGCGCGCGCGCGGCGACGATGACCACGCCCCACGGCACGGTGAAGACGCCGACCTTCATGCCCGTCGGAACCCATGGTGCACTTAAAGCCATGACGACACAGCACGCCCACGAAACCGGAAGCCAAGTGTTGCTCGGCAACACCTATCACTTGGCGCTTCGCCCCGGCGAACAACTCGTTGAAAAACTTGGCGGGCTCCACAAGTTTATGGCGTGGGACAAGACGCTGCTTACAGACAGCGGCGGCTTCCAGGTGTTTTCGTTGCCCAAGGTTGAGATCACAGATCGCGGCGATCGCTTCAACAACGAATTCATCGTCGAGAACATGGAGATCACGCCGGACCGCTCGATCGAAATTCAGAACAGCCTGCGCGCCGACATCATCATTCCCTTTGACGAATGTAAGCCCTTCCCGGCAACTGAAAAGCAAGCATCCCAAGGCGTGCGACGTACGCTTTCGTGGATGGAGCGATGTATCCGCGCTCACAAGCGCTCCGACGACCAAGCGTTATTCGCGATCGTACAAGGCAGCACGTTCCAGCACCTCCGCGCGTCATGCGCCGAGGTCTTGGTTTCGATGGATTTACCCGGCTACGCGATTGGCGGCGTAAGCGTGGGTGAAGGGCACGATCTCTTGTGCGAAGTCAGCGACTTCACAACACCGCTGCTTCCCGAAAACAAACCCCGCTACTTGATGGGTGTCGGACTCCCCGAAGACCTGCTCGCGTGTGTGGGACATGGCGTCGACATGTTCGACTGCGTCATTCCCACTCGCTACGCACGTTCCGCCACGGTGTTTACTTCCCGTGGTCGCATTCGGTTGAGCAACCGACGCTTTCGTCGCGACGCGTTTCCCATCGACACTTCTTGCGATTGCTATGCGTGCACGGGCGGCATGAGCCGTGCCTACCTCCACCACCTGTTCGCTGCGAACGAAGTGTTGTCCGCGATCTTGTGCTCGATCCACAACGTGCACTTCTATCAGAACCTCATGCGCGAGGCCCGCAAGGCGATCATCGAAGATCGCTATGACGCGTTCCACCGCGACTTCCTCACGAATTATCGCGGTGGCGACGAGGAAGCGTCCCCGTAGTGGCCAACGCGGCCGCACTCAGTTGGGCGGACTCCGCCGCAGGCAAAGCAGGTTGTGCGCTCGTCGCTTCGGCGCTCTGGCTCTATTTCTTTTCGACACTGCCGCCAACGTACTTCGTTCATCTCAATGACTTTCCCGCGTACTACGGCGCAGCCATGTCTATCGCGACCGGTCATCCCGAACAGCTCTACAGCAACGAGTTCAAGTGGTTCACAAACTTGCCCGTCGTCGCGTTACTCGTTCGGCCCCTCGCCGCACTTGACTACGCACAAGCGTGGAAGTTCTTCTGGTGGCTGCAAGTCGTTAGCTTTGTGCTGACATACGGCGTGTTGGTTGCGTTCGTGCGCCGGTTTTATGCGCCGCTTAGCGCACTCCACTTGCTAGCTTCGAGCGCGATCTTTCTTTGTTTCTCGCCGCTCATGCTTCGTTGCCTCGATCTCGGACAGACCACCCCCATGATGGTGCTGCTCTTTGCTGGGGTCCTATTTGCGGCGCGCAGTGGTTGGGTGCGTGTATCGGGCGCCGTGCTTGGGTTCATCTGCGTCATCAAGATCCCACCCAACCTTTTCATCATATTGCTCGCGCTTCGGCGACGGGTCTCCCTCGCGCTGCCCGCTGCTGCCGTCGTCGTCGCAGCCGTCATGCTTTCGTTTGCTCTCTTCGGCAGCGAGTTGGTCTCGCAATTTTTCGAGCGAGTCGTGGCCGACAACTTCGGGCGCTCAGAAGCGGCCTTTAACAACCAGAGCTTCGAGGGAGCTTTGATGCGGGTCTTTACCGACCGCGGGCTCGCAGACTGGACCACGGAAGAGCGCCCCCTGCCCGTCACGATTGGCGTGGTGTCCTTGGC
>JASDVE010000254.1:0-6099 GCA_041891195.1 Myxococcota bacterium | reverse complement strand
GCTTTTTAGTTCCGAGCCGACTTGCACCCGACGCGGACCCCCGCGAAGGGTCCCTCGAACTCGAAACCGCAATCGGCGTTGCTGTCATGTTGCTCCTCTTCCCCGTGGTCTGGATCCACTACTACCTGTTTCTCGCGGTGCCACTCACCCTGCTTCCGTTTTGGTGGATTGCCCGCGACCTGCCCCGACCCGCCTGGCTGCTCGCGCTCCTCGCCCTGGCGCTCTGGTTCGCCTCGGGCGCGCAGAGCCATGAGAACGCCCACTACGCGGCACGCGAAACCGAATGGCTCTTCCGAATGGCACAAAACCGCCAGCCCCTCGGTGCCCTCCTGCTTGTGGTCGGGCTTTCGTTTCCCCTCGCTGAGCTCGCTGCGAGAGCACGCAACAAGTGATCTCGCGCGGCGTCGCCAGACCCGCCCCACAAAGCACGAAAACTTTCACCCAAGCCATGGCGCAGCCCGAAAAATTGAGCACCCTACCGCGCCATGGCACTTCAATGCGGAATCGTCGGTCTGCCGAACGTCGGCAAGAGCACCATCTTCAACGCCCTGACTGCGGCGGGAATTGCGGCGGAGAACTATCCGTTTTGCACGATCGAACCCAACACGGGTGTCGTCGTCGTGCCGGACAGCCGCTTGCAGCAACTCGAAGACATCGTGCAGTCGCACAAGATCATCCCGGCGACAGTCGAGTTCGTCGACATTGCGGGCATCGTCAAAGGCGCGTCCAAGGGCGAAGGCCTAGGGAACAAGTTTCTCGCCAACATCCGCGAGACCGACGCGATTATTCATGTCGTGCGCTGCTTCGAAGACGAAAATGTGATTCACGTTGACGGCTCCCCCGACCCTGCACGCGACGTCGAAACCATCGAAATCGAACTCGGCCTCGCCGACCTCGAAACCATCGAAAAGCGCCTCGACCGTGCGACACGGCAAGCGAAGTCCGGAGACAAAACCGGCATTGCAGAGAAGGAATTTTTCACCGGTTTGCTCGAGCATGTTTCCAGCGGCAACGCCGCGCGCAGCTACACCGTACCCGAACCCATGTTGGCAGCGGTTCGCGAGTGCCACCTACTGACCATCAAGCCCGTGCTCTACGTGGCAAACGTTGACGACGAATCTCTTGGTGAAGGCAACGACTATTCTTCTGTGCTCGAAGCCTTTGCCGAAAACTCGGGCGCCGGTTGCCTGCGAATTTGTGGCCAGGTTGAAGCCGAGCTTTCAGAGCTCGAAGATGAAGAACGCGACGCCTTTCTCGACGACATGGGGGTGAGCGAGCCAGGGTTGCATCGCCTGAGCCGAGAAGCCTACAAGCTTCTCAGCTTGCAAACGTTTTTCACCGCGGGCGAAATCGAAGTCCGCGCTTGGACGATTCACGCAGGCGACCTTGCACCGCGCGCCGCCGGACAGATCCACACCGACTTCGAAAGCAACTTCATCCGCGCCGAAGTGATTGCCTTCGACCAATACATCGAAGCCGGGGGCGAAGCCAAAGCAAAGGCCACCGGCATCATGCGAGTTGAAGGCAAGGAATACGTCATGTGCGATGGTGACGTCGTGCACTTTCGCGTAGGTGTCTAGTCGCGCGGTTCTATATTTTCCGTTTTCCGCATTCCCTGCACGTTTCACTGATCAAGAGAGGAAGCCGATCGCCCATGGCGAGTTACCGCGACATCTTGACTCCGGAAGAAGCACTCGAACGTTACTTTGGGGGGCCCAAGACGGGCGTCTTCACCGACGGTTCATGCGACCCGAACCCCGGGCGCGGAGGTTGGGGCTTCGCATGGGTTCAAGACGATCAGATCCTGAATAAGGGCAACGGCTTCGAACCGCAGACCACGAACAACCGCATGGAACTTCAGGCGTTGATCGAAGCCTTCAAAATTTTGCCCGCGGACGCCCAGGTCGACATCTATTCCGATAGCCAACTCTGCGTAAACACCGTCACACAGTGGGCAGCCGGCTGGGAAAAACGCGGATGGAAGCGGAAGGGAGGCCCCATCAAGAACCTCGAACTTGTACAGGAACTTTACGCCCTCGCGAATTCGCATCCCGGCTGCAAGCTCAACTGGATCAAGGCCCACGACGGGTCGCGCTGGAACGAATACGCCGACGCGCTCGCTTCGGCATACCCCCGCGGTTAGGAGCCTGCGCGGCAGAATTCGCAAGCGCTAGAACGCGGATCCAACGCGAAGCCTCCGGTACGAAAGCGAGCTGTCGCTAGCGCATCTCCGGAGGCGTCTGGTCTTTCATGTAGCCGTGTGCGACGTATGCAATTAGTGAACGCGGCGCGATGCGCGCTGGCAGCATGGCGCGGGCCCAGTTGAACCAACCGGAAATTACCGTGGGCTGTTGTCCGACACTCGCCATCGCAAGTTCAACGACTTGCGCGGCTGACTGCCCCGAATGAGGAATCTCGCCGGCGACTTCTTGAAACTCGGTTTCAGTCGAGCCGGGTTCGAGAACGAGCACGTCGACCCCAGCGTCCCGTAATTCGACGTAAAGCGATTCGCCGAAGACCTGGTCAAAAGCCTTCGTCGCTGCGTAAACGGTATGAAGCGGAAGGGGTTGTCGGCCTGCCACTGAACCCGTGATGATGATCGCGCCACGCTCGCGCTCTTTCATACCCGGCAAGATCTTGCTCGTGAGGACGGTGGGGGCAACGCAGTTGAGCATCACCAAGTCTCGGAGGCGGCTGCTGTCCTGCTTGTCGAACCGCCCCGAATAACCGAGCCCTGCATTGTTGACCAACACGCCGACCTCGAGTCCTTCGCACGCGGCGGCAAGCGCTTCGGGTCCCTCGATGGTCGACAAGTCGACGCCAACCACTCGGGTTTCGACGCGATGCCGTTTTTCAAGTTCTTCGGCCAAGTCGGTGAGTCGATCTTCGCGACGAGCGGCCAACACACAAGACATGCCTTCCCGTGCAAGCGCCCGTGCAAACTCCATCCCGAGGCCCGCTGAGGCTCCGGTCACCACTGCCCACTCGCCATAACGTGCGCGCATGGGTTTACGGGCATCGGTAAAGTGATCGCGCGCATCGGCAAGCGCCAGCGACAAGAGCGCGAACGGTACCGCGCCAACAAACCCAACGAACCAACCGGTGAGCGAAAAGCCGAAGTAGCCGATGTTCCAAATCAGCATCCCGAGCGAAATCTGCGCAGTATAAAGAGCGCCCCAAGTACAGATCCATGAGCGATGTCGACGAAAGCCATGCACCGCTGCCGCATATACGAACCAATGTGGAATCGCGGCGAGCTTGGCCCACCAACCACTGAACATAATCCCGAACCAAACTTCTTTGTCTTCGGCGACGGGCTTCCAGAAAATATCCCACGGCATGTAGATGAATGCCATGTAGCTGCTGAAGATCATCAGGGCGTTGATCCAGATCGGGCGATCACGGAAAAGATCGCGCAGCCAATCTCTCATGGGGGCACCTCCCGGTGGCATAGAGTCTCACAGACGCAGCGGCGTGAGAGCGCAGGACGTTACAAACGAGAGACACTAACCAATGGAGACGCGCGCGGCAGCCCGCCTACCGGAACCCAGTCGTGGTCAATCCCGCGGCCATTGGGATACGAAGGCTAGTCCAGGGAGCGGTCGAGTCGGCTTCGAATGTGGCGCGGCCGACTTTTACACGCCTCTCTCTCACAGGAACTGCTGTGAGCCCTGCGAAAAACAAGCCCCCTCACGGAGGCTCGCGCAAGCGATCGCTGTGTCACGACTTCGGGAACGCGTCGACGATGCGTCGCGAGGTCGGCGATCAAAAGATGAATCCGACCTTCATGGCTATTGCAGGCCGACCAAGGCTCACTGCCACCTTTCGCCGGGAGAACGAGGTCGCCAGTGTCTATGGGAACGCGCTCCATCAAGCCAGACGCCAAGGGCTCGAGTAGCAACAGGGTTTTTCCCAGAACTCGTCATAATAGGTGGCTGCGGAGCACTCCGTTCGTGGCTGACTTCGGCTTTGTCGGCGACAGGAAAGAACATGTGGAAGGTCGAACCCACGCCGAGTTCGCTGGCGACAACGATCCCGCCTTCACTTGCTTCGACAATACCTGCGACGCTCGAAAGACCGATCCCCGTTCCGCGACCGCGCTCTTTGGTCGTAAAGAACGGCTCGAACAAACGTACGCGAGTTTCGTCGGTCATTCCCGCACCGGTGTCGAGCACGCTCATGACGACGTAATTACCGGATGCAAGACCCACTGGCGCCTCGACATCGAGCGCGCCGTCGGCGCTGCCGACGTCGAGCGTAACCGCGGCGCCGCTAGAACACGTTGCGGAGTTCGTGGCTATGGTGAGCCGTCCGCCTTCATGCGCCATGGCATCCCGCGCGTTGGTCACGAGATTGAGAACCAGTTGGTCAAAGTTCGCCGGGTCCACACGCGCGTTCCCGAGATCCGTTCCAAAGCAATACGTCACTTCGACGTCATCGCCCGCCACGCGATCCACAATATTGCCAAGTGACGCGAGAGCACTATTGAGGCCCAGAATCTTGAGATCGTGTTTCTTCGGCCGGCTAAAACCAAGAATTTGTTTGACGAGCAATGATGCCCGTCCCGCGGCGTTGCGAATTTCATTAACCTCTTCTTGGCCGCGCCAGTCGGCGTCCAACTCGCAAGAAAGCAATTCACCGTAACCGAGAATCGCGGTCAGGTAATTGTTGAAATCGTGCGCAATACCGCTCGCGAAGCGGCCCACGATTTCAAGGCGCTGGGTTTTCTGCAAGCGATCTTCAATCTTTTGAAGCCTGTCATGGTTACGCTTTCGCTCGATCAAGTTTGCGAGCATGTCGACCACGACTCGTACAAGCGATGGAGCCTCCGGCGCCCAGCGTCGCGGCGCTTCGATCGCCACAAAGCCAACGAGTGCTCTGTGCGAAACCATTGGAACGAAGAGCAGCGAACCCGTCCGGGGGGCTCTGAAGAGACTGCGTTCCCGGGTTGCTTCGCCGGGAAGGTCATCAACGCTGCGAAGTTCTAGGGCTTCACCTTTGCACATTTTCGCGGCTATGAATGGATAGTCGGCGAGAGCAAATGCTTCGAGTGCCGATTCGTTTGACGTGCCGTCGGGATCTCCAACGTATAAGCCTGCGCCCGCAATCTGGCTCGTCTTCGCGACTTCAACATACGACACGGAATCCGCGGCGCGAAGGTAGAGCGTGACACGGTCGGCGGGCAGACTCACGCTCAGCGCATTCAACGCTTCATCGATTCCCTGTCCAACATTCGTCTCTGGGAGATCAAGCAGCCGCGAAGAAAGACTTGCCACCACCTCGTGAAGGGGCAGTTCGCCTGTACGCAACTGCTTCGCGAGCCGGGTCAACGCGTCGCGGGATCGGGTGCGCCCCGTCAGTCGGCCGGAATGGTCACTTACAAAGGACGTTAGGTGGCTCCCCATCCAACCGCTTAGCGGCGCCGGAATATTATGGGGACCTCGCCTGATTCTGCACCCGCCGCAAACAACGAATCGAGGTCCGACCTCTCGTCTCGACAAATACGCGAGCGGGCTTTAATGAAATTGTAAGAGTTGCGTGTGGCTAGAGCTGCATTTGCCCGGCAACCACTCAGGTGAAGACATGAAAATGCAGCTTCGCCGTCGCTGACAACACTCGGGCTTCTTTGATCTCGACGCCAGGTTTCGAGTGGTCGCGGTGTGGCGAGTTCTCGGAAGCAACATTCTCGCGGTTGTTGCGTCATGCGCGCGCAGCCATTCGCCCAAAACGAAACCGGCCGACGCGCAACAATCGCACGACAGCCGGTTGGCATCACACATCTCGTGTGATTCAGAATTGCGCACTTCGCTATGGCTCGACGAGCCCCGCGCGAATCGCGAATCGAACCAAACCCGAAACCTTGTGGATGTCGAGCTTGTGCATCAGATTCGATCGATGAGAATCGATGGTCTTGAGCGAGACACCGAGCATGCCCGCGATCTCTTTGCTCGACAGACCCTCGGCGATCAACTGCAAAACTTCTCGCTCCCGATCCGTCAACATCGCAACACCGGACGGCGACGAATCACCTGGGCGCGCGATCGCATCGACGACTTGCTGAGTAATCGCAGGTGAGAGATATGAGGCGCCGCCCTGCAC
>JASDVE010000253.1:0-3670 GCA_041891195.1 Myxococcota bacterium | reverse complement strand
CGTGTATTCCCAGCGTTTCGCATTCCCGCAACAGGGCAACCAGCGCCTTCGCCTCGCCAGCACTCGCCCCGTGAAACCACACGCCTCCGGGCGAAACACTCGGAAGCTGTCCGAGTCTCTCCCCAAGACCAAGACCCAGCGAAGGTCTGCGCAGACAAGCCGCGCACCAGGCGATCGCGACGAGGGGAGCCAGCAATAGGCTCACAAAGATGACGATGCTAGTGCGAAGCATGGCCAAGCATTTCTCTAGCGATCTCACTCGCGCGTTTGGCAGCTCCTTGTGTGCCGAGTACTTGCCCCACTTCGGCGAGGTTCTTCAATTGCTGTTCGCGCGCCTCGCCATCCATGATCTCAAAAACCGCCGCCGCCACGGCCGGGCCCGTGGCATCTTCTTGCAGGACTTCGGGAACGATGAGTCGCCCGGCGACGAGATTCGGCATCGCATAGTAAGGTACGCGAACACTTCGGCGGAGCACCCAGGCGGTCAACGGATCGACCTTCCCAACGACCACCATTGGGCGCGCGAGCATCGCCAACTCCAACGTCACCGTCCCTGGCTTGGCGATGGCAACATGGCACGCGCGCATCACGTCCCGCGACCGTCCACTCACGACCTTCACATGAATCGAAGCCGGCAGGTTCTGCGCTCTGATACAGGCTTCGACCTGCTCGGCCGACACCGACGGTGCGACTGCGACTGCGAAACGGAGTGCAGGCGACTTGGCGTGGAGCTTCGCGCAAGCGTCGAGTTGGACCGGAAGATGTCGGTCGATTTCGTTGCGGCGACTTCCGGGAAACAGTGCAACGAGCGGATCATCGCCTGAAATTTCAAGTTGTGCCCGGGCCGCGCCCGGATCGCTTGCGTCGGAGCAAGTACGCAGTGCTTCAGTCAAGGGGTGTCCCACGAACTCTACGGGGAGCGAGGTGCTTTGATAGGCCTCGATCTCAAACGGGAAAATTACCGCCACCCGGTCGACTCGCGCTGCAATTTTTTTGACCCGATTGGGCCTCCACGCCCAAACTTGCGGCGCAACGAAGTAGAAGACCTTGGCGGCGCAGTGCCGGCGCACTTGCTTTGCAAATGGAATATTGAAACCACCCGAATCGACAAGCACCACGAGATCCGGTCGCTCGCGAATAAGCGCACGTTTCATGGCTCGCCATACCTTTGCAATTCGGAACGCACTACCCACGAGTTCGAGCAGCCCTCCCACCGCAAGCTCGCGCTGATGAACGACGAGTTCTACGTCCGCAGCGCGAAGCGCATCCCCCCCCATCCCCACGATTCGTGCGTCGGGAACCTTCGCCCGAAATGCGCGCACAAAGTCGGCCGCATGCAAATCACCGGAGGCATCGCCCGCGGAGATCAGCAGCGTCGTCATAACTGGCGGTTAGAGGCGGATTTCGTTGGAGAAAAAGGTGCCGGGCCCGCTTTCATTTCAGTTGCGGGATCGAAATCGAAGTCGACACCCTGGGTCGGCATCCCGTCGAGCACTCGAATGGCGGTTCGCAACGCGGCGAGACCTTCCATGCCGTCGACTGCGGGCTTGCTCCCCGTGCGCACGGCATCGACAAACTGCAACAACTGATCGAGCAGTGCGTCGCCACGCTCGACTTCAATTTTTTCGATCTGAAGTTCCGGGGATGCGGCGTCATGAGAGACTTCGCGCCGAATCACCGCCGCAGTGTGCTCAAGAAAATCGATTAAAAAGTAACCATCTCCCTGGAAAAATCGGAGCCGCCGCATGGGGGTCGGCGACACTCGACTCGCAGTCAAGTTGGCCACGCATCCGTTGGGGAAGGTGAGACGCGCATTCGCAATGTCGACCTTGTCTGAAAGAACTGAAATTCCCACGGATTCGATTCGACTGGGCTCGGCGCCCACGATTCGCTGCAAGATCTCGATATCGTGAATCATCAAGTCGCGAACCACATCAATGTCGGTCGCACGATGCGAAAACGGCCCCCTGCGGTGTGCCTCGATGAAGCGCGGGTTTCGAATCTGGTCTCGAATAGATCGCATCGCGTTGTTGAACCATTCCAGATGTCCCACCTGTAAAATTCTTCCAGAGCGCTGGGCAATTTCAACGAGCTCTTCGCCTTCGGCCAACGTTGCGGCCATGGGCTTTTCAACCAACACGTCGCAACCCGCCAGCAAGGCGCGCTTGACGACGTCGTAGTGACCCAACGTCGAAACGGCGACGACTGCCGCGTCGGCTTGGGCAAGAAGCTCACGCGCATTTGCCGAGTGGCGAACCCCCAGCCTCTTGCCGAGATCAGCAGCACGTTGCGCAATGATGTCCACGACGCCAATGAGCTTCACCGGGTGACCGGCATCGGCCAGGGCCATCACCTTTTGCGCGTGCCGCCGTCCCATGTGTCCCGCGCCTACCACAACGATCTGCAAGTCGTTCACGAACTCTCTCTTTCAGCTTCGTTTGTGATCAAGGGGCACAATCGGTTCGGGACCCAACGCTCCGATCGCAACAACCGGGACCCCGTGCGCATCTGCAATTCGCATCAACTCTTCGCGATCGAGAATGATCGTGCACGATGCCTCAAATGCCAAGACCGCAACATTCGAATCGAGCATCGTACGCAATGTAGCCGGACCAATCGTCGGCACATCGTAGCGCGGGTCCTGGCCTGGCTTTGCAACTTTGACCAGCGCCGCCCCGCCACGGCCCAAAGTAGCACCGCGTCGAATCGCCGCATCCGTGCCCTCGATGGCCTCAACGGCGAGTATCGCCTGAGACTCCACGATCAGAGACTGCCCGAGATCGAGGCCGCCCACGGCCTTTGCGATCGGCCAAGCAAAGGCAATATCGGCCCAATGTGTCGCGGTGGGCTGGGCTTTCCCAAGCACACCCGGCGTCGCAACGAGCTGCGGACAAAAATTCAATTGGGGAAGTAATTCGATGCCGTCGTCGGCGAGCACCTGCGCAATGGCTTCGAGAATCGAATCGTCTCGCAGGTCCGAGATTTGTGAGATCAGTTCGAGCGCGCGCGCGTCGGGGCGCAGGGCCGCCGTATCTCCGTAGAGGTGGTGCTTCGACACCTTCCCGGCCATGAGGGCCTGCTTCACGCCGTTGTCCGCGAACACGGCAAGGAGTGCGGACAACTCACCGAGGTGAAGCCAAGTCGCGCTGTCGACTTCGTCCTGCAGGGTAAGGTCCGTGATCCCGGTGTACGCCACCGCGCAAACGTTTCGGCCAGATGCCTTGGCGCCACGAGCCACTTCCAGTGGAAGAGATCCATCACCTGCGATCAAGCCGAGACAAGACGTTGGATCAGCAGCCACGTAGTCATCCCCCACACTGGTTATCGCCATGGTTCGACAGCTCGAATAAAGCTAGCGACAGAACCCGCGATCGCTGTTCTCTAGAAAATGCAACAGACTCTCCACATCCTGAGACTCCTTACATTCTCCTCGCACCGCTTCGAGCGCGGCACCGAGTAGAATCTGGGAGCGAAAAAGAATGTGGAATGCACGCTTGATGTGTTGCTGCCTTTCACTCGAAAAGTCTCTTCGCTTGAGCCCGACGTTGTTGACACCAACGAGTTTTGCCCGGTCGCCCGCGACCATCGAAAACGGCGGGGCGTCGAGGGACAACTTCGTATTCGACGCGGTCATCACGCTTTCACCCACCCGGGCAAACTGATGTACGCC
>JASDVE010000252.1:0-3674 GCA_041891195.1 Myxococcota bacterium | reverse complement strand
TCACGATTGGTTCCGGTGGCTCGGGCGGCATCTTCGCCCCCTCGCTGTTCTTGGGCGCCATGACGGGTGGTTTTCTCGGCACACACATCCACGCAATTTTCCCGGAAGCGACCGCGAGTTCGGGCGCTTACGCGCTGGTCACCATGGGCGCGGTCGTCGCGGCGACAACCCACGCGCCGATTAGTGCGATCATCATCATCTTCGAACTCACACAGACGATCGACATCATCCCGGCATTAATGGTCGCGTGCGTGGTGAGTACGCTTGTTTGCCAGTTACTGAGCCGCGACTCCATCTACACCTCGAAGCTCCGTCGCCAAGGCATCGACCTATTCGAGCAACAAGACCCGAACGTCCTCAAGGGAATCTTCGTGCGAGACGTGATCGACTCCGACCCCGAGGTCATCCCTTCAAGCGCGAACTTCCAAACCATCCTCGACCTCGTCGTCCAGAGCGACCATTCGCAGTTCATGGTGGTGGACAAGAACGACAAGCTCTTGGGCGCAATTTCTTTGACCGAAGTACGACGCCTCATCTACGAGCGCGAAACCCTGCAACACCTCGTGGTTGCGGGAGACCTAGTAGACCGCAACCGCCCCACTGTGACCGAAGAAGAAGATCTTTCAGTAGTGATGCAGCTGTTCAGTGGCACCGACGTCGACGAGTTCGCCGTTGTCGCGAGTGATGATCCAGCGCGACTGGTTGGCACGGTGAAAGACAGGGACGTGATTGACGCGCACAGTCGCGAGTCGATGCGTCGCGACTTGGTCGGTGGCTTGTCCAGCCAGCTCGGAGCCGTCGAAAAAGGACACACCGTCGACCTCGGTGACGGCTACGCGATTCGCGAAATCATGGTGCCCCACCACTACCTGAACAAAACGCTGCGCGATTTATCGCTGCGCGAAAGAACAGGTGTGCAGGTGCTGCTGCTTCGCCGAGCGCGCAAGCTCTCTTCCCGCTCAAAAGCTGTGCAGGTGGCGGGGGCAGACGACGTATTGCGCGAGGGCGACACACTTGTCGTTGCAGGCGAACTCGAAGCGTTGACGGGCCTCGAAAACCCGCAGTAGCAGGTTGCTAGAGCTTCCCGTCGAGAACCAGTTTTAGCCCACTCGCTCCCGGGGCTACCGGTGCCGCGACTTCACCCACCAGATCGCCGGGCAGCTTCGTCATCGCATTGCCGTCAGAATCAAGACGCGCAGTGACCGTGATGCTCCCCTCAAACCGAAGCGTTGGAATCATCACCTGCGCCTGGCCCATTTCGAACGCGTGGGGGAAACTCGGGTTCGGGACTCGCACAACGGCAAGCGGTGGACCCACGGGTTGCGTGCGCGCAATGATGAAGAGCGTGGCGCTTGCTGGCGCGCTGCTCTGAAGGTCGGGCGAGATCTCGACAGTGCCTGTGATCGTCGCGCCGGGCGCTGTTTGCCCGGCGATCGGTCGCGCGGCGGGCTCGGATGTAGCTGCGTCTCTTCGCGCAGGACCCGCGCCCATCATTCCCTGCATGACTGGACTCGGCTGCCGGTCGGCACCCTTCGGATAGATTCGGTCGAGGTTTGGGAGCGCGGGTTCTTCGTTGGGGTCGAAGTCTTCGATCCCGCGATCGCATCCAAAGGATACAGCCGCGACGCACAGTACAAGCGCGGTCTGAAGAACACGGATCCGCGTTCGAGTCGTCAAGAAATTTGCAGTGCGTGATTTCATAGGACTCAAATGTTAGCAGGTTGAAGGTTCAGACTTTTCGGGGATGCAGAGAATCACCGCTCTAGATACTCCGTTAACACCCCATTCAACTTGGATTCGTGATAGCTTGCCGATCCAACCTGCCAGCCGGTTTCCCCAAGGAGCCCCAGCATGTCTAGCCCCACCGATCCGCCGAAGACCAACGGCACGAACTCATTCGAAGCGAGCGCAGCGAACGGAACCCAAAGGTCCGTGAGCCTGCCGCCTCTGGGTGGAAACCCTTCGACACTCAAGCAGGGAACCAGCCCGGGGAGCTTTGCCAACCCGGCCGACATCGGCGGGCCGCGATCATTCAGTTCGCCCGACACGCCCGGCATGCCGCAACCCTCGACAAAGACGGCCTGGGATTTCATGCCCGCAGACTGGTCGCTCGTCGACGGCAAGTGGACGCCGCCCGAAGGCTTCATGCCAGTCACGCAACTCGAACATGCTCGCCTAGGGGTGATCACACCCGCGATGGCGCGTATCAGCGAACGCGAAGAACACCTCAGCCCCGAACAGGTACGTGACGAAGTCGCGGCCGGTCGGATGGTGATTCCCGCAAACCGCGTTCACCTCGAACACAAACTCGACCCGATGTGCATCGGGCGCGCGAGTCGCACCAAGGTGAACGCCAACATGGGCGCCTCGCCGGTTGCAAGTGACATCGAAAAGGAAGTCGAAAAGCTCCAATGGGCCGAGAAGTGGGGCAGCGACACGATGATGGACCTTTCGACGGGCGGCGACCTCGACGCGACCCGCATGGCGATCATTAAGAACTCGAGCGTTCCAGTCGGCACCGTCCCGATTTATTCGATGATCATTGGTCGCACGATCGAAGACCTCGACAAGAAGCTCATCCTCGACCAACTCAAGCACCAAGCCGCCCAGGGGGTCGACTACTTTACGATTCACGCCGGCGTGATGCGCAAGCATCTGCCAATGGTGAGCAAGCGTTTGATCGGCATCGTGAGCCGCGGCGGCGCTCTACTCGCCAAGTGGATGCTCCACCACAGCGCGGAAAACCCCATGTACACGCATTGGGAAGAGATCTGCGAAGTGATGCGCGAGTATGACGTCACGTTTTCAATCGGCGACGGACTACGCCCCGGTGGCCTCGCCGACGCCACCGACGAAGCGCAGCTGGGCGAACTCAGCGTGCTGGGCGAACTGACGGAGCGTGCTTGGCGCCAGGGCGTCCAGGTGATGGTCGAAGGTCCCGGTCATGTGCCCTTTGATCAAATCGAATTCAACATGAAGCTTCAGCGACAGCTCTGCCACGGCGCACCCTTCTACGTGCTGGGCCCGCTGGTGACCGACGTTTTCCCGGGTTACGACCACATTACGAGCTGCATCGGTGCGACATCGGCCGCGTATCACGGCGCGTCGATGCTGTGTTACGTGACGCCGAAGGAGCACCTCGGGTTACCCAAGAAGGATGACGTCAAGCAGGGCTGCATCGCGTACCGCATCGCGGCCCACGCGGGCGATATCGCCCTCGGCATCCCCGGCTCTCGAGACTGGGACGACGAACTCACAAAGGCCCGAGCCGCGCTCAACTGGGAACGCCACTTCGAACTGGCGTTCGACACCGACACGGCTCGCGCGTATCACGACGAAGACCTCGACGTCGACACAGACTTCTGTGCGATGTGCGGCCATGACTGGTGTTCCGTTCGGATCAGCAAAGAGATCCAAGACTTCGTCTCGGGCACCGACGCCGACTACGCGTGGGACAAGCCCAAGATCTCAGCAGCACTCACGGACGAGCAAAAGGAGATCTTGCAGAAGCGAGGTGTCCTTTCGCCGGCCGAACTTCATCGGCTGGCGTCCAAGACTCGCGCGACGATGGGCGACGAAGAGGACAAAGCGGCGTGTCACAGCGACTTGACCGACTCGGAGCAGGCAATCTCGCTGCAAGAAGAGAACCTCGCAGCGGAAGAGATCACAGACGC
>JASDVE010000251.1:0-3680 GCA_041891195.1 Myxococcota bacterium | reverse complement strand
GTCATCAATTTCGGTGGCCGTATTTGTTACCACTGCGTCGGCATCGGCCGCTTCGACTACTACGGCGTCCGAAGCGTCATCAATTTCGGTGGCCGTATTTGTTACCACTGCGTCGGCATCGGCCGCTTCGGCTACTACGGCGTCCGAAGCGTCATCAATTTCGGTGGCCGTATTCGTTACCACGTCGGCTGCCTCAGTCGTTTCTTCCTGAGCCCACGCGACGGCCCCCGGAAGACACAACAGGCATAGGACCACGATCCCTGCCAGCACAACGCTTGCTCGATTCCAACTCAAGAGTGAACCCCTTCCCTTCTTCGCTCGATGACGCACGATCGATTCCGATCGGACAAATTGCACAAACCCTGGAGCTTTGGATCGTATCCCCCGAAGTCGTGCGGCGCCCTCAAGTTTAGTCCGCATCACGCTGAACAAAAAGCGCCCCATCGACCAGACTCGAAACACAGCCGACAAAGCAGCGCCCATCGTACCGTCTGGTCCATGGCGGGGATCCGGCGGATCCGATCCCTCATGCACTAAAAGCCGTACCGCTCCCCAAAGATCATGTTCCCAACACCTTTCAAAATCGCGTCACCGCCGGTATTGGTATTGCTGTTGGTGATGCTGTTGGTATTGCTGTTGGTGATGCAGCCGTTGCCGAACTGCAGGCGAGCGAAGTCCATTCCTCTTTTTTACAAATTTCGCAGTTCAGTTTTCACGTGCCGCCGTGTTCGATGTCACATGTTTGAGATAAAACACCAATGCCCTCACGTCGCTTCCACCGCGCGGTCCACTCGCCGCCATGGTTGTCCCTGGAATGAAACCCGCTGGGTCCACCAGGAACGAGCGCAGCGTTCCTTCATCCCAGATCACCCCCGATTCCTGTATCGCCTTGGAGTAGCCAGGGTATTGCGCACTGCCGGCGGCACGGCCGTATAAACCCGCAAGATAGGGCCCAACTTTATTCTGTTTCCCATATAGGTCGTGGCAGCTCCAACACGGTGTCGACAGCCGTTGCCCGCGGTCGAATACTTCTCGTTCGCCTTCGCTCAACGTCTTTCGGATTTCGCGCTCAGGCCCCCCACACGCGGTGATCCCCAGGACCATCAGCACCGCGAAGCCGACGAGCCCCGCGACGGCCGGAGACACCGAACCGGTACCCGGCCGCGCGTTGATCCGTTGACTCGTTAGCTTCATTGGGCTGGTGGAAAGCCCAATGTGCCAAGACGCTTTGCGACGTCTTGGCCGGCCGTGTCGGTGTCGACGTCTTTGTCGATGTATTGGATCACGCCATCAATATCAATATAGAAGGTCCAACGCTTCGCAAAGAACCCGCCAAACGCCAACACACCATATGCCTTGGCGGTTATTTTCTCGGGGTCGCTCAAGAGCGGGAAGTTTCCATCTAGGGACTCGGCGAACTGCTGATTCTTCTCTGCATTGTCCAGGCTCACCATAAAGTAAGCGACGTTGAACTTGGAGATGTCTTTTTCGCTGTCACGCAGCGATTTGAGTTGAGCCGTTCAGCCAGGGGTGAAGGCTTTGGGAAACCACGCAACCACGACCGCCTGTTTTCCAACCAGATCTCGTAACGTCACCGTTGTGCCGTCCGTTGCCGACAATACAAAGTCAGGTGCGGCATCGCCGACTGACAAGCCCGCCGCCCGCGCGACTTGTGGTAGGGCAGCCAGCGACAAAACTGCAATCAAGACCGCAAACGTATTTGCGAGCGCACTCGCGACACGTTCTTTCCTCATTTAACTACTCCTTTGCCCGAGTACCCCCAGGCTTGTTCGTCGGTTCGTTTCTCAAGGTCGTGGTTTGTCTCACGCGCATGCGTGCATCAAGTTTTTCCAAGTCGGCATGGTTCGGATCCAAGTCGCGAAGCCGAGTGACCGTCTTGTCCGCATTCTTGTTTTCACCGAGCCGCAAGTAGATGCGGGCCAACAGAACTAGCGTAGCGGGCTCAGCTGGCCCCACGCCAAGCCCGCGCTCGAAATACCGCGCAGCTTGTCGCATGCGACCTAGTTTTAGCAATAGCTTTGCCGCCGCGAAATTCGGAGCTGCCTCCCAGGGCAATGCTTGCGCGGTCATGCGTGCGACCACGGCGGCGTCAGCCGTTTGGTCTCTGCCGACGTAGTACTGCAAAAGGCTTTCCATTCCCGCGAGCCAAACGCTCGGTTCCTCATATACGCGCTTCGCAATCGTCATGACTTCGTTTTCTGGTTCGGGAAACGGAACCTCGATGCGCTCGGGTCGAAATGGATAATCGTTGCGAATTTGTCGCACCGCGTGGGCGGCCAGGACTCGATCGATCCCCGTAATCGGCATGTCGCGATAGGCGTCCTCATCGCTCCAGTCGACTTGGGCCGGACCAAAGAACTGCTCGCGATCGAGAACTCGGTAAAAGGCGTCCGCCACCAGGAAGTACCCTCGTGCATTCGGATGAAGGTGTTCAAGCATCAACTCTTTTCCGATCAGGCGTTTCGGCGACCGGACCAGCATGTTGGCGCGAACTTCGACCACCGTGGCACCAAATTCTTCAGCGAGTTTTCGGATCGACTGATTGAACACCATGGGTGCACGAAAACGCAGTCGGTCGAGATCCTTCGCCGCCTCATAGGCGCTGCGCGCGAGATCAATCCGCCCCGCTGCCTCTTCGATACGCCCTAGCATGAACCAGACATTGGCGGCTCCTGAAGCCAGTTCAAGAGCTTGCTTCGCAATCTCGCGCGCTTCGTCCAACCTGCCCACCCGATACGCACCTTGAGACGCGTTCATGAGAGCTTCAAATTCGGCCGCAATCGATTCGTCGACAACACTGCCGACAAAGGGCGACTGGTCTCGCTCGTTGCTTGCGAGCGTTGCGATGTACACGGGGATTCCTGCGCCTTGATAGCGCGCGAGGATCTCACTCAAATTTGATTCAAACTGAAGCAACCCGTCTTTGTAGATCGGGGATCCAATTGGAATCTCCGGGCTACTCGCCGCTTGGGCCATCAAGGTCTCACGCCCGTTGTTGTCCGCACTGGATGACTCGGCGCTGCTTCGCGCAACGGACGAAAGCAACGTCGATACCAACTGATAGACCCGGAAGCGACTCAACTGTAGGTGGAGCTGCGTTGCAGTGCGCGACCGCTGGGCCGTCAGCGCAGACCCAGCACCGAAGATTCCTACGTATTCATTGTGCCCCGCGTAGATCAGCACAGCATCGGGTTCGACTTCGATGATCTCGTCAACAAAGTCGAGCAACGTATAACTATTGACCGCTGCCATTGCGGTCGACACCACTTCAATGTCGCTGTACGGGTGCGTCGCTTCAAGACGGTCGCCGAGCAAGCCGGCGAGCCCAGCCCATCGACCAAACGGAAACCCGGCCGCGGTCGACCCTCCCTGCACAATGACGCGCTTGGTGTCGGGCGCCTTTTGCTTCTTGAAGATGATCGGGTCGATTCCGAGTCGGGCCTCGCGCGCGGGAAAATAACGACGCATGACCTGCGAATTGGGTTCGAGGTATCCGGGAGCGTTCGCCGCGTCTACAAACAAATGCGGTCGGCCGCCAAAACCGACGATCGCAAGCCCCATCTCGGCGACCAAGAAGAATAGAAAAGGCGAGATCAACAGTACGGCCACGCGGAATCCACGGGCGTGATTTGGCTCGGGAGACGCGCTCGGCTCAGGCA
>JASDVE010000250.1:0-3692 GCA_041891195.1 Myxococcota bacterium | reverse complement strand
GCACTCGCTTCGCGAAGGGATCCGTACACGGCGATTTCATCTAGCCGCTTCAACATCGCTTCGGCGGTTTTCACATCACCATGGCTCAAAGCAAACCCTCCCGCGCCTGCCAGTGCTTCCGGTAAAAACGGTGCGACCTTGACGGCGCGGTCGAATGCTTGCTTGGCACGTTCGAGATCCTTCGCTTGCCAACTCGCAACTGCCAGAAGGTTCCATGCTTCGCCGCGCATCGGTTCAAGCGCGACCACCTGTTCAATTGCGGCTCGCGCACGTTCAAGTTTTTTGTTCTTGTGCTCGATCTTTGCAATTGAAAACCAAACGTCGGCGAAGTCGGGCGCGTCGCGACCAATGCGAGCCAGTGCAGCGAGCGCTTCCGCATCGTTTCCCGATTCGATGATCTCGGCGACTGCTTTGTACTCGCGTTGAAGCCGCGCGCGCCTCGCAGATTCGAAGCCGGCATTTTCTGCAAGTCGTTCTGATCGATCCGCGGCTTCGACATCGCCTCGCGATCTTGCTTCCCGCGACTCGAGCCAAAGCGCGACGGTTTCGTGTTTTGAACTCTTTGATCGCGCGGCATTCGCAATATCGCGCAGCAAGCGGTTTTCACCATCGCGTGCAATCGCGTGGTCGGTTTGGAATGTTCGCGACTCGAGCACAGGTCTGTCGTCGGTCAACATCTCGCCCTCGCCCAGCACTTGCTTGATTTCGGCGAGGTCAGCAATACGGCGTTGATTGAACGCTGTAGCCGAGTTGATGCCTATTCTTTTGAGTGCATCGTCAACAAAGGGGGCGAGCGCTTCGAACTGCACGTTGTCCACTTCCCCGATCGGCGAATCACTCCCAACGAGCATGACGTTGCCCGCCCCCCAGAAGAGCGCACCGTGTGAGAACGCGTCATAAAAACTTCGTAGAATCGCAGCGAGATGCTCGTGGCCGATCACGCCGAGCGGTAACCATTGCGTCGCAATTCCACCCGGTCGAAGCGCGCCTGCAAGGCGACCAAAGTATTCGCGCGAGTAGAGCCCGGTGGCACCGAGTGACCAGGGGTGAAGCGTGTTCGCAACAACGATGTCGAAACTCGCCCTACGGGTCAGTAGATGTGCGCGCCCATCCCCGCGAAGAATTGTAATGCGGGGGTCGCTCGTGGTCGCAACGTTCAGATTGTCTGGCGCAAAGTAGGGTCCGGCGGTTAGAACTGATTGCGCGATCTCAACACACTCGAGTTGCTCAAGTGGAAACCGGCTCGAAGTACCAAAAGTTGTGCCCGACCCGAACCCGACTTCAAGCAAGCTCTTTGGATCGCGGTGCAATAGGTTGGGCAAGATCGCGAGGTACTCTTCAGTCTTTCTAGCCGCGCTCGCAGTCGATGCTTCGGGATCACCGTCGACCAACAAGTCTCGTCGATCGCCATATAGAAGAACGGCTGCAGTGGCCTGACGACCGTGGTTCAGAAAGATCAGGCGCGGACGGATCGGCAAATGGGGTGGAGATGTCGCGACAATAGACAGAAGGACTAGCGCGATCGCTCCACCGGCGAGTTCTTTCATTGGACCGCCGACTGACGTTCGCGCCCGGAGCAGAAGAAACGCGGCGATCGCCCCGTTGCCGTATGCGCAGGCGACCGCGGCACCGACGGGACCGAGAGACGGCAGCAAATAGAAGGAAGAACCGAGGGCCCCGACGATGCCACCCACCGTGTTGAATGCACTTACGGTTCCAAATGCCTGTCCCAGCTGGGGTTTTGTACCGAATAGTCTGACGAAATATGGGAAGGCGGCGCCCATCGCGAAAGCCGGCGGGAGCACTCCCAACATCACGGTCAGCACCGACTCAACCGTGATCCCAACCGGCGGAGATGTGGGGTTTGGCGCAAGCGCCAGCAGGCCCAGCAGGATCAAGATGCCAGCGGCAGCCTCCAAACGAGCGAGATCGCGAAATGGGCTATCGCTCGCGGCCGCTCGGCGCGCGGCAAACAAATTCCCCAAAGCGAGTCCTATCAACGTGTTCCCGAGAACAGCCCCCCACGCGTAAAGTGAAGAGCCCAACACAATGCCGGCCATGCGCGCGGCAGAGACTTCAAAACCCAGGGTTGCGATGCCGGCTGCGAACGCAACGGCCAACGGTGCGATTGAAGATGAAGAACCCATCGATGAAGCGTCGAAGCCGCCGGAGCGCATCGCTGCAGTGGTGGCGACCTCGAGTTGGGGAAGTGAGTAACGCCCCCCCACCACGAACGAAAAGATCCCAAGGGCTAGCGCTCCTCCCCCCGCAAGCGTCATCGTCGATCGCAGCCCCAACTCGGGAATCCACCAAACAGCCAAGATCACGCCGAGCACCGATCCCGCGGTGTTCACTCCCGTGAGTCCACCCGCGTGTTCAGCCGCAACCTTCAATTCGGTAACCGACGCGCGCAACAACGCCGGAGTGGTTCCGCCCAGCAGAAAGGTGATCGGAAAGATCAAAAAGACGCCGGCGATCGAGGCAAAGCCCTGCCCGTCGGCAACCGGCAGAGTTTCCCCCAACCATCGAAGGCCAGGAATCGACAGTACAGCCATGAATCCAGCCAAAATCTCGAACACACCATACGCCCGGAGTGGCGACTGCATTCGATCGACCAAAGCTCCGAGAAACCGTGCACCCAATGCAAGGCCACCAAAGAAGGCCACGATGACAAGCGAAATAGCTTCCATCTGCCCGCCAACTAAAAGGCTGACTTCGCGCGTCCAAACGACTTGGTAGATGAGCGCCGGGATACCAGACGCGAATGCAAGCCATCGGATCAGCACAGAAATCTCATCGCTCCTCGCGCATTACGCTACGCGATCGCCGTACAACGGGTCAATACACCCTATCGACGAATGGGTGGCCCATGACCGCGGACTCACTGCCGGTGAGAAGGCAAATCAGGTGTAACGTGACATTTAGATTTATTGTTGGCAGCGGCGGGATGCACGTGGGCCCAGTATCGATCATCAAGGGCGCATGAGTGTTCCCGGCCCGTGGCTACCGCAATCGCAGGCGCATCATTTTGTGGGGAATACCTGCGTCATCAAACTCTGCTCCGTAAGCCTCGTAACCGAGTTTCTCATAAAAGGCCATTGCGGTGAGTTGCGCGCCAAGGAGAACGCAGTGGGCGCCCTGGCTCTGCGCTGCGGCTTCAAGCTCGCGCATCAAAAGCCGACCAATACCGCAACGTCGCGCGGCCATTTGTACGGCAACACGCTGGGCTTTCGCGTTTCTATCATGATCGAGCAGCAATCTTGCGGTGCCGATTGCACGGTCGATCTCATACGGCCCGTCCTTCCACGCGACGAAATGCGTGCACATGTCTTCAAGTCCGTCGAGTTCCAGCGCTTCATCGACACCCTGTTCATCAATGAACACCGTGCGCCGAATTTCTAGACATCGATCAAGTTCCGACGACGCTGAAGCGATCCGCGCAAACATGTCATCCTCCAGCATGTGGGCTCGAAACTTCTAACGGGCGCGAGTCAGATGCTCGCCGACGATCGCCAAGAAGCGCGCCTGCGACTCCTGGTGTGGATGATGTCCGACGCCCGGGATCACGTGATACACAACGTCGGGAAGTCCCTTCGCGAGCGCCGCCGCACCGCGTACAAATTCAATATCTTCGGCGCCCACGATGACCGTCGAGGGACCAGTGACTTCGGGAAGACGCTCGGTTACCGGGG
>JASDVE010000249.1:13162-16763 GCA_041891195.1 Myxococcota bacterium | reverse complement strand
GCCGCCCAAAATTCGCGCGACGAACATGAGTTCAATGGAGTCGGAAAGCCCCAGCATGAGGAGGCACGCGCTGGTCCCCGCGATGGTGATCAGAATGACGGGGCGGCGACCAATGCGGTCAGAGAGCCGGCCCCAGATCGGCGCGAAGAAATACTGCATCGCCGCGTAGCTAGCGAGAAGCAGCCCAAGCACCGCTCCGCTGGCTTGTTGATCCTTCGCGAGATAAGGCAATACAGGGATCGCGACGCCAAAGCCGATCAGGTCGATGACGATCACAGCAAGCAAAATAAATACGGGGTTTCGGTTGGTTTGTGTGCTCATGGGTTCGCCGATTTTGAGTGGGCCAGCAGTGTAATGCGGCGGCTCGATTGCCGCGAGGCTGCGAACAGGGCTAACCCCGGTGGTCCGAATGGTCGATGTAGAGGCGAACCCGGGTGATCCGGATTGGACCAAATCGAGAGTATTGACATGAATTGCTCAGCATGTGGCACACGCGTCGGCGACGGAACTCGCAATTGCCCGAACTGTGGACGAAGTGTCCGCAAGTCTTCTTCAAGAACAGGCATGTCAGGTTCCTCCATGGCTGGATCGACGGTGCACGGCCTGTCTCCTTCGACAGCGTGCGACACAAATGACGCGAGTGCGTCCACACCTCAGAAGGCGAGCCCCCAAAAAACCAAGAAGCCCGCGACAAAGAGCATTGTACCTGAGGTGTCTCTCGAAACGCCGGTCGAGGAGCCTATGGCCACTTCATCATCAGGGACTCGTGTAGGTACCGCCCAGATTCGCGATTTGATTCACGACCGCCCGGACAGCCTCGAAGAAGGGTTGAGTATCTACACCAACATCGACGCCGAACCCGTGGGCATCAACTTCGACTGTGAAGTCGGCGTGATCGACCTGCTTGCCCGGGACGATGCTGGGGGCCTCGTGGTTGTCTTGATTGCACCCGAAATTGAACTCGGCTCCGACGCCACCGGAAAAGAACTTCTCGGACAAGCACTGGAACGTGTGGGCTGGGTCCGCAAGCATGTTGCAAAGCCCCAGCAGGAGGTTCGCTCGATCGTTCTTCTCGAGCATGTTCCCGATGATATTCGTTACACCGCGGCCGCCGTGGCGACGACAGTTGCATTCAAGACGTATCGCATGCAGATCAGCTTTCGCGAGGCTGATCTCTAGCGCAGGGCTCCATTGTGTTCGACGCGATAGGCGCCAGCATGGCATGCTACTCGCGCTGCTGCTTCTTGCTGCGTGTGCCTCGGCTCCGACGCTCCAAGAGGCGGTCGAGGCGCAAATGCCAGAGGCGATCGGCGCATTTGTCGACGCCGGTGTCGATGTCGACGAACTTGATGACGAGGGGCAAGGCGCGCTCCATCGTGCTGCGCTGCTAGGGCGGCTCGGCTGGATCAAAGCGCTGCTTGACCGGGGAGCGGAGATCGATCTCCCCAATCGTGATCACGCGACAGCGCTGCATCTCGCAGTCACAGGTGCGCGCGGTGGCGCCGTGGAACTACTTCTCGCGCGTGGCGCCAATGTCGAAGCCCAAGACGCCGAAGGGTCGACCGCGCTTCATCTTGCAGTCACCCGCGGGCACATCGCGATCGCATCCCGCCTACTCAACGCAGGCGCCGACAAGTCTGCGCGCAATCACGCCGGCCGCACGGCCCTTCATCTCGCGGCCGAGTTTGCGCCCAGCGATCTCGTGGAACGATTGATCGAATTGGGGAGCGACCCCAATGTCGCCGCAGTAAATGGAGTGACGCCGCTCCACCTCGCGATTTTTTTCGACAGAACCCGTGTCGTATCCCTGTTGCTCGAGGCTGGCGCGGACGTAAATGCGATTGATTCCAACGACATCCGACCGATCCACGTCGCGGTATCGGTTGGGAACCTCGACATGCTCGAAGTCTTAACCAAGGCAGAACTCGACATCAACGCGTTGAACGGCAGTGAAGATTCGGCATTGCATATGGTGGTTGACGCAGATGCGGGCGTCTTTGCGAAGGGCTTGCTGGTCAGAAAGGCAAACCCAAACGTTGTCGGTCGCGATGGCGATACTCCCTTGCATCGAGCTGCGATTCGACGCGACCCGCGCATGGTCGGCTTGCTGCTCAATTGGGGTGCCGACCCAAGTTTGAAGAACAACGAAGGCAGAACGCCTTGGGACGTCGCGAAGGCGTATAGAAGGCGCCGCGTTTTGGAGCTGCTCGACGGCGCCCCGAGCCCGTTGCAAATGGCGGTGATCCGCGAAGACCTCGAAGCCATCGACGCGCTCCTTGCCAGTGGTGCGAACCCCGACCGAGCTGACGCAAGGGGGCGCACAGCCCTGGCGACCGCAGTCAACTTCCCGGAAGTTTTCGCACGTTTGATTGAGGCGGGAGCAAGCATCGACATCGGAGACGATGAGCAGATTACGCCTATCCAGTTAGCGTCACGGGGAGGCCATCTCGAAGTGGTGATACTGCTCATTGATGCAGGGGCCGATCCGAATCATGCAGATCGGCGCGGTTCGACGCCGCTACTGGCTGCTGTGCAGAATCAACACCTCGACGTGGGGCTGCGTTTGCTCGAAGCGGGCGCCGACCCGAACGTGAAGAACCGCAGCGGTGAATCTCCGCTTTTTCATGCGATCGCCCATGGCCAGGAAGCATTGCTCTCCGGCCTGCTCGAGGCGGGCGCCAAGCATGGGTCGGAGATGACGAATGGCATGCTCGCATTGGGCTTCGCGTCCAGCATGGGGCAAGGAGCAAGCGTTGCAGCACTCATCGACGCCGGCGCCGGTGTCGATTCGACGGATGACGGCGGACGCACAGCCCTCGTGATCGCAGCGGAGCGTGGACACAGCGAAGTTGTGAAGCTGCTGCTTGAGGCGGGAGCGCGTAATGCGCGTATCAATGCGGAAGCCCGTATTCCCGTGATCGTCGCGCTCGAAGGTCAGGACGCCGAAACCGCGATGTTGCTGCTCGAAAGCGGTGCAGATCCGAATGCGAAAAACCCGGCGGGCGAGTCGGCTTTGGAGATCGCGGCCTCAATCGCAGAACCAGAACTGGTTGCGTACTTGATCGAGCAGAACGCGCATCAAGTCGAACTTGCGGGCGCACGGGGTTTGCTTGCAGCGATGCAACGACTTGAGCGCGTCTCTCCAGTTGTGAACGCACTTGCTGATCGACGCGGGGCATCACGTGGACGCGCGGCCGAGAGCGACGCAGAAGAATCGCAAGCTTTGCTAAACAGCCGCTACCGTGAGATCGTGTATGCCTTGGTGCTGGCGGGTGCCGACGCGGACTGGAAGTCTGCGGTCGGAAGCAGCGCACGCGAGATCGCTGCGCGACTTGGGCTTCGTGTCGTCCTCGAAGCGACCGCGGAGCAGCCGTAGCGGCGCGTGCATGCGTCTACTTCTCCGACGACTCTTGTTTGCCCCCGGATTTCGCGGCGTCGTTTTCATCGCTCTGTGCTTCCGTGTGTTCGGCCACAATGGCAAACTCTGTTTCGTCGGCTGTCACACTTTCGACCAGGGTTTTGGTTGATGCTTGTGCTTCGAGCGCAGACTTCTTAGTGGATTCTGCGATGGGCGCTTTCACGGGTTGAACTGCCGGTTGTG
>JASDVE010000249.1:0-13152 GCA_041891195.1 Myxococcota bacterium | reverse complement strand
TTCGTTGCAGGTTCAATGATTGGCGCGCTGTCAAGCTTCGCGGGGACAGTGTTAGTTCGTTGCTCGATGGGCGTTGGCGTCGCCCGTTTTTTGGGTTCGGCGCTGGAGAATTTTGCGATGAACTTCTTCGGAGCCGGGTCGGGCTCAGTCTTGGCCGTGCTCGGGCTCGCAAGTTTGGGCGTCGAATCTGCGGCTTCAGGAATCGCGACATATTCGTTGAGCACGACGAGCGCGTCAGAGACTTTGGCTGTTGACTTCGACTTCATGAACGCGGCGATGGGTGTCTTGGCTTCGGTACCCGACGCGGCTGAAGTTGTCTTGGAAACCTTCGCTTGCTGGTGCTGGGTCCGTGCGGCAGTAACCACCTTGGGCGCGGGCCTAAGTGCTGGAATCGCTGCCACCTTGGCCTGCAGCTGTTCTGGGTTCACGACATCCGCGGTAGCGGTGTCGATTTCTTGGGCGGTCGATGCGTTCGTGTCGACGTCTTCGCTCGCAGGTTCACCGAGCTCGGAAAAGGCAACGGAGTCAAGTCCGATCGCCGCGGCGATTTCATCCGCGCGATCGATCAGACTTCGGTGTTTCGTGGGTTCGATTTCGACTTCTTCAATGGCAGAGCTGGTGGCCTCTTCGACAACCGCAACCGCCTCGGTACTGGCAGGCGTCACCACGAAAGGCTTGCGATCCAACGCCTTGGTTATTTTGAGTTCGGCTTGGTTGATCAAGTCTGCGGGTGACGAAAAGTGCGCGTTGATCCAGAAACCCGCTGCGCTCACGAGCGCTGCAAGGAACAGCTTTCCACCGTATCCCTTTTTGCGCCGGGGTTCGGCTACCGGTCGATTGCGCGCAACCATTCCGACGCGTCGGCGTGTGTCAAATTCGGGTTCGTGGTCATCCGCGGTAACGGCTGGGTCGTCTTCGAGTTCGATCGTGTGCGAGAACTGCGATTTATCGGGCTGATTCTGATTCGACTCAACTTCGAGTGCTTCGTCGCTGTCTTGGTTGAGGATCAAAGACTGCAATTCGGAGGGGCGATTTTTGAAATACGCAGAATCTGGCGCGATGCGTTCCTCTTCGTATGAGACTGGCTCTGGGTCGGACGCATCGAGAAGTTGCTGTGCAGAAGGGGATATCCCGAAATCGCTGATCAAAAAGTCTGCCGACACCTCGGGGTTTGCAAGCACGGGGCGCTCAATTTCGGTCTGACTCGTGTCACTGCAAAGCTCTTCGATGAATTCGGCTGAGATTGATGCAAGGCCTCGCTCGCCAGCTTTCATCAGGATCTTTTCACACAGTTCATTGATCGCGCGGGGAAGGCCCCCGGCGTTGAGGTGGATCGCTTCGAGGGCGTCTTTGGTGAAGAGCTCGCCTCCGGCCCAACCCGCTTTTGCGAGATGTTTGTCAACGTAGTGGCGGAGCCCCTCGAGTGGGATCGGCGAAAATTGAAGTTGAAGCGTCGTGAGTTTATCGAGCCACCAAAACAACGGAATCTCGGTGCCCGATGCTGCGGAGTCGAGGTTGGCGAGCATCACGCAATGGAGCAGTTGGCGACCATCGTGCGCTTTGTATTGCAGCAAGATGTCAAGATGATCGAGGGATTCGTGGCTTAGATATTCTGCTTCGTCGATCACCAGAACGAGTTGCTTCGTTTCGTCGCCGGCCTCGAGCAGAGCGCGTCGCGAAATCGCACCACCTACGAGTTCGAACTGCTTCGCGATGGTGTCTCGAATTTCTCGCCACGAGCGGCGAGGGTTCAGCACTAGCGCGACCTTTGCGCTGTCTCCAAGCAGTCGCGGCAATGCTCGGCAAAAGCTCGTTTTGCCAATGCCGCCCGATCCACTGAGGCAGATACGCGGTGAATCTTCGATGAGACCGTTCTTAACTTGTTTGAACGCCCCGCGCAGTGAATGCGTGCCGAGCACCATGGCTCGTTTTTGATTGCTGCTTTCGAAGGGGGACGCGTCAAATTGATAGAAGCGTAAGTAGGCGGCCATCTGGAATTCTCCTCCGGCCATCGATTATGAAAACGCCGGGCTGATTCCCCATCGCGCGACTTGCGGGGGTGGCATTCAAATCGGATAAACGGTCTGAAACCCTGAGGAAATCGCACTTAGAGACACGCCGCGGGCAAGCGATACGCAAGTCTTCAACACTTGCATGTAGGTGCAGAAGATCGCCGGTCGAGAGGGCGTCTCTTCCCGGCAAGTTGGCGACTTCTGCTGTCAGAAAAGTCTCGCCGTGTTGTGGAATGAAGTCGGGCGAGTTCTCGGCAATGCTGTCAAATGCCGGAAGCAACAGCGGTCGGTCAATTGACAGGCCGTCGAGCCCCGCAGAGAGGTCGAATGCCGGTCCCCTGGGAATAGCCGGGCTCGCCTAGGATGCGCGGCTCCAGTTGCAGGGGGCGGCATTATACTCAGTGCCATGGTGTCCCGGCCGGGGGCGGTGCGACGCTCGTCTCTCGGTGCACCGTCATCATCCCGAACAACGGCGGCGAACGCGTCTGACAGCTTGGCTACTCGTATCCCCAACAGGTGAAAAAAGGGAAGACCCGATTGGTCGAGGTGCTCATCGCACCGATCTTTCGAACTACGCCGGGAAACGGACCGAGTGGCTCTTTCGTCCAAGGCGAAAAGGCCGTGTCGCCATGTCGGAAAATACGGTGCGCGGTTTTGGAACCTACTGGCAGCACTCACGAGTCGTCGCGCACGAGTCGCACAGCACGATGGTCTACGGTGCGTCGATATAGCCGAGCGCTCTCAACTGTTCGACGATGTCGTCCTCTACACCGGAAGGGAGTGGCTTGGTGTCGACGTAATCAATTTTGAGATCTTTGTAGGACGAGACCGGCGTGACCGCGCCGCGAACTTCTTCGGGCAGGAAGTCAGCGGGAACGCCGGCCATGTCGTTTGCGGTTGGGAAGCCAAGCCAAGTCAGAATTGTTGGGGTGATGTCATTAACAGAGACGTGCTTCGACTCACTTCCCGGTTCGATGCCTCGACCTCGAGCGAAAATGACGCCGTCGATCGCTTTTTCGGTCGTGTGATTGCCGGTGAGGCGAAGCATCCCTTGTTCTGCTTCGAAGCCGTGATCCGAGACGACCATGACAAGGTCGTTGGGTCCGTAGTCTTTGATAATTTCACCCACCAACGCGTCGGTGTATTGGTAGTAAGCAAAGAGCGCTTCGCGCCCCCCCGCGCGGGTTTCGGGAGTTGGGATGAGACCTTGAGTGTAGTGCTCGGGTGACTCCATCACGCCCCAAAGGTAGTGGGAGACCCGATCGATTCCGTACAGGAGCACCATGGTGACGTCAGGCTTTTCTTCGTGCACAATCTTGCTGGTCATGCTCGCGATTGCGCCGTCTTCTTTGAACCGCCGCTGTAGTTCATCGCGAAGAACCCAACGCGGAAGAATTTTAGGGGGCGCGAAGGGGTCTTCAAAATCGGGTATGGGGGTCGCGTTGTCCTTGATGAGTTGGACGAGTTTTTCGTTCCAGGCTTCAGGGAAAATGACGGCACCGGTTTCGGGCTGCGACGCGCCAGTCAGTTCGTTGCGTCCTTCGATCTCTTTGGCGAGCACGTGATCTGAAACCATCACGCCATCGATCTTCTCGAGCGGATAGGTGTTCCAAAAGTTGATCACGCCGACTCGAAGCCCCGCAGCACTCGCAATGCTCCACAGCGCTGGAGCCTTACGATCCGTACTCACGTAAAGCTGTTGATTCCCGATGCGATTCGGATACGAAAAGCCAACGATGCCATGCTGCTCGGGCGTCATCCCGGTTGCGATCGTGTTCCAGATGCGAGGTGAGTGCATCGGAATGGCGGACCGCAGCTCGCCTGACACACCTTCTCGCGCAAGTTTAGCCAGATTCGGAAGCTCACCTTTCGCGAACATCTCATTCACGATGCGCGGCGAGGCGCCGTCGATTCCGATGAGGATGACCCGGCCCGGTTTTTCAGAGTTGCTTAAACCGTCACAGCCCGTTGCGCCACAAGCTACGGCCAACGCGAATACAGCAGCTAGAGCGGCACCCAACCGCGAGCGCGAATAAACGGTAGGACTTGTGTCAGGTCGCATGCTGGTTGTGTAGTTTCGCAAGTTGAAGGCGATGATGAGTGGCCACAAGATAACCGCCACGCTTTGCTCAGGCAATTTAACTTCGAAGCCAGTCGGCGAGCTTTGTGGTGCGTCGAAGGTCATCTGAGCCTTGGACTGCGATTTCAATCGCGCGGCGCTGGCCCAAGAGTACAACCAACTGCTTACCTCGAGTCATCGCGGTATAGAGCAGGTTTCTCTTTAGCATGACGAAGTGTTCGGTGAGGAAAGGAATCACGACGGCGGGGTATTCCGAGCCCTGCGATTTGTGAATGGTAATCGCGTAGGCGAGATTGATTTGATCGAGTTCGTCGATCGCGTAACGAACGACTCGGCTTTCGTACTTGATGTCCGCAGTCTTGGCTTCGAGGTCGATTGCGCCAACCCAACCGACGTCGCCGTTGTAGACGTCTTTGTCGTAATTGTTGATGACCTGCATCACTTTGTCGCCCTGTGCAAAGTCCACCCCGTCGCGGGAAAGCTTTGGCGCAGAGTCGCTTGTGGGGTTGAGGGTTTGCTTGAGGACTGCGTTTAGGCTCTGGGTCCCCGCGCTGCCGCGGTGCATCGGGCACAACACCTGCACATCGCGCATGGGGTCGAGGCCAAAGCGAGCGGGAATGCGCTCTGCCACGATTTTGAGGATCCGCGCTTGCGTGTCATCGCTGTCGCGGGTTTCTACGAAAAAAAAGTCGCTGTCGTGCGTCGTTGTCAGGTTGGGAAGGTCGCCGGCATTCACCGCGTGAGCGTTTTGCACGATTTGGCTTTCGGCCGCCTGGCGAAAGATCTCGGTGAGACGGACGACGGGTAGGGCTCTAGATTCGAGCATGTCGCGGAGCGTCTGTCCCGGCCCGACGGACGGAAGCTGGTCCACATCGCCGAGCAGAAGCAAAGCCGTGCCGGGTCGGACTGCCTGTACGAGGCAATAGAGTAGCGTCACGTCGATCATCGATGCTTCGTCGACGACCAGTAGGTCGCAGTCGACCGGGTTGTGGGCATTGCGCTTGAATCCGCCGCTTTGCGCGTCGGCTTCGAGGAGACGATGAATCGTACGCGCACTCATCCCGGTTGCTTCCGACAACCGTTTCGCCGCGCGTCCTGTCGGCGCGGCGAGCTTGATGTCTATCTTTTTGCGGCCAAGGATCTTGAGAATCGCCTGAACAAGCGTCGTCTTGCCGACGCCTGGGCCCCCGGTGATGACGAGGAGTTTGGAAGTGAGGGCCTTGGTGATGGCGGCTCGCTGGCTCGTTGCGAATTCAATGTCGAGTTTTTCTTCCGCCCACGAGATCGCTTCTTTGGGGTCGAGGGAAGACCATGGAACCTTTCCCTTCGATAAGCTGAGGAGTTGCTGCGCGGCGTGTTGCTCGGCGTGGTGCAGACGTTCGAGGAAGACGCACGCGGTTCCCGAGGCTTCACTACCGTTCAGGTGTGAGACCATGTCTTGGACGAGTTCTGCGCTCGCGATGAGTTCGCCAAGCTGTAATTCGATTTTGGTTTTTTCGACCTGTAGCATGCGCATGGCACCTTGATAGAGTCGTTCCCGCGGCAAACCGCAGTGTCCTTGGGTTTGCGCGTCCCGCAGAACTTGACGAATGCCGGCTTTGATTCGTGTCGGTGAATCACTGTCAAAGCCGATCTGCTTTGCGATCGAGTCTGCGGTTGCGAAGCCGATCCCGCGTACGTCTTTGACGAGGCGATACGGGTCTTCGCGAAGAATCGAAAGTGTCTCGTCGCCATAGATCTGTACGATGCGCACTGCGCGGTTGGTGCCGACGCCATGGGAATGAAGAAAGAGCATCACCTCGCGAATGCGGCGCTTTTCGCCCCAGGCTTGGGAGATGCTTGCGCTCTTTACCTTTCCAACTCCGGAGATCTCACGAAGTCTCTCTGGGGAGTTTTCGATGACGTCGAAAACCGCTTCGCCAAACTTTGCAACGAGGCGTTTCGCGAGGCTCGGCCCGATGCCATGCACGATGCCAGAGCCGAGGAATTGTTCGATTCCGTCTCGGGTTGCGGGGGCGGACACGCGCATCTCTTCGGCTTTGAACTGCGGGCCGTGCTTGGGGTCTGTACGCCAAAGGCCCTCGGCCTCGACCCATTCCCCCACCGCGACATGCGCCGCTCTTCCCACGACGGTAGAGAGTCCTTGTCGATTTTCTGAGCGCAGTCGGATGACACTGAACCCTGTCTCTTCGTCGTGATAGACGATGTGCGACACCATGCCGGCAACCCGGTCCGCGCCCTTGCTGGCCGGTTCGAGCGAAAGCGACTGCTGGGAGGTTGCTCGATTTGAGGGGATGCCTCGACCGTCGGGTCCAATCGCCATCACATCATCCATGCTACGCGCGCCCTTGCGACCGTGAGTCTGCCGAGGCTGTGAACTTCTCATTGTCTTCCGACCAAGGTACAGGCTTTTCACGCGGCACTAAAGCTCACGGTCTCCTCGTGCCGATTCAACTTGCGGGGGGCGACTGCACATGAGCGAAATCAAACAGAATGGCGACCGCGAGGTTGTGTTGAAAAATGTAGCTGCGAACCAGGGCAGCAAGCGTGTCGACGTTCGAGTTCCGATTCGAATTTCGACAATTGATCCGGAAAAGGATCCCGAGACGGGGAAGCTGTACTTCTTCACCGCCGAGGAATATTCTTCGAATATCTCTCGCGGTGGTGCGTTTATCACGACCCCAGAACCGATTGACCCGGGACGTCGTGTGTTGATCGAGATCGACATCCCGAGCGGATCCAGCATCCAAACGATCGGGCGTGTGGTTTGGAATCGAATCGCCCCGATCTCTGCGGAGACGCCCGCGAAGTCGCGACCGGGTATCGGGATTCAGTTCATCGGCGGGCGCCCCGACTTGCTCAATGAACTTGATCGCTACCTGAACTCGAAGACACGTCGCCACACGCGCAAGCCTGCCGAGATTGGGAAGTCGAATCAGCCGACAATTTGAGCGACCGGCTGAACCGAAGTCCGCAATCGTCTCAATTCTAGGTCGCTTTCCGTGATCCGCGAGATCCAAGCCAGTACGTTTAATCCCACACTTGAATCAGCCCCTCGAGTTGCAGCATTTTTAACAAACCAGAACGACGGGCTGGCCGATGGTGTTCTTAGTTGAAGAACTGGCCGCAACGCGTGCACACGGGAATTTAATTTGGCATCGAAGGCAAACAAAGCAGGTCATAAGCGGGGGCCCGTCCGCGCAGTCGTGTTTGATCTATTTGACACGCTGGTCGATCTGTATTCCGAGAAACTTCCGCGCATCGAATATCACGGATACTTGATCCCTGCTTCCGCTCGCGCGTTGCATGCGACGCTTCCGCACCGAAACGGTATCGACTTCGACACGTTCGCGAGTGCCCTGGCAGAAGTGGACCGCGAATTTCATTCGTCACACTATGGCGAAGGGCTCGAGCTTCCAAGCGAAGTGCGCTTCGCGGGCCTGTGTGAGCGCCTGGCCGTTTCCGATCCACAGCTGCCCGGCATCATGGCGCAGGTCCACATGGGCTTGCTGAGAGAGCAGGTCGCGATGCCTCTTCATCATTTGGGGCTACTTTGTTCGCTGGCCGAACGCGTGCGGCTCGGATTGTGTTCGAACTTCAGTCACTCGGTGACCGCGTATACGATCCTCGAAGACTACGGGCTCCACGGTCACCTGGACGCGATCGTGATCTCGGAAGAAGTCGGCATTCGAAAGCCGCGCGTCGAAATCTTTGAATCCGTTCTCGACAAACTCGCGATCGGAGCGGGTGACATTCTTCACGTCGGCGACTCGCTAACCGCCGACGTTGCGGGTGCCGCCGCAATGGGAATATCGAGCGTCTGGATCACGCGTCGCGTGAAAGATCCTGAAAAGGCGCTTGCCGAATACGAGGGTCCGGCGCCGAATTTTCAGATCGAAGACCTTGCGGAACTAGAGGGCATCCTCGATTTGACGGGCGTCGCAATCTAGGCCCACAGCGGCATTGTTGCACCGACCTATCGACCGAAGGTCTCACCAAACTCGACCGGAGGTTGCGGAGGTGGCCCGCCGGCCTGCAGTGCAAAGTGATAGAACAAGATCGCCGTGTAAAGCGCGAGCGCAGCCCAGAGCCCCCAGCGTGCGATTCGGAAGTTCTTATGGATCACGAGGATCACGAGCCAAAGGCCGACGACGACGCACTTCTGTAGCAGGAAGAGCATGTCGCTGCCTCGGAGAAGCATCTCCATCAGCGGGTTGCCTTCGCTGCCGCCCATGTCGAGCCATCGCAAGGTGAAGAACGCGTCCAGAATGTTGAGCACCAAAATGCCCAGTGTGAGCGCGACGTCTTGACGCGTGTAGGTGTCGACGTAAATGTTTTCGCTTTCGCCCGCCCGCCGACCACGCTTCCTGCGGTGAAAGCCAAGGATCGAATCCCAGCCTCGGGTTGGCACGTTTCGACGATCAGACGTGACGCGGCGCTCTTCACCCGTAGGCAGCGATTCGCCCTCGCTATTCTTCGGGGGCTCGATGCTGAGAAGTTTTAGAGGCGTCGCTTGGTCGTGCGTGTGTGATTGAGTCTTGGGTCGCAAGAGCGGGCTCCGAGTGTCCACGTATGAGCAGCAGAGTCGTTTCTCTACTTAGGTGACGTATCGGCAAAAGCGGCGAAATTTGGAGCCGCGAGCGAAATTAGTGGACGTTCGCGTTTCCGACGCATGGCGAACTCTGAAGCTGCCGCGAACTTGCGCATGACAGAAGGCTAGGTGCACGGTTCTTCCGCAACCGACTAGCAGTCTTGGGTCCGGCTCCTAATGGATCGCATTTGGCTGTCGGAGTTGAAACAGTCTGATCTCGGCTTCAAAGGTTGTGCCATCTTCGCGGGCCATCTCGTAGGTACCACTCATCGAGCCGAAGGGCGTCGAGAGTGGACAGCCCGACGTGTACTCGAACGCGTGTCCGGGTTCGAGCGCGGGCTGTTCTCCGACGACACCGGGCCCGTGAACTTCTTCTGCTTTGCCCGTCGCGTCGAGGATCAACCAATTGCGATTGATCAACTGGACGTTTTGCTTGGACTCATTTGCAATCGTGATGGTATATAGAAAAAACCACTGACTCTGCTGAGGGTCAGAGTGCTCGTCGGAATAACGCGCGCGTACGGTGACACGCACGCCATCGGTGGTGGCTTCGGAGGTTGTCACGCTTGAGTCTTGTGTGGTCATGGTCGCTTAGGTTAGCAGCTCACGCGCCGCGCGACTGCGTCGCAATCGAACTATGGTGGTGTTAACGGTAAGCGCTGCCTCGCGTGCTTCTGCGCTGAGTCCCGAAGACGATCGCGTGAGGGCGCCCCTGAGAGAACCATCTTCTTCATGGACGACGTGGGTAGAGTGAGAAGCGATCGTCGATAGGGAAACACCGAGACGTGCGTTCAGCGTACCGTTCTTATTGTTTCGCTTGCAATTAAACGCGGGGAGTCCCCATTGCCTTCGTGATGATGCGTCGGCGCGAGACTCTGTTTTTTTGATCGACCGAACTAAAGACCGCGCAGTAGTTTTTGTAAGCTTTCGCGTTCGCGCCTAGGGACAAAGAGATTTGACTTTCGAATGGATATCCGGCGCAACCGCTCGTAGAACTGTGGCTCGTTCTCGCAGCGAAGCAGGAGCTGTGTGAGTGAGCGTGTTTCACCGACCTCGAACATCCCTGGGTGATCGGCGCCCAATAAACCGATGGAACCGTCGATCCTTGTTGTGAGAATAGGGGTCCCGGCAACGCAAGCTTCACTGACCACGTTGGCGCCTCCCTCCATTTTTGAGGTGAGGACGAGCAAATGACTTTGCGCGATATGACGTCGGGTCTGAGAATGCGTGCGTTCGCCGAGCCAGCGGTAGCGAGGGTTGGTGCGTTGTTCTTTGAGCGCTGCCTTTTGGTAAAAGGCTGTCATCGCCCCACCGAGGTGGTCGATCTGGATTCGAGAATCGCTTGGAAGGGATCGCGCGGCGATCGCGCAGCGCATCGGATCCTTTACCGCTCGAAGATGGCCGACAACACACGCCCGGAACCCGCGTCGTCGATCGAACTTCTTGGTCACGACTGGCACGCTGCTTTGATGGACTACATGGCATTTGCGCTGTAAGTGCGGCGCCAATAAATCTAAGCCCGCACTCTGGAGTAGTAAGATGCGATCGGCGACTTCGAGGGAGTTTTGAGCGCCGCGTTGGTTGCGAAGGTCTCGGTACAGGTCAGTACCTGTGAGAGCCACAATCAATGGTTGCTTTGGATGTCGCTTTCGGTAGTCCCGAACTGCGGTGGCGCACTTGGCTGCATGCATCGCGACCAAGACACCGGCCTTCCGGCCAATGTTTGCATCCTTGAGGTTGTGGACGATCTCGACTTGATGGCCAAGGTCGCGCAAATGACTCGCCCAGCGAAGCGCAGTCACGCGGTTCCCGGTGCGCGAGCCGGGAGGAGCTGGGCAAAGTAATTGGATCCGCTTTGTGGGACTTGTCATCGAGAGATGATTCCGATTCGTCGCGTGGATTCAAGGGGGTTTGTTTTGCATCGCGGTTCGTTCGGGCTAGCGTGATGTTCAGAATGCCCCTCGTGCTTTCGTTTCTTAACGAGCACCAGAGACGGTCCAAACGTCACAATCAAAGCGAAGGCCGAAGCCCAAGCCAAGGAGAAAACGTGAGCGATACAAGGCTGACACAGCTCGTTCCGGCCGGTGGTTGAGCCCGCAAGCTTAGTGCTGAGGGCCTGGGTCAGGTCCTATCAAAGTTAAGTCCGTTTTCGAATTCGTGGGTCGACAGTGATGTCGGACCGATGGATGATGCTGCTCTCTTGAACACGGGGGGGGCTTCGAAGCTCGCCTTCACGGTCGATTTCATTACGCCGATCGTCGATGAGCCCGAGCAGTACGGTGCCATCGCTGCGGCGAACTCCATTTCTGACATTTACGCGATGGGAGCAGAGCCGCGTGTGGCGCTCGCCATCTGCGGTTTTCCCGAAGATCTCGTTTCTCCTGACATTCTGGCGCGCATCCTTCAGGGGGGGGCCGACAAGGCTCGCGAAGCGGGCTGCGCAATCGTTGGCGGTCATACTGTGCTCGATCCGGAGCTGAAGTACGGGCTCTGCGTAATTGGAGATCTCGATCCGAATCACAATCTTTCGCAGACGGGAGCAAAGGTCGGGGACCGGCTGGTGCTGACGAAGCGCATCGGCGTGGGCATCGCCGCGCAGGCGATCAAGAAGCAACAGCTTTCGGCGGAAGAAATGAATGAAGTCGTGGGGTCGATGTCCGAGCTCAATAAGGGCGCTAAGGACGCGGCTCTCGCTGCGGGTTCTCGGGCGGCCACCGACGTCACAGGCTTTGGCTTGCTGGGCCACGTTCACAACTTGGCGCTGGGCTCCGGTTTGTCCGCCAGGATCGAAGCCGCCAAAGTGCCTACGTTTGCGGCCACGCAAAGGCTGGCGGCTGAAGGTCTCGTGCCCGGAGGTTCAAAGGCCAACTTGCGGTACGTCGAGGCGACGACAACCTTCGAAGACGCAGTCTCCCAAGACGATCGGCTGATCTTGGCCGACGCTCAAACCTCGGGTGGACTCGTGATCGCAGTCGCGCCGGAAAATGAAGCACAGCTTCTCGAGCAACTCGAAGCCAACGGTGTCGACGTGCGCGAAACCATCGGCGAGATTGTAGACGGCCCGGCGGGTCATATTCAGGTGACAGCGGGCTAGACGGGCTGGAAAACCGGACGAGATTGCCCTGCGAGTTGGCGCTCTACGTTATAGACGGCCGGGTTAGTCGAAACAAGATCCTCGGGCCTTGGGCGCCGGTACTCAGCTGGCGTTCGCACGCGCGTCGTGGTCTTTCTTGAGCGCGCATTCCTTCTGGTGCTCCTCACTGCACGCGCAGTCGGTGCCCGTGCCACCGCAAGAACCTCGCAGGCTGCGATTCGAGAAAATTACGCCAACCGCCATCGCGGTTGCGATGATTCCCATGAGTACGAGCGTGGCAATGAAAGTCTGCATGCTTGGTTCCTGTCTCTTTCGGACTTGAGTGCTAGCCGTGGTCTCTTCGGCTGATGCGTCGCGGGCCCGAAGCGCAGCACGAGTCTAGCAGGTTGCCGAATCACCGACTCCCAGCGCCTGGCTCGCTCGGTCCGGATTTTTTCCGCAGCCTGTTAGCCTGAAGTTGCGTCGCTGTGTCGCTCCATTGCAGGCGTTTTGAACGCCCTGAAGTGTCCCGTGGGTTCTCGGACGAGAAAAAGTGCTGCAATGTCGTGCTCATTCGCAAACCGGAACCCTTCTACGGGGCCCATGACGTTGAGTGCCGTGGCGAGCGCGTCGGCCCAGGCAGCTTGTTCGTGGAGAACACTCACCGACGCTAGAGCATGCTGGATCGGTCGTTGGCTGCGGGGGTCGATGGTGTGAGAAATGCGCTGGCCATCGACCTCGTAGTAGTCGCGATAGTCTCCTGACGTCGCGATCGAGATGTTCGCAAGCACCACAACTTGATGGCTCGTCCGCGCGACGGCGTCCGGACGTTCGATCCCGATCCGCCAAGTCCTGCCGTCAGACTTCTGTCCGTGGGCGCGAAGCTCACCGCCAACTTCCACGAGGTAGTTGGCGTATCCGAGCGCTTCGACTGCCTGAGCAATTTGATCGACTCCGTACCCCTTCGCGATCGCGGAAAGATCACACTCCACTAGGCTGTCGCGCTTTGCCAGCGACTGCAGATCTGGCAGGACCAAAACTTTCGCGAACCCAACTCGCCTGCTCAGCTCACGCAGCTCTTTTTCGCTTGGAGGTTCTGGTGGCCGGTCCGTTGCGCCGAACCCCCAAGCGCTGACGAGCGGCCTCACCGTGATGTCGAAGGCGCCTTGGCTTATTTCACTGACCGCCTGCGCGATCTGAAACACGGTGATCATTTCGGCCGAAACCGCAAATGGTTCTTGGGATGCGTGTCGGTTGAAGCGAGACAGCTCCGACTCATCGAGATAGGTTGACATCAACGCGTTCACGCGATCGAGCTTGTCTTCGATCGCTTGGGCAAGCTCAGTTCTAGAAGTCGCAGACAGTTCCGCCGTCGCGACCTTGACCGAATACGTGG
>JASDVE010000248.1:0-3700 GCA_041891195.1 Myxococcota bacterium | reverse complement strand
CCACAATTTGGCCCGCATGGGTCGCCGCTCCCGAGGACACCGCACAAGCGCACCCAGCCGAGCGCGATTACTCGGCGGCGTCTGCTTCAAATTGGTTCTCGCAGGCGACCGTGGCACGAGGCTTCCCACCTGCGTTTGTGCGTATCAAGATGACACAACGAACTCGCTACAATTTAGGCTTCGAGTTCATGAGCAATCAGCCGATATACCGAGAGCACACAACAAGGTCCAATGGCGAGGCTCGCATAGCCGTACCGGCAAGCCCTCCACGAAAGCGCACGTCACCAAGGAGATTCTGTTGATTGACGAGCTCAACAAAGAGTTTGGGATCCCGGGTCGCGTCGATTTCATAGCCGGCACCGGTGACCTCAGTATCGTCCGACTACAAAGCGATGCTTCTGGCGGCGACGTTACGCTCCACGGCGGCCAAGTCATTCGCTGGGCTCCAAACGGGGAAGAACCGGTCTTGTGGTTAAGTGAGCGAAGTGCGTTCGACCCGAGCTGTTCAATCCGCGGTGGCATCCCAATTTGTTGGCCGTGGTTTGGCGATCCCCCCGTCGACAGCCAACTGCCAGTCCACGGTTTCGCCCGTACCCAAGCTTTTTCTGTCGTTCGCAGCTTTGCAAATGAGAAAAAAGGCGTTGGAATCGAGCTGTCGCTGAAGGACACCCCAAACTCGACCCCCCTTTGGCCCGGTGCCTTCGAACTTCGCTTGGTCGTCACGATGAACGCAAGCCTCGACGTCGCACTCACGATGCATAATCGCTCGAATGACACGGCGACTTATGGCGCCGCCTTGCATACGTACTTACAAGTCGGCGCAGCATCAGAAGTCAAGCTGCACGGATTGTCGAAGACCGAGTACCTAGACAAAGTCGAGGGCTTCGCGCGAAAGCGCGAAACCGGAACACCGACAATCGAAGGCGAAGTCGACCGCGTTTTTCTCGATACCACCGGCGATTGCACGGTGGACGACCCCGTTCTTGCGCGTCGCGTACGTGTCGCAAAGCGAGGCAGTCGAACCACGGTAGTTTGGAACCCCGGCCCCGTTAAGGCACGTGCCATGTCGGACTTCGACGACCAAGGTTTTCGGGACATGTTGTGTATCGAAGCTGCAAATGCTTTCGAAGATCGCATCACCCTCGCCCCGTCTGAAAGTCACACCCTCGCCACTACGATCAGTGTCGAACACGTCTAAGCCGCGACTGAGCTAACCCGTGTGTCGTGAGAATCTGATTGCGGAACAAACCTTGAGTTCGTGGGGTCCCTTCAGAGGCCTATGGAGGAACCAACCGTGAAGTCAAACGAGATCACAACGGGAGCGCCGTCTCTCTCCCGCCGTATTGCAAGTGAAGTCCTGCCGATGATCGTGGTTGCGATTGTCACCATGGCCGCCCGCTCCTCGCTCGCCGACCACTACATCATCCCGAGTGGCTCGATGGAGCACACCCTCGCGATCGGGGATCACGTCTTCGTCGACAAGCTCGCCTACGGCGTACGCGTCCCCTTCACCAACATTCAACTTGCACCCGGAGTCGTCCCCCAGCGCGGTGAAATCATCATCTTCGATTCCCCTGAAGACGGAACGCGCCTGATCAAACGTGTGGTCGCGACCGGCGGTGACCACGTGAACATGACCGAGGGAGAGTTGCAGATAAACGGCCACCGCATGCGCGAGACAAGTGATGCTCCCACCGAAAACTATGACGGTCGCGTTGCCATCCTCAACCTGAGCTACGGCGGTGGGCCCGACATCGCGCCATCCATCGTGCCCAACGGTATGCTGCTCGTTGTCGGCGATGCCCGCGGCAACAGTCGAGACGGCCGCTTCTTCGGCTTGGTTCCCGAAGAAGACGCCTACGGCAAGGCGATCAGTGTGATCTATCGCAAAGACGAAGGACTTGTCTGGAAAGACCTTTAGACACGAGCTTTAGTGTGACACCGCAGCGGGCCAAAGATAGTAGAAGCCAGCCGGGATCTTCTTGGCGCCCAGCGAAATCAGGCTCAAGTCGGGCAAGTTTGGCGCGCGATTTGAGAAGTCGCTGTAGATGTTCTTGGGCAATGCGCCGGGTTCTTTGTAGGTAACCAGTTGCACGCTCGACACCCCTGCGATCTGCTTCAAGCGGTCGATCGCCGCATCCATGTGGCCGATCTCGTCGATGAGCCCGGATTCAAGCGCCTGGTTGGCTGTGTAGATCCTTCCGTCCGCCAACCGCTCGACAGCAAAACGATCGAGCTTCGGCCGTCCCTCATCCACCACGTCGACAAAACGTGAGAACAGGTCGTCGATCACGCTCTGCAGCTGCGCGCGTTCATCTTCGCGCATGGGTCGCGTCGCACTTCCCGCATCTTTGAATGCTCCGCTGGTCAGCGATTGATCTGCGACCCCAAAGCGGTCCATCAAGTTGGCGAGGTTATAGCCGGGCATGATGACGCCGATCGAACCCGTAATCGAAGATGGATGCGCGATCACGTGATCTGAAGCCATCGCAACGTAGTAACCACCCGATGCCGCGATCTCCTGCAGGAATGCCACGACCGGCTTATGGGTTTGCAACTTCCACGTCTTGATCAGGTGATGCAGAGTTTCGCTTGCCGCGACGCCTCCACCGGGACTTCGAACCCGAAGCACGAGGCCTTTGACCGCCGGGTCGGCTGCGGCTAGATCGAGTGCTTCTTGCAAACGCGAAATAATGCTGGGCTTCTGTCCACCGAAAAAACTCCAGGAGCTTTGGTCGAAGGCGATCACACCACTGACTTCGAGCAGCGCCACCTTCGCGGCCGCGTCTCCCGAAACCCGAACCTCGACCAAAGGCGACACCTGACCGATGGACCCAAAATCTAGAATGGGGGTAAAGCATCCGGTCCCAAAACACAGAACCAACACTGAAAGTAGTAAAACACTGCAACGCGTACGCATGATATTACGACTCCTCATTGGACGATGACGACGATAAAGACGATGAAGAACCATCGTGAATCGCTCGGCGCTTCGACGAACACCCTAGATGCCGTCCCCATGGTGCTCTTGTTCGGACGCAGTTTTGCCATCTTCTTCCCACCACCACAACGCTTCGCTGGGACTCTGCTCTCGACGAATGATCCGTGTGCACGGCTGACAACCGATAAAACGATATCCGGCAACGTGCAGTTTATTATGAGGAACAGAATTGCTTCGAACGTAACTCCAGACCCGATTTAAATCCCATGCCGCTAACGGATTGAACCGAACCCGAGACGGCGTATTTTTGTCCGAATAGGTGGTATCGACTTCAACGCTCTTGAGCGCGTCGAAGGTCGTCAGCTCTCTCCCCATTCCATGGAGTGAGATAAACGCATCGCAGCCTTTGAGCGCACGCTTCAGCGGTTCAACTCGTCGAATCCCACAACACTCGTGGTGACCATCGCGCAGAAAGCTGTTCTGGCCCTTTTCGTTTACCAGGGCGATGAGTTCGTTGGAGTCGGGCAACGTACTTCGAATTTCGATTCCGTAGTGACGCCCTACGTCGTCGATCAAGCCATAGGTCTCGGCATGAAGGCGCCCCGGGTCAACGAACACCGTACGAAACGGCAGCCCCGTCTTTGATGCCATGTCGACCAACACGACATCCTCTGCTCCGGTCAGCACCACGGCACAACGATTGCCGAACCGTTCCAATGCCAGTCGTACGATCGACGCAGGGTCCTCGCGATCCAACGC
>JASDVE010000247.1:7588-17006 GCA_041891195.1 Myxococcota bacterium | reverse complement strand
CTTGGCAACTGAAACTCGAAAGACAATTCGAACGGCGAGAACGGAATGCCGGACACCTCGCATTGGTCGATCTCGAAAATCAAGAGCGACTCGACACGCTCATCACCCAAAATGTCGATGGCTTGCACCACAAGGCGGGCAACTCTCCCGAGCGCATTGTCGAAATCCACGGGACGATCCGCGAAGTTGTCTGCATGGCGTGTGACGACCGGGGCCCGATGGAAACGACTCTTGACCGGGTGCGAGCAGGAGAAGAAGACCCCGAATGCAACAAGTGTGGGGGAATCTTGAAATCGGCCACCATTTCCTTTGGGCAAGGCTTGGTTTCGGAAGATCTCGAACGCAGTGAGCAAGCGGCGCTGCGCTGCGATCTGGCGATTGCGGTCGGCTCAACGCTATCTGTCTATCCGATTGCGAACGTGATTCCCGTCGCGAAGAACGCGGGCGCAAGGGTGATTATCATAAATGGCGGACCGACAGAAATGGATTCGCTCGCCAACGTTCTCTTGGCAGGTAGCATAAGCGAGTTGCTGCCCAAATTGGTCTCGCAGCCCTGACCTCAACTTAATTTCACGAAACCCTTCCTCGATCTCCAATCGCGGGCCGGCGACACTCGCCTGGCTTCGCTTCTGAGAGCCACCACCCGGAGCCTCCTCTTGTCCGATCGCGTGTCTATCGATATTCAAAATGGCGTTGCAGACGTTCGGCTCAACCGTCCCGACAAAATGAACGCCCTCGACGGCGCCATGTTCCAAGCCATCTTCGAGGCCGGCCACGCACTCAACGAAGACCCGGATGTGCGCGCCGTGGTGTTGTCCGGAGCGGGCCGCTGCTTTTGCGCCGGGCTCGATGTGGGCAATTTCGCAGCAATTGCAAACGGCGGCGGCGGTGGGGCCGATGCAAGTTCCGCGCGCAGTCTTTTCGACAAGCCCGAAGGCGCCATTGCAAATTACGCACAACTCCCCGGGTGGGTATGGCAAACCCTCAACGTCCCGGTGATCGCAGCCGTGCACGGCGTTGCATACGGGGGCGGTTTGCAAATCGCGCTCGGCGCCGACATCCGTATTATTGCGCCCGACGCGCGCATGAGCGTGATGGAAATCAAGTGGGGCCTGGTCCCCGATATGGCGGGCACCCAACTCCTTCGAAACTTGACTCGTCTCGACGTCGCCAAAGAACTCACCTTTACCGGTCGCGTCGTGTCTGGCGTCGAGGCCGTTGAACTTGGCTTGGCGACCCGGGTGAGTGATCAGCCCCTTGAAGATGCCCGCGCGATTGCGGAACAAATCGCGCGCAAATCTCCGAGCGCCGTTCGAGCAGGGAAGCGACTCCTCAACGACGCAGTCGTTGGCGAATACGCCGACGGGCTTTCCCTCGAAGCCCAACTGCAAAAAGCACTGATCGGAAAGCCTGAACAAATCGAAACGGTGAAAGCGCAGGTCGAAGGCCGAGCGCCTTCCTACGCACTGGGCGCCAAGGCCGACAAGTAGGCCCTGCCCTCGCCGTCCCAACGCACGCATCCCACTGCATCTAGGAGAAACATTCGTCATGACACAAGAACTCAAACTCGGTCTTCAACTCGGATACTGGGGCGCGCAGCCCTCTGACAACGTCGTCGAAACGGCACAGCGCGCGGAACAGCTTGGTTTCGATTCGATTTGGACCGCTGAAGCGTGGGGGTCTGACGCCTTTACACCGCTTTCCTGGATCGGCGCGCACACGTCGAAGATTCGTCTTGGCACTTCCGTCGTGCAGCTTTCTGCGCGAACCCCCACGGCGACCGCCATGGCCGCACTCACCCTCGACCACCTTTCCAAAGGGCGCATGATTTTGGGACTCGGTGTTTCCGGTCCTCAGGTCGTCGAAGGTTGGTACGGACAGCCTTTCTCGAAACCTCTTTCACGCACGCGCGAGTACATCGGCATCATTCGTCAGGTGCTCGCTCGCGAAGGACCGGTCACGAGTGACGGCCCCCACTACCCACTTCCGTACAAGGGGGAAGGCGCCTGGCAACTCGGCAAACCACTCCGCTCGATTACCCATCCCCTACGCGCCGACCTGCCGATTTTCATGGGAGCTGAAGGCCCGAAAAACGTGGCGCTTGCCGCCGAAATTGCGGACGGCTGGCTGCCGCTTTACACGAACCCGTTTCGCCCGGAAATCTACGCGGACTCCCTCAAGGACATGAAGCCGGGGTTCGAGATTTCTCAACTCGTGATGGTCAACATGGTCGACGACCTCGAGCAGGCGCTGATGCCAGTCAAAGCCATGCTCGGGTTTTACATCGGCGGCATGGGGGCAAAAAGCCGGAACTTCCACATGGAACTCATGGGGCGCATGGGATACGAGCAAGAAGCATTGAAGATCCAGGAGCTTTTTCTCGACGGCAAACGCGCCGAAGCCATCGCCGCCGTTCCGGATGCCTTTGCCGACGAGATCTCACTTTGCGGTCCGAAGGAACGCATCAAGGAGCGCCTCGATGCTTGGCGGGAAAGCCCGGTAACCAGCTTGCTCCTCGGCAGTACCGATCCAGATGCCATGCAGACCATGGCGGAGTTTGTGCTGTAACACCGAAATACCGAGCAGCCCATTCCGCGACGGCGAAGATTTTTCGTATCGCCCCGATGCAAAAGCGGCGATGACACACGATTGCGCGCGGGGTCAAAAACAGGGTTCCTGCACCTGGAATTCGTTCGCCCGAAAAATCCCTTTTTCGCTTCTGAAGTTCCGGCTTGACCCCACTTCGCCTCGCGCGAGATTTGGCCCATCCACCCGTTTCCCTGGGAAATTGCGCACTCTTCCAAGGTGGAATGGGAGGCTGCCTCATTCTCCTTTGCAAAAGCGTACTTCTTCTGTAAGCCCCGCGACTCTCCAGCCTCAAGATGCAACTTCGACAGCGCGAGCGACTACAACAACAGCGACGACGAGGACGTGATCACACAAGATGTCGATGAGAGCGGCGTTCGTGATTTCCAGATGAGTTCAATGACACTCTTGTCCGTCTCAGTTGAGCAACCCGCTTCCTGCCGAGCGGGGTGCCATTCAGTATCGCTGGCGTCATTCGCTAGCATGAACCGATGCAAGCGATCACGCCCGCTCTCCCAACTGCAACAACTCTCTTCGCCCTCGTCGCACTGCTGATCGCGAAGCGCCGCGGCTCGCACATGGGCGTTTGGATTTTCAAGCCTGTCGCAGCTGCTGGATTTGTCGTCCTCGCATTGGTCACGGGTGCACTCAACACCCCCTACGGCGCAGGCATTTTATTGGGCCTCGTGCTCTCCATGGCCGGCGACGTTCTTCTCATCCCCGAAAACAACGACAAGACCTTCAAGGCCGGACTTGTCAGTTTTTTGCTCGGACACGTCGCCTACGCCGCGGCGTTCCTTTCGATTGGCGTGGACTTCCAAGCCGCCGCGATCGCCCGCCGTGCTGTCGTCGTCATCGGCCGAGGGGTTATGCGCTGGCTTGCACCCAACGTAGATACGGGCATGCGCGTTCCAGTTCTCGCATACACGATCGTCATCTCGAGCATGGTCGTGGCCGCAGCGGGAGCCGCTTCCCTCCACGATCGACCCGACATCTTCGTGGGCGCCCTGCTCTTCTATCTTTCGGACTTTGCCGTCGCGCGCGACAAGTTTGTCGCTCCGGGGTTCTGGAACGCTGCCTGGGGCTTGCCGTTCTATTTCGTGGCGCAATTGAACTTGGCCTTCGGGGCCCACATATGAGCGAGTCGGTCAATTCGGAAAGTGCACTGGGGAGCCCGCCAGTGACGTCCGGTCGCGACTCCATACTCGCGGCTCTGCTCGGAGCGGTCTTCGTGGTCAGCCTGCTCTCGATGCCGGCAGTGCGGTACGACGGCGACGTCATCGCATGGGAGATGGAAGCCGAGTCTCTGGTCTATCGAGGCACCCTCGAAGTGCGCGCGAGTGTCGCGGAAAGTTTGCCACCGAGTGCGCCGTACTTCGTGTTCAACCCCAACTCGGGAAAGTGGTATTCGAAGTACGGCATCGCGAACACTTGGATCTACGCAATCCCGATCGCGGCCGAGCGCTTGATCTTCGGCGGCCGCCCTCCCGACTCACCGACTTCGATCTTCGGCAAGCCAACAGGTCCGTTCGAAATCACTCGGCGCGTCGAGCTGTTCAATGGCTTCAATTTGCTGCTGACGCTTCTGCTCGCGACGGTGCTCTATAAGCTCGCCAATCACTTCACACCCCGTCGCGAAACCGCCGCGGTCTTTGTGCTCACTTGTCTCTACTCGACGTATCTTTGGCACTACTCCAGGGCGCAGTCGTCTCAGATCTATCAGGTGCTGTTGTTTTCAGCAGCCTTTCTGTATCTCGTCCGATGCGTCGAGGAAGCCAAAAACAACGCGGAGGTGAAACCTCGAACGCTTCTCTGTTGCGTCCTTTCCCTCGCCCTGCTCTGCGCCGTAAAGACGGTTTTTCTTCCCTGCATCGCAATCTTCGGTGTGGCGATCGCGCTCGCGGATTGGGATGGAACTGCCAATCCGATCTCCCACTTCACTTCTAATGTGCGCAACAATTTCAGCACTTACGTTCGCTGCGGCGTCGTTCCGCTGCTTATCCTTCTGGCCGTGCTTCTTTGGATCAACAACTTGAAGTTCGGCTCTCCCACGAACATGGGCTACGAGCGCGAAACCAATCTCTTCGGCGGAAGTCTCGCCAATTCGCTGCCGGCTTACTTGTTCTCACCCCGGTTCAGCATTTTCATCCACTTCCCCATGCTCGCAGTCGCTCTTTTCGGGATGCGCGCGTTCTGGAAGCGTCATCGCTTCGAACTCGTCTTGGCATGGGCCCTCTTTCTGACCATGTTCTTCATCTACGCCAACTACACCTACTGGAGCGGCGAGGCGAGTTACGGCACGCGCTATTTGCTTTTCGGCCTTCCCGTGGTGTCGCTTCCAGCGCTGATCGTATTCGATCGACTTCGCACGCTAGAACCGGGTTGGCTTCGCATAATCGGAGCGGCGAGCGTCATCGCGGTGCTGCTCGCGGGCAGCGCAGCCCAAGTCATGGTCAACCGTTTGGAGTTTCACGCCTTCTTCCGGCTTCGACATCAGTTTCGTTTGACCGACGACCGCGATCCTGAACTCTGGAACTACCTTCGCTCCACGAACACTGCGACCTTCAATCGCGAGTTCATTGCGTACGGCAATGGCGGCGCCGAGCCGCTCCCCATGCAACGGGTCAAGCGCGTCGCAAGTGCCGAGCGTTACGCGTAACTCGAAGCCGTAGTGCGCGCGCATTTGTCGAGTAATCACTACTTCTGGTAACGCGTGAACTCCGGGCGGACTACTGCGGCGGATAACAAAGACCCGTCCCGCCTAGGCCGCAGTACCCATTCGGATTCTTCGCCAAGTACTGCTGGTGATACTCTTCGGCGTAGTAGAACGTCGGCGCGTCCAGCACTTCGGTCGTAATTTGTGGCCCACTCGCTTCGCTCACAACCTTCTGGAACACGTCGCGGCTGTGCTCGGCTGCAGCGCGGTCCGTCGCACTCAACGCGTAGATCCCCGAGCGGTACTGCGTGCCGGCATCGTTGCCCTGACGCATCCCTTGGGTGGGGTCATGCGACTCCCAAAAGACAGCGAGCATGGCCTCGATATTGGTCAGCTTGGGGTCATAGACCACGAGCACCACTTCGTTGTGCCCAGTGCGTCCAGAACAGACTTCTTCATAGGTCGGGTTCGGCGTGGGGCCGGCCGCGTAACCCACCGCGGTCGAGAAGACACCGGGCGCTTCCCAAAATTTTCGTTCGGCCCCCCAAAAGCAACCCATCCCTACGATCAACTGTTCCATCCCCTCGAAGGGGGGCACGGTCGGGTTGCCGTTTACGGCGTGGACGCCGCCAACGGGCAAGGGTTCACTGCGGCCAGGAAGGGCCTCGTCGGCGGTCGGAATCTCAGCGGGCTTTCGGGAAAACAACATAGGCGCAATGCTGAACGATTTCGCTCAAAATTTCAAGCGAAGCTGCGGGTCACGAACCAAAACAACCCCAGGCCGCACACCGCAGCCGAGCCCAGTTCGGTAGCCCAGCCGTGAACCCGCGCCGTCGAAGGCCGCGCAAGCAACCGGAGCACCGGCCAAACCAGAGCCACGACCGCCAACTGTCCTAGCTCGACTCCGACGTTGAAGCCGAACAAAGCGGCGATCAACCGGTCGGTCGGGAGTGACATCTCGACGAGAATGCCGGCAAAACCGAACCCATGAATCAAACCGAAAGCGAAGGCGACAGCCACACGGAGATTTGCGGGCGATTGCACGGTTGCGAGCAGGCCAAAGTGACAGGCCGTGAAGAGCGCGATCCCGAACAGGATCATCCAGGGAATGAGACCCATGCCGGCGAGCGACAAGCCCATCATCACGAGCAGTCCAAGAACCGCGACGGAAGGAATTGACCAACCGCGCCCCGCGATGAGCCAAGTATTTTCTGCGGCCACGAGCGCGATCGAAAATCCGATCAGCGCTTCGATCGGCGCGGGCTCCGGGTTCAGGACACCCAACACCGCGAGCGCCAAGGTGACGCTATGCGCCAGGGTGAAGCCCGTGACCAGGCGCGCAACCTCACGGGCGCTTCCCGCAAGAAGCAACAGCGCAAAAACGAACGCGAGGTGATCCCAGCCAGAACCGATGTGTTCGACACCGATACGCACGTAGCCGGCGACAGACGTTCCCGCCTGCGCTTGCCCCGATGCATCGCCCAATTCGTCCTCGACCGACCAACTCGGTTCACGCGCGCTGAGCACGCGCTCGCGCATCGGTACGTCGCTGGCGTGCACCCGCGCAAAGTGAATGTGGCTCGGCGCCGCATCGAGCAGGATCGAGCTTTCGATTATTTGCTCGCCTGACACCGCACAGCTCGATTGCCATTCGAAGATCACCCAACCCTGGGGAGCCCTGACCTGCTTTGCCGGGGTCGCTGCAGCGCAGCGCTCACCGCCCGAAAAAAAACGCAGCCGATCCTCAAGGTAACCGCCGACTTGCTCGTCGTCGATTTCGCCGTTTATGACGACGCCCAGTCGCGAAAGCTCGAGTAGCGAGACGCGCACGCGAACACTCGCGCCGTCTTCACTGAAGACCCAACTCGAATACGAAATGCTCTTGGTGTGGGCAGCGGCGTGGGTCGCAAAGACGCAACCGGCGGCGGCGATCAGTGCAACGGCAACGGCAAGGGGCACAACGTTTCTTCGAGGGGTGATCTTCACGGCGGCAGATCATAGGACAACCGCAGCGAAGCTTGATGTCCGATTTATTTCGGGTCGCGTCCCTCGCGCGATGTAGTAATGAGGGCTTCGCGTTCGATCCTCGCAGCGTCGGGGCTATCGGCCTTGATCTGGTCGTAACCACGAATGTTGCCCGGCAATCCAGCGATTCACAGCGCCAAGTCGGAGTTGGCTTGGGCCAGGTCGCGCGCAACTTCGACAATCGTCGCTTCGAATTCGTCCCGCAGCGCCCGCGCGAGAACCCGATCGGGCAAACGCCCGAAGATGTCGAACGGGGTTCCGCGCAAAAAATCGAACTTCGCGAGAAACAACATCGCGCCAACCATCCAGGCCCCAAAAGCCTTCTTGCGAAGTTGGCCGGTGTTGGGATCGCGCCGCGCGAACAGCGACGGAGCGAGATTTAGTTCCGCACGCAGATCGCCTTCGAACTCAGAAGAGACTCGTGTTTCAAACTCAGCGTCCGAATACAGCCGCGCGACTTCGTCCTCGTACTTGTAAGCCATGAGCTTGTCGCCATGCGCGGCCGCCGAACGCGAGGTGACGGCTTTACGTCGAAAGCGCCCGGGGCGCGACGCGATAGACTCGCCCGCGAAACCCGCCCACCCGCTTCGAGGTTATCACTTGGCTCAACAAAGTTACGGGGCTCGATTGGAAGCCCTGGCAATCGCAGCCCCCGCTGCGCCCGCGATCATCTGCGATGACGGTGCGCTCACGCGCGGCGAATTCGACAAAGCCGCGAACCGGCTGGCGCGTGCGTACGCCGCTCGCGGTCTCGGCTTCGGGGATCGCGCGACGATCACACTCCCGAACTGCGTCGATTTTTTTGTCGCGTGCCTCGCGGTATGGCGATTGGGTGCGGTTCCGAATCCAGTTTCAAATCGGCTCGCAGCCCCGGAGCGCCGCGCCATCGTCGAACGTGCTCAACCAAAGCTGATCATCGGCGCCGACAGCGACGACAGCGGCGTCTCCTGCATCCCGGTTGGCTTCGAGCCAAGCGCCGATCTCTCCGATGCTCCACTTCCGGATCAGATCCCGCCCAACGAACGTGCGATGGCGTCGGGTGGAAGTACGGGTCTTCCAAAACTGATCGTGGCGTCGAACCCAGCCGTCTATGACGAGAACTTCGCATCGGCCGTATTCAAAGCCAAACGTGCAGTATTGGTGCCCGGTCCCCTTTATCACGCGGCACCGTGGAGTTCTGCTTGGCAGGCGTTATTCGCCGGCTGCATGGTGGTCAGCATGGAACGGTTCGACGCGCGTCGCACGCTCGAACTCGTCGAAAAGCATAGTGTCGACCGCCTCGGTTTGGTGCCGACGATGATGCACCGCATCTGGCGCTTGCCCGCAGAAGAACGCCAAGCCTTCGACGTCTCGTCACTCGAATTTGTGATGACGGGCGGCGCGCCCTGCCCTGCATGGTTGATGCAAAATTGGATCGATTGGTTGGGAGCCGACGTCATGCACGAAGCCTTTGGTCCGAGCGAACGCATCGGCGGCACCTTTATCACCGGCCGTGAATGGCTTGAACATCCTGGCTCCGTCGGCACACCGGTGGGTGGGGCAAAGATCAAGATCTTGGATGATGACGGCCACGAGGCCCCGGCCGGAATCATGGGGGAGATCTACATGATGCCCGCAGGCGGCCCCGGCTCGACATACCAGTACGTTGGCGCACAGGCACAAACGACCGATGACGGATGGGAGTCAGTCGGGGACATGGGCTACCTCGACGCCGACGGTTATCTCTACCTGGGCGACCGTCGCAGCGACATGATCTTGTCCGCTGGACGGAACATCTACCCGGCCGAAATCGAAGCGGTGCTCGACGCGTTTGTCGGCGTCTCGAGTAGCGCGATCATCGGCTTACCCGACGACGACCTCGGCCAGGCAATTCACGCGATCATCGAGTGCGCGAACGACTTGGAGCCGGCTGCACTTCGCGATCACGTGGCCTCGAACCTTGTCCATTACAAAATCCCGAGCACATTCGAGTTCGTACGCGAGCGTCTGCGCGACGACGCCGGGAAACTGCGGCGCGCGGCCCTTCGTAAGGCGCGGACGGAAACCGACAACCCGAAATAGCGTCGGAATGAAGATCAGGCGCGGCTCCCGAGCGCCAGACAAAAAAATCGCCCACAAGTTTCTGTTTTACTTTTGGGGAAGGGGTTTGTC
>JASDVE010000247.1:0-7578 GCA_041891195.1 Myxococcota bacterium | reverse complement strand
GCGTTGGACTTAATTACCTGGAGCCAGCGGGCGATTCAAACGGATAATAATGAGTATCTTAAACGAATGCGAGGTTTTCTAAACGCGAGCCGCAATTATTCTGCCGGCAGGCATAATGGGGATCCGAGCCACGGTCCTCCCCTTTTGACCGCTTCGAAGTGGAGCCCTATGTCAAAGTCAGCGCCCAATAACCGCATTCGCGAAGCGCGACGCAAGATGTACCGGCAGGTCATCACCCAGTCCGCCGAGGCCGTCTTCGCGAAAAAAGGCTTTGCGGACGCGAGGATGGGCGAGGTCGCCCTCGAAGCGGGGATCTCGCTCAAGACCCTGTACGCAACGTTTCCGGGCAAAGTCGAACTCTTTGCGGCGATTCGAAATCAGCGAATTGACGAGGTGATGGCCCTCTCCAGCGCCGTTTCAGAAGGACCTCCGCTGAAGGTCATGATGAATCGCGTTCGGGTGACCGTCGAATACCTGCTCGCGAACCCAGACTTTCTGCGAATTCACCTGCGCGAAGGCAACGCCTGGGCGGTCGGTTCCGGAGACATGCCGCAGCCAACCCCCGACTACTGGCACGCCAACGTGAGCGAGCAAGCCAAGACGATCCAGCGCGGCATCGACGAAGGTGTGTTCGAAGACGGTGATCCGGAACTCCTGGTCAAAATGGTGAGCGCCGTCTACCAGGTCCAGCTCGCGGACTGGCTCCAACGCGAAGTAGACGATTCTCCCGACATCCTCGTCGAACGAATCCAAGCCTTTGTCGCCCGAATGCTGCTCTGCGCGCCAGCACGCTAGCGCCCCAGATTCGCCGGCCCAGTTGCATTCAGTACCGACGATTCCGCCACACGCTCGCGCTCTCAAGTGGTAGGGTTGGGTGAATCTCAAGCCCGCCTGAGCGCGGGAACTACCGAAGGGGATCGGATGCGCGCGCTTCGAAGTCTGCTGCTGGCCACATGGGTTGCCATGCTCACCACGTTCGGGCTCGCCATGACCGCAACTGCGGAAGATCCGGACGACGAAACGAGTTCCAACTATTCTCGCACGGGCACCTACGTCTCGGTTTCCGGAGTCTACGTGGTCGAATCCTGGCCCCGGAGCAATCGCAAGGCAGGTGCCGAGGACACGGGCGGGTTCAACTTCCGCGTCGGCCAACGGGTCAATCAGTGGGTATCCGCTGAGTTGGAGTTCGAATGGGTCGACGATTTTTTCCCCAACGAACGACAGGACCTGCAGCTTATCAGCACCAGCATCAATACCCGCATCTATCCATTGGGCGGGCGGGTTCAGCCCTTTGTTCTCGGAGGCCTCGGAATCGTCTCAACGATCGTGAATCATCGCAACCGCAGTAGCTCGATCCGGCAGAGCAATGCAGACTGGCAGTTTCGCGGAGGCGGGGGCGTTGACTTCTACTACACCGATCATCTTGCTCTGACCGCGGAGGCCACCTACGTGTGGACTGTCGGCGATGTAAAAGACCTTGAACACGTCTCGATTGGGCTCGGAGTGCTGTATCGGTTCTAGTGGAGTGCTGCGCGGAGCTCGTCTACGAAGGATATCTGTTGTCGGACCCCACCGACCCCGAGACCTCGCTCCTCGCGGAACAACTGGACCCCGATCTCATCGTGAAGCGGTAGAACCCTCCTCACTGAAACCATCCGCAATCCCGGTCAAGCGGTAAACAGCAACAGAAGTGTTCACGAATTCGAGGTCGAGAATCGACGTCGTTCGCGGACGACACGCCGACGTCCCCTCACTTCGGTAGATCAAGACATAGGGGTCTACGTCCCAAGCGAGCCCAATGGCACGCAAGGGGGCTAGGTCGGCTTCCTTGAGACGGCAGCGTGATGTGGCACGCACCACGCGCTGCACCGCGTCGACAAGCGCTGCGTGATGCGTGATCGCGTGCGTGAATGGCGACGCCAGCTGCGCGACAACGCGACGTTGGGCGACCACTGGAACCCGATCCACGTCTTTGGCAACCGGCTCAACCAACACCGCGGCGCGGGTCGGAGTCGAAGACCGCAACCATGTGTAAGCCGCGTCGAGTTCTTGGCTTCGAGGATCACTTTGATTCCCCAGTGAGGTCACTTCGCCTTCGAATCGAAACGGCTCTTCGCTGGCCCAGGGCGAAGCGACATACAGCAAGGCGATGGTTGAAGCTGGCACCAGCGACATCACGATGAGAGCGGCAGTGAACGTGCGCCGCAGCGCGACCGACCGCGCCCGTCCTTCTCCATAGCGAGCCCATAGCAGGCGCCCAACTTCAACTGCAAGCAGCGAAGCTGGGAGCGCGCAGAGCAAGACAAACTTGTACTCGTTCGGATCTTCACTCGGGGTCACGAGGCACAGGGCGGCCAACGCGTAAAACAGAACACTCAAGGCATCGACTTTTGCGTGGGCACTCAACTCGCGGCGCAGCCAGAAGCCAAGGAGCATGACGATGATGCTCGGGACCAGCGCCCAACCGAGGGCGGCGGCATGACGAAAGAGCCCTGTTCCAGGACCGAGCACCGCGAAGGAACCTTGATAGGCAGACGCCACGGGCAAAATGAATGGCAGCGCGCACACAACGCCAAGCCCACTCCCCGCGGCTGGCCACAACACTGAAGATGGAAAGCGAGGCTCCCCACCACCCTCCGGGCCGGCGAGCTTCGCGCCGGCAACAAGCAACGTCGCGAAGACGGTCATTCCAAAGGCCGCGACCGGAAGCGGGCTCACCAATGCCATGCACACGGTCACAAAGCCAAGCGCAACGCCCCGAGCCAGCGGGTTGCCGGCTGCACGAAGCAGCCCATGCGCCGACGCAAACAGCGCGAGCGCAAGTGGAAAGCTGTTGAAGTTCAAAAACTTATTGATCAAGTGCCCCGGGCGATCACTGAGCTGCACAGATTCAAAAAAACCGACGCGCGGAAAAAGCGTTGTCAGGCCGTTGTCGGTCATCTGAAGCGACGAATGATGGCGCGCGATCGTAACCAGATGGTCGAAGAGTCCAGTTTCGACTGCGCTACTTCCGTTCAAAATTTCGGGGATCCAAACACTCGCGAGCCGAAGATCGAACTGGATCAAGCCGAGCGGATTCAAAATAAAGAAAGGCAAACCACAGGCGACAAGGCGCAACCCCGGCCGCTTGATAACCGCCCCAAACAACCACCACATGGCGCACAAAAACCCCGAGAGCCCGATGGCATTGCTCACCAAACTCATTTCAAACGGCGTGGCATCGAAGGTCGCCATGCAGGAGGCAAGCGCCGCGTGCCAGAGCCAATAAAAATTCGCCGGCATCTCAAAGCTCGACGGATTCGTGGGTGGCGTCAGCCCGTTCGCAATCTGGTAGACATAGGCGCTGTGATGCAGCCCGTGGTAACTCTGCATGACGCGACTCGACGCGCCGCCAACCGAAAACACGAATGCCCAAGCCAAGACCACGAGCAGCGTGGGCGCGAGCAATGACGTGGGTTTGCGGGCTAGATTGACCATGAACTCCTTGGGCGTCCGCGCAATACACTCGAACGCAATCGAGATGTCCGGATGGAGGCTATGATAAGCGCCCCGCGTATGCAGAACCAATTCACACCGACGACGAGTTTCGCTTTCGCACGGAGAGCACTCGCAATCTTCCTGCTCTTGCTTGCCGCCGGCTGCGACGGCAACACGAATGCGTCTGCGCCCCTGTCCGCAGGCACGCAGGCTACTGCAGCGCACATGGACGCCGAACCGCCAGAAATGCCTCCGGCTCCGATCGAAGCTTCTCGCCCCGAGCCACAGCCAAGCGTAGAACTCGCGAAGACCCCGAATATTTTATTGCTCAGCGTCGATACGCTGCGAGCCGATCACCTTTCGATCTACGGCTACGAACGCCCCACCAGCCCGGCGATCGACGCATACTTCGCGAACGCCACCGTATACAACAACGCCTATTCCGCCGAGGCAAACACCCCACCCAGCGTCATGAGCATATTGTCGGGTCTGTACCCGAGCCGGCATCGCGTGCGCCAGTTCTACCAACGGATCCCGTCCGCAATCCCAGTACTTCCGGACTTCCTCCGCGCCGCGGGTTACGAAACCGCAGCCGTCGTTTCCAATGTCGTCTTGACCAATGAAGCCACGGGCCTCGCGACCCGCTTTGACATGTACGACGACTTTGTCGACGAACGCGAAGAGAGTCTCAAGGTCTACGAACGTCGCGCATCGCGCACGACCGACGCGGGTCTCGCATGGTTAAACGAACGAACCGACAGTGAGCGTCCCCACTTTCTCTGGTTGCACTACATCGACCCCCATGGCCCTTATGAACGACCGATCGACGCCAAGACCGCGACCTTTGACCACGACACGCCACAACCGATCGACCTCAAACGTGTGATCGCATACCAGCGCAAGCCAGGAGTCACGGACGGCAAGACATACATCGATCGTTACGACGAAGAAATCGCCTATACGGACGGAGAAATCGGACGCTTCCTCGCGGCCTATGACGCTCTGGGCTACGGCGCGACCGCGATCGTCGTGCTGACCGCCGACCACGGCGAAAATATGATTGAACACGAGGTCTACTTCAATCACGGCCACCAAGTCTGGAACTCGGTCATGCGGGTGCCGCTCTTGGTCCGCGTTCCGGGCGGGAACCGAGCCATCGTCGACCGGCCCGTGTCTCTAACCGATGTCGCTCCCACACTACTTGACATGATCGATTATCCCCTCGTTCCTCGCTCAAAGCCGTTTGACGGAAAGCCCGTAGCATCGCGATCCGATACAGACTCTATTTCCCTCGAAGCAGGCGCGGTCAACCAAACGGGATCGGGCAAGTGGGTCTACCGACAGCACCGGGCGCTCGTCAGCGGTCAACACAAATGGTTCGCCAGTGTCGACCGAGCAGGCGATGTCGTTGCCAGCGGAAGCTTCGACCTCGTTTCTGACCCAGGCGAAGTCAATCCAATCGAATGGAGGCTCGGAGGCAAAGCCAACACGTTGCTCGGTTGGTTTGAAGCCGACCCCGACCCGGTTGGCCTGCCGACAAGCGGATTGAAGGGCGAACGCCTCGAGGGCCCCAAAATCGCTCCGGGTCGGACTCCAGATCAAATCGAAGCACTACGCGCTCTAGGCTACGTAGAATAGGTGGCTCGGAACTTGGGCGGCCGTGGCCTTTTTAGAGACTCGGACGTTGATCGTCGCTCACGAGCAATGCACCCAACTCCGCGAGCAATTGGCTCGGACCGCCGAACTGTGTAATCAGGTACTGCGCCCAGAGAAAATAGCGATGGATCGGATAGTCAATGTCGACCCCAATCCCCCCGTGCAAGTGCTGTGCGCTATGTACGATCCGGTCGCCGGCCCTAGAAGCCCACCATTTGGCTGCGCGAACTTCCGCCCCGGAACGAATGCCGGCATCAACCCGCCAAACGGCCTGCCACAACGTAGATCGCATGCCCATGAGATCGATGTATGCGTCGGCACAGCGCATCTGTACGGCCTGAAAACTACCGATCTGTCGACCGAATTGTTTTCGCTCCGACAGGTACTTCGCCGTACGCTGCAATGCTTCTTCGCCCACGCCAAGCAAGAGCGCGGCTTGCCCGAGGCGCGCATGATCGACGATCCAGTTGACGATGCCAGCACCGGTGTCGGGATCGCCAAGCATGTCCGCGTCGGACACCGCCACGCCGCTGAACTTGACCAGCCCTTGCAGCTGCCAATTGATCGAGCGCTGTTCTTCGATCTCAAGTCCGGCTGCGTCGCCGGCCACGAGAAACACGCCGACCTTGCCACCCTCGATGGACGCAGGAACCAAGATGCAACTGGCTTTGCCCACCGCAGGTACCGAAAACTTCTCACCGTCGAGTCGCCAACCGTCTCCGTCTCGCGTTGCCTTAAGCTTGGGGCGCGATGGATCACTGCTCCCGTGTTCCGACAACGCAGCGGTGAGTACCGCTCCGGAATCGACGACGGGACCGAGCCAGCGTTTTTGTTGCTCCGGGTTGCCAAACTTCGCAATCGGCAATCCACCCAGAACCAAGGTCTCGAAAAGTGGCGCAGGAACACAATGGCGCCCAGCTTCCACAAGCATAAGCGCACACTCGGTGAGACCGAGGCCGCTGCCACCGCAACTCTCAGGCACGGTGACCGCTGTTAGGTTTGATGTGGCGAGTTCGCTCCAAAGCTTGTCGTCCATCCACGCGCCGGCGTCTTCGAGCTCACGCGAACGGTCGTGATTGCAAGCGTCGGAGAAGATCTGGCCGGCCAGATCGCGGACCGCCTCCTGGTCTTCGGTGAATGCAAAATCCATTTCAACTCCTGTCCTGTACGCGACGAAGGTAGCTCACGGCGTCACGACATCTAATTCTGTTAAGAAGCGGGCTAGTGCGACCGCATCAAAAAACAACTCGGTTAGCGCGGCGCTCTGGGCATTCGCAAACCAAGCATCGCGACAAGTTCGCGCTGCACTTCGTTGACACCACCGCCAAATGTATTGACGGTCGCAAGGCGCACCTCATGTTCGAGGTGACCGTGAAGTGCCGCTCCGGGGGAGCCCTCTTTCCGAGTGCCAGAACTGCCAAGCACTTCGATTAGCAAACGAAACACATCGATCACCGATTCGGTGGCCAAGACCTTTGCCGCCGACGCGTGCGCGGGGTCGAGGTCACCCGTTTCCAAGCCAGCCGCAGTATTCCAGTTGGTCACCTTGATGGCTTCGAGCAACGAATACGCTTCGGCAAGGGCCATCTGCACCCAGGGCTTGGCTGCGACGCATTCTCCGGTTTCGTCTTTGGTGTCCCGAGCCCAGTCGATCGTTTCGTGCAGCAGGCGAATGGCGGCATTGGAAAAAGCCGCGAGTCCGACCCGCTCGTGGTTCAACTGCAGTGTGATGAGCTTCCACCCGAGGTTCACTTCGCCCACGATCATTTCCGCAGGCACGCGAACGTTTTCGTAGTAGGTCATATAAGTATGACCCCCGTTGATGATGTGAATCGGACTCGATGTAAAACCTTCGGCCTTCGTATCGACGATGAGGATTGAAATGCCCTTGTGCTTCGGCACTTCGGAGTCGGTTCGGCAAGCGAGCCAGACATAGTCCGCATCGTCGGCACCGCTGGTGTAAATCTTCGTGCCGTTTATGATGAAATCGCTGCCGTCCCGGACCGCCGTCGTGGTCAGTGTCGCAAGATCGGTCCCGGCGTCTGGCTCGGTGTAGCCAATGGCGAAGTGAAGGTCTCCACTCATGATGCCTGGCAAGAAGCGCTTCTTCTGCTCTTCGGTGCCCAGCTCCATCAGTGCCGGGCCCACGGTGTTGATCGTGACGAACGGGATCGGTGCTCCGGCGCGCATGGCTTCGTCGAACCAGATCTGCTGCTCAACCCACGTCTTGCCCAGCCCACCAAACTCTTCCGGCCAACCGACGCCAAGCCAGTTGTCGCCACCCATCTGTTTGATGATTTCGCGGTAGAGTTTGCCGCCTTCCATGGCGCCGAGTTCCGAGCGGACTTCCGGCGTAATCAGTTCGGCAAAGTACTCGCGCAGTTCGTCTCGAAGTTCGATTTGTTTATCGGTATAGGCAATTCGCATGGGGTGTGAGTCTATCGG
>JASDVE010000246.1:0-3765 GCA_041891195.1 Myxococcota bacterium | reverse complement strand
CGACTTTCGCCCCGAATGGATCGGCACCGGTGCGATCGCCTTTGCTGGCGTCATTCACGCACTGCGATTCCGAGAAGGAGTCTGGCTTCAGAATGCCGCCGTCGCCCTGAAGCTCGTCTTGATCTTCGGCTTCATCGCGTTCGGCATGTCTTCGCTTCCCGAGTTGCCGAAGACGAACGATGCCCCGGTCGACTTCGCATGGGGCGCGTTTGCCGTGACGTTGGTTTGGATTTCGTTTTCGTATTCGGGCTGGAACGCTGCGGTCTATATCGCGGGCGAGGTGCGCGACCCCGAACGGAGCTTGCCGCGCGCGCTGCTTCTCGGCACCGGTACCGTGATGGTCCTTTACATGGGCCTTAACGCCGTGTTCTTGTACTCCGTACCCATTGAAGACCTCGCGGGCAAAGCAGAAGTCGGCGCGATCGCGGCGCGGGCGATTGGCGGCAAGTCCCTCGAACTCGGTGTTTCGCTGTTGGTGGGGCTCGCACTGTTCACGTCTATCTGGTCGATGGTGATGGCCGGCCCACGTGTCTACGCAAAGATGGCCGAAGACGGACTCTTCCCACAGGCCTTCCGGTCCGACGCCGAAACACCGGTGCGCGCAATTGCTCTGCAAGCTGGCGCGGCGATCGTCGTGGTCTGGATCAGCGGCTTGGCAGCGTTGTTCAGCTATATCGGGTTTACACTTGGACTTTCCGCTGCGGTAACCGTCTTTGGCCTCATGGTGCAGCGCCACCGCGAAGGTGCCGAGCAGGTGCCCGTTTGGGGCTACCCCGTCGTGCCGCTCACCTTCATCCTCTTCACACTCTGGGGCGCGTGGTTCATGGTAGAGCGCCAACCGACCGAGGCCGCGATGGGGCTCGGCACAGCACTCATTGGCATCCCGGTGTACTTCTGGTTCAAACGTTCAAGTAACGCTTGAAGGTTGGCGAAGGCGAAACTGCTAGAGGTGGGGCGAACGCGCCAGGGCGTTCTCGGTGTGCGCGCGGGTCGAGCCATGGAACTGCTCGAGAGTCTTGATCCGCTTGAACCATAGGTGGCAGTCATATTCCCACGTGTAGCCAACGCCGCCGTGAAGCTGAATCGACTGGCCACAAACAAAGCGGCCCGAGGGTCCGGCCCAAGACTTTGCGACCGACACGAGATAGCCGGCATCCGCTTCGCCATTTTCCACCGCCCATGCTGCCCGGAAGACCGCAGACCGAGTGCTCTCCGTCTTGATGAGCATGTCCGCGGCGCGATGTTGAAGCCCCTGAAAGGAACCGATCGGCACGCCAAAGGCGATGCGCTCACTCGTGTACTTGATGCTCGATTCGAGGGCGCTCTCCATGCATCCGAGCATGAGCGCGGCGGCACCGAGGCTACCTAGTTGCGCGGCCTCTTCGAGAATGATGGTCGCCTCGCCGGTATCGGCAACCAGTTCCGCGGCGTCGTTGAACTCGATATTGCAGAAGCGCTGGCTGTGGTCGAGGGTTGAAAGCGGGGTCGCGTTCCAACCGCTGCCCGGTCGCTGCACCAAGGCAAGCCCCTGTGCGGTGGTCACCAACAATGCGTCGGCCTGTGCGCCAAACGGGACGAAGACCTTGGTGCCGGTCACCTTGCCGTCCGCAAACTGACAACTAACGCTGTCGTCGTCAGAGTTGGTGGGGTTTTCACTGCGCGCGATCACGACCACTTTCTCGCCAGAGGCCGCCGCTTCATTCCAACGGGTTGCGCCCGCCGCTTCGAGCGCGCGAATCGCGAGGGCTTGGTCGAGGTACGGACCGGGGAATGCGACGCGTCCCATTTCTGAGAGCACGGCCGCAAAGGCGATCGCCCCCATGCCTCCACCCTCTTCGCTCTGCACGATACCGAGGTAGCCCAACTCGCCAAGCTGTTGGTGGAGCTTTTTAGAGAAGCCATCCGGATTGTCTTCCATCACAACGCGCGATTCGGTGATGGGGGATTCGCTTTCGAGCAATTCGCGGGTCGAGGTCTTGAGCAGTCCCTGGTCTTCGTTGAGATCAAACTTCATGATGTTTTCTCTTTTGCAGTTTCGTTGAACGCGCGTGTGCCGTTCATGCGTGTGTTTGTGACGAGCGATGCAGTGCGCGAGGGCGCAGCCGCTACTTCGTCGGCATCTGAAGAACGCGCTTGGCGATAATGTTGCGCTGGATCTCCGACGACCCGGAATAAATCGTCCCGGCGCGCGCCCACAAAAATTCCCGCATCCAGTGAACGTCGGTGCGAGCGCCCGGTGAGCGCAGGGCAAGTAGTCCCTGCGGTCCCATCAACTCGACCGCGGTGTCGGTCATGCGTTGGTGAAATTCAGACCAGAAGATCTTGTCGATCGACGACTCCGGTCCCGGTGGCAAGTCTTGGGCGACGTTCGCGAGCGTCCGCATACCGTTGGCACGCAGGACTTCGTTTTCGACGATCAAGTTTCCAAGTTTCTCGCGCACATCCGGGCGCTCGAGATCACCGTTGGTGCGAACGGCATCAACCAAGCAGTCGAGCTGATGACCAAACTCAGCCGACGGAAGCAGGGTGCTGCCCCCGCGTTCGAAACCAAGCACCGTCATGGCGATACGCCATCCCTCGCCGATCTTGCCCACGATGTGTTCGCGCTTCGCGAGAGCGTTGTCGAAGAAAACTTCGCCGAACTCGGACTCCCCGCTGATCTGCTTCAGGGCGCGCATTTCAACCCCCGGCTGATCGATCGGCATCAAGAAAAAGGTGATCCCGCCGTGGCGGTCGTCCATGTCTGTTCGTGCAAGGACAAAGATCCAGTTCGACCAGGGCCCAAGGGTCGTCCAAACTTTTTGGCCAGTGATGCGGTAGTCGTCGCCATCGGGTTCGGCCTTCGTGCGGATGCCCGCGAGGTCCGAGCCTGCGCCGGGCTCGCTAAAACCTTGACACCAGATCTCATCACAGCTGAGCATCTTGGGCAAGAAGCGGTTGCGCTGCTCCTCGGTACCGTGGTGAATTAATGCCGGAGCACACAGACCGATCCCCAAGGCGTTCGGACTCTGCGGCGCATCGACTGCCGCAAGTTCGGCCCGCAAGATGGCTTCTTCCACCTGGGTTGCGCCGCGGCCTCCCCATTGTGTCGGCCAGCCCATGCCGAGGTAGCCGGCGTCGTTGAGCTTCTTTTGGAACTGGCGTCGCACTTCGACGAGTGAGTCTTCGTCGGCGTTGGGGGCGAGGACTTCTTCGGTGTACGAACGCTCGAGGTTCACGTCGAGCCAAGCTCGAAGCTCGTCTCGAAACTTGAGGGCATCAGGGGAAAGATTCAGATCCATCAGTTCGTACCTCGGTATTGGGTTTGTTGGTTTTCAGGGTCGCTGTGACCGCGCTCTGGGCGACGACCGCAAGCACTGAGGCTCCGCGTCAGGCACGACAGGTCCCGTAGTTTGCGGGGTCTTCGAACACATTCAAGAGCTGGTTTCAATAAATTGGCATGTCAGATGCGTTTAGTTTGAGTTGGGCCAGCCATTGGACTAGGGCGGGGAAACGGGTCGCCTATACTTCACCATCAACCTTTCGGATGAGATCATGATGTCCATCGACAACCGCACGCGCCTGTACCGAGAAACCCGCGACATCCCGGTAGATGAAGTGTTCGACCTGCTTTTGCCCGAGGCGCTCGGGTACAACGCGCAGCTTGCTTGTCGCGGGCTCAACTACAAAGCGCTTTCACCGATTTCGATCCGCTGCGGCGCCAGAGCCATCACTCTCGCTGCTCACGGTGATGCGCTCGAGCTCATCGACGCAGCAGAGCAGCAG
>JASDVE010000245.1:0-3796 GCA_041891195.1 Myxococcota bacterium | reverse complement strand
GAACTGGAGCAATCGCGTGATCAAGGGGGTGGCGTCGAGTGTCCCGTCGCGGTTTTCGTATCCGCTATCTCCATCACCGAGTTCACGAAGGGCGATCCCGAACATGTGTGAAAGTGAGGAGTCCGACGTCGTCTCGGGAGGGTTCGCGAGGACTCGAATGGTTATGGGCTTTTCGGATGCGTCGCCGTCGCGCTCTGGGAAAACAAACCGTCGAATCATCGGAAGCAGTGACGCTTCATAGAGCGAGAGCGTGTCGAGATACAGCGAACCACGTGCTTGCCCTGTACTTCCCGTTGTCGTGCCGCTGGTGCGAAAGACCTTTATCGTCGCATCGGCGTCGAAGCTGTGAAGGCGCGCTTCTTTGAAGGCCGAGGTAGGCACGGCGGGGATGTCTCGGTAATTCGAAATTGTCGATGGCGTTTTCCCAAGCGCCTCACAAAATCGCCCGTACCCGGTGCAGTAGGCGAACTGGAACTCGAAGAGTTCGCACGCAAGGGTGTTGAAACGCGCGTCGTCCTTTTCCCAAGAGCCCTCGGTCATCCACGCGAGAACTTTCTGATCGAAGGCTTGTCGCCGGGGATCACCCAGCATCGCAGTTTCGGTCACGCTGAACTCGCGCGGTCGTTTGCATTCGAGAGGTCTCGAACCACCGAAAGAACGACGTCCAAGGCATTTGCGAGCGTGGCAGCGTCGATACATAGAGGAGGCGTAATCGAGATGACTTCGCCCGACGAACCCGACGGCAGCGCGATAACGCCACGCTCCAGGGCGCGCGTGCAGACTTCAGGGCCGCTGAGGCTCGGCGCGAGTTCGATGCCGATCATCAAGCCCTTGCCTCGAACTTCGACAACGGCGTCGATGTCTTGGGTTTCACGCGCGAGGTCCTCGAGTGCCTGCGAACCCACGGTCGCCGCGTGGGCGAGGTAGCCGCCTGCTTCTAAGGTTTCGATGCACGCGAGTGCTGCGGCGCAACTTGCCGGATGACCAAGAAATGTTTGGGTGTGCAGCGCTTCGCCGCGGGACACAGGCCATACATCCATGACTTCTTCGCGGCCCAAGCACGCAGAGATGGGCATGCCGGAAGCCATGCCTTTGCCCACGCACAATAGGTCGGGCACCACGTCGTCATGGTCACACGCAAACCAGCGGCCGGTGCGGCCAAAGCCCGTATAGATTTCGTCTGCGATCAAGAGCATGCCGTGCTCGCGGCAAAGCTTGGCGAGGCCTTCCAAAAACCCGGGCTCTGGAACGCGCTCGCCGCCTCTTCCTTGAATCGGTTCGACCAGCACGGCACCCATGGGAAACGGACTCTCTTGAATCGCGCGCGCCGCAGAGTCGAGATCGCCGTATGGCGCGAACTTCGTTCGCTCGGGGAGTCGCGATGCGAATGGGGCGCGGAAGTCTTCGCGCCAAGTCGTGTCGAGGGCTCCGAATGCCAAGCCGTGATACGCGCCCTTGAAGGCGAGAATCCCGGGCTTGTTCGTTGCCAGGACCGCGGTTTTGATTGCAGTTTCAACCGCGTCCGAGCCCGACGAACTCAAGACTCCGCGTGCGGGCGCTCCACCTGGATAGCGGGCGACCAGGGCCTCGAGCAACTGGACCTTGATCGCGGGAGGATGTACGTCCCCCATGCCGTGCAAAAGCCGCTGTGATTGTTCGGCGATCGCCGCGACAACGTGCGGGTGTGCATGACCAACATTCGCAACACCGAAAGCGGCGGTCAGATCGACGAAGCGATTGCGATCGACGTCCCACACATTGCACCCTGACGCTCGCTCCCAGAAAATCGGCTCCGGATCAAGGCAAGTCACATTGCGTGACTCGACCCCGCGCAATCGCTTGGCGAGCGCGGACGATCCGGGGCCGGGGATCTCGGTCAAAATTTCGGGTGCGAGGGCGGCTTGCAACATGCCGCGATTTTAGCCTGTATTTTTTCTGGGGCTGTGCGGAGTTTCCCCTTTGATCGCGACCGATTATGGTTGCGCACCAAATGCCGGGCCGTGCGGCGGAGCGGGTTTCGCTCAGCGCAGCGCGTTCGGCGTCATTCGGAGCCAAGGTGCCGAAAGCTGTAAACGCATATATCGGACTCGGTTCGAACCTGGGCGACCGGGAAGCCTTGTTGCGATTTGCGTTGGAAGCGTTGAACGCTGCGCCCAATTTGATGATTGAGGCCGTGTCGCGTGTTTATGAAACTGATCCCGTAGGGCCTGGCGAGCAAGGGGCTTATCTCAATGCGGCGGTCTCGATACAGACGCTGCTTTCAGCCCAGCAGCTCTTGGCGTGCCTCCTGGCGATCGAGCTGAAGGCGGGCCGCGACCGCGTCGGCGAGACCGAGCGATGGTCGGCCCGTACTTTGGATCTCGACCTTTTGTTTTTCGGCGAAACAATTGTCGAATTGCAGGGGCTCCAGGTACCGCACCCACGGCTCCACGAGCGTCCTTTTGTGCTCGAACCGCTGTGCGATTTGGCTCCTGACTTTTTACATCCACGTACCCAAACCACCCTGGCCGAACTCGCCCACGCGGTGCGCGACGAATCGGCGGTGCGCCTCTGGCCCACCTCGCTCGCCGTTCCCCAATAGGCGTTTGCCTCAACCCACCCATTCCCGGAGAATTTCATGGCGATCGTCGCAGTATCGATCTCACCCATTGGCGAAGCGGTCAGCGTTTCAAAGTTTGTCGGTGCAGCCCTCGACGTCGTTCAAGCGCAGGAGCGCATTCGCTTCCGACTCGACCCGATGTTCACCACTCTGGAGGGGGATCTGAGCGAGGTCTACGCCCTCATCTCAGACATGCAGGAGGCGGTCTTCGCCGCCGGGGCGACTCGGGTATCCACGGTGATCAAGATCGACGACCGCCGGGACCGAGCTGTTTCCATGGAGGACAAGGTGAAATCGGCCTTAGACAAGACTCAGAATAAAACGGTAAACTGATAGGATATTAAAAATTTTAAAACGGTAGACGAATAGGGAATTATGCTTCATATTCTGTCTGCACCCGCTTGGTGCTTTCAGGTCGCCGCCACCAGGAGCATTCCCCGCGTGACTGTCCCCGCATTGAAGCTTGCAAAGTCCTTTAATAACGACGTTATTCGCGCCGTGACCGGTCGCCAATTCGAAAGTCAGCCTGCCGAGAAAATCTTGACCTGGGCACTAGACAATTTCCAACCCAAACTCGCGCTATCGGCAAGTTTTGGCGGGCCAGAGGGCATGGTGCTGCTCGACATGATGCACAAGCTCGACGCGTCGTCGCAGGTTTTCATGCTCGATACCGGCCGTATGCACCCTGCGACCTACGATCTGGTTGACCGCGTGCGGGATCGCTACGACAAGAAAGTTGAAGTCATCTTTCCCAACCACAAAGACGTGGAAGCCATGGTGAGCGAGAAGGGCCACAACCTCTTTTACGACTCCGAAGAAAACCGCAAGCAGTGTTGCCGTTTGCGCAAGGTCGAACCGTTGCGACGTCATCTCCAAGGCCTCGATGCGTATGTTTCAGGCTTGCGCCGAGATCAGAACGAGAACCGGCGCGACACGCGTAAGGTCGAGTTCGATGAAGCGGCCGGAGGCATCGTAAAGCTCAACCCACTGGCCGACTGGAAACACGATGATGTGTGGGACTACGTCGCAGAACACCAGGTCCCTGTAAACCGCCTACACAAGCAAAGTTATCCCTCGGTCGGGTGCGAGCCTTGCACCCGCGCAGTCAAGGCGGGCGAAGATTCGCGCGCTGGGCGTTGGTGGTGGGAGAGTGATGACATGCGGGAGTGTGGGATTCATCTCGGCCAAGAAGAAGGT
>JASDVE010000244.1:13684-17290 GCA_041891195.1 Myxococcota bacterium | reverse complement strand
CCTTCGACGCGTCACCAAATTTCTCATTACGTCGATCGAACCGTTCGGCTCGCGACCCAACTTGCCCAAGTACGTATCCAAGGTGCCCAACCAGTTGCCGCACCCGACGATCGGGGCGGACGACAATGCAAACACAGGTTATGCGGCCGTCGACAATGTCTATTCGATGGCGCCGTTTGTCGTGAAGCCCGGGGAAGCCCTCGTGATTCGGGGCCGCTTCCCCAAGTGCCGGTTCTCTAATGTCGTTCTTTGGAACCGCTACCTGCAGACGCTTGACTACGCGAACCGCACTTCGTCCCTAAACCGCAAGCAAGTCAAACTCGAAAGCGACGGAAGTTTTAAAATCGTAGTCGCGGGTTCAGACCCCGGCGTGCCGAACTGGCTCGACACAGAAGGGCGCCCCTTCGGCATGATGTTCTGGCGCTTCATGCTGCCGGAAGGCGAGATCGCACCGCTTACGACCAAGCTTGTTCCGATGGCGGACGTCGCGAAGGCATAGCGCCAGGCGTGTCAGTTTAGGTCGAATCAATCTAAGCGAACTCAGGTGGACGTCGGTCCGCCCAGGGCTGCGCTTGTTCGAGCTGCGCGGCTAGCCCGAAGAGTGTCCCTTCTGCGCCAGGTCGCCCGGCGAACATGGTGCCGATCGGGATGGAGCTCGCGTTCCAATGGAGCGGGACTGTCATCGCGGGTTGCCCCGACACGTTGTACGCGATGGTGAAGCCCGCCATCGACATGGCCGCGTTCGCGAATTCTTGGGTTGGACTGTTGGGGTTCAAAATGCCGAGCTTCGGTGGCGGTCCAACGAGAGTCGGAGACAAGACAACGTCGAACGCGCTCTGGTGCTCGATGATGTCCCGGGCGAGTGAATAGACGAACTGACGCTCTCGTTCGAAATCGACTGCGCTGAAGTTTTTGGAATCGACGTACGACTGCCAATTGTTGGGTTCGATGTCGTCCGCGGTCGCTTCCCGCCCGAGCTCGACTTCGCGCTTTTGGATCGCCATCGCGATCGAGGTTCCGCGCAGCACGCCGAACGATCGCCACAAGCCTTCGCCCGGGAGTGGGGGAGGCCCGATCTCTCCGAGTTCATGGCCAAGGGATTCACACAGGCTGGCGGTGTGTTCGAGTGCATCGATGCAATCGGGATGGGTCTCGATCGGAAATGTAGATCTGCGCTGGATGCCGATTCGCAGGCGTCCCGGCGGCATCCCCGTTTCGGCCAAGTACGAACGTGAGGGTGGAGGCGTGACGTACGGGTCGCCAACTTCTGGGTGCCCAGTCAGGTCGAGCAACAACGCGCTGTCGCGAACGCTTCGCGACACGACATGGCTGACGCCGAGCCCGGCGGACTTGTCGAACGCGCCCGGGCCTCCAGGGGTGCGACCGCGAGAAGGCTTCAGCCCGAAGATCCCACAACATGAGGCTGGAATCCGAATCGAGCCCCCGCCATCACTTGCATGGGCAGCGGGTACGATGCCCGTCGCGACTGCAACTGCGGAGCCCCCTGATGAACCGCCCGAACTCAGCGTTGGGTCCCAAGGGTTGCGGGTGTCTCCCCAGAGCAGCGACTCGGTTGAGGAGTTGGAGCCGAACTCTGGGCTCGCGGTTTTGCCGAAGATTACAAGGCCCGCGGCTTCGTATCGATTGGCGAGTGTATTGTTCTGTCTGGCGACCTGGGCGGAGAAGAATCGCGAACCGTTGGTCGTCACGGTTCCGGCGAGTTGCGTCCACAGGTCTTTCAATAGAAAGGGGACGCCCTGAAGTGGCCCGTCTGGGATCGTTCCTGCTGCCAATCGGCGTGCGCGGTCGAAGTGTTCAACAACGATCGCGTTGAGTTGTGGGTTCACGACTTCGCAGCGGGCGATCGCCCATTCGAGCGCTTGGGAGGGACTGATCTGCTTGGAGCGAATTAAGCTTGCAAGTTCAATGGCGTCGAAGTTGGTGTAGTCGCTTTGCCCAGGCGCAGCGGCGATTGACGCGCATCCCGCAAGTGAGGTTCCGCCGGCGACGATTGCACTCGTCGCGATAAAACGTCGTCGTGTCATGCTCATAGGGGGGGCTCCTTTTTGATTGGGGATCGTGCAAGTAGCGCTAGCGCGTCACCGCACCGGACTCTCGCAGCGCAGTCTGGGCTTCTTCCGATAGACCAAGTTCGTCGAGGATCTCTGTTGCGTTTTCGCCGTAGAGCGCGGGCGCGTCAGTTCGTTCAGTAGGGGTTTGCGAAAAACGCACTGCCGGTCGCGCGCGCCGAAAGTCGCCGTACACCGGGTGGCTTCCCTCGAGGATGCTTCCGTTGTGAACGATCTGCGGGTCGCGCATCACTTCTTCGTGAGTGAGTACCGGCGCAGCGGGAACTTCATGTTCGATCAATCGGTCGTATGCCTCGGCGCTAGTGAGCTTCGCCATGCCCTCTTGCATGGCCACTGCACGCGCCAGTTCATTGGCTTCTTCGAGCATCGACCTGCCACGTTGCTTGGGGTCATCGGCAATGTCGTCGCGACCAACCGCGCGCAATCCCGCTCGCATTTGGTCCGCAGTCCCCATCCACATGACGAGCTGTCCGTCTTTGGTCGCCATCAGTTGATATCGTTCACCGGGGACGACGTAATTTTCGACGTCGTTGCCGACAAGCGAGTGGCGCAACATTCCGTCGGGCCAAAAGAACGAAAGACCGGCGTCGAGCATTGCGATGCGAACGTGCTGGCCGCCCGCGCCACGCTCCCGGGCAAGTAGTGCTGCGGTAATGCCTTGGGCCAAGGTGATGGATGTCGCTTTGTCGACGAGAGAATTGCGCACGAGGTCTGGCACAGGGATCTCAGGGTTCGTCTGCGATGCGACGTACCCCGTAAGCGATTGAAAGATTGGATCGTAACCGCGTCGATCCGCGTAGGGTCCGTCGTCGCCATAGCCCGTGATGGAGGCGTAGATGATGTCGGGGTTGATCTTGCGAAGATCTGTTTCGCCGACCTTGAGTCGTTCCGCCGCTCCGGGTCGCCAATTCTGAACGACAACGTCGGCGTCTTTTACAAGCTGATACAAAAGCGCGAGCCCGTCTTCGTGCTTCAGGTCGATGCCGATCGATCGCTTGCCGTGATTGCAGTTGGCGTAGAGCGCGGCCATGCCATTGCGGTAGTTCGCAAGCTGTCGGCTTTCTTCGCCGTGGCCGGGGGGTTCGACCTTGATGACGTCTGCGCCTTGGTCCGCGAGGATCATCGCGGCCAGAGGGCCTGAGATCACTTCGCTGATGTCGATCACACGAAAACCGCTGAGAGGGCCTGCCATGAATCGTTCTCCAGCAAGGGCGGCGTGCGCGCCCGGGTCGGTTGCGGTCGTAAGCTAGTCCATTGATCCGCACTGCGGTTCGAAGTGGGAGCTGTTCGTTTGATTTAGCCTTAACCGTTGGAAGCGTCTGTCTCTGCTTTGCGGACTGAGGGTGGCTTGTTGGCGAGCATGGCTTGTAGCGATCGACCCAGTCGGCCGCTGGCGTCGGCGAGATCCACTTCTGCCAAGCCAATGCCTTCATGGTCCGTGAGTAGCGCGTGACGAAAACCAAACCACTGGCCCACGGGTGGGCGCTCCCAATAAATGGGCGTGTCGATGTTGATC
>JASDVE010000244.1:7796-13674 GCA_041891195.1 Myxococcota bacterium | reverse complement strand
GCGTCGACGTCAACGATTTTTTGGCGCAGCAGGGACTGACCGGATAAACCGAAGGTCAGGTCGGCTACCGCGGCGGACCGCTGTATCGGAGACATGGGAACGCCCGGCAAGAAATCGAGCGGTGTTGTGATCCATGCCGCGGGGCCGTGTTCGTCGGATCCCATTTTGATTTCGAAGCTCCAGTGAAAGCCAGGTGGATAGAGTCCCTTCGCATTTTCCCCCATGAACTCGACTTCCTCAGCATTTTCCAAGGCAAGTGGTGGAACCGGAGCATGGGTCCACGACCGCGGAGAACCTTCGGTAGGGGCGAGCATGACCGAAGAAGCGCGACTGATGAGTTGTCCGTCCTCGGGCAAGGTGAGTTCAGCTTCGATCACCGCAATGCGTCGGCCTTCGCGAACGAAACGCCAATTGAGTGCGAGGGGGACGCGCGGTACTGGGCGAAACAGGTCGACTGTCAAGCGCACGACACGCAGGTCGGCTTGTGCGGCAGCTTCTTCGGCGGCTGTCGCAAAAAGTGCGTTGACCGGGCCACCGTGTTGATGACCGATCGACCACGGGCTACCCGCCCAGTCGGTTGGATTGAAAACGTTGCCGTCTCGCTCGTAGACGTGTCCGTCTCTGCCCTGGGTTCCGTCGCTCACGCTTGGTGTCGCTTGACGCCATATTGGGTAATAAACAGGGCTCCTCCGGTCATCGTGATGCCTTTTAGAAAGAAGGAGAGCTGTATCGACCGTATCATGGGATCTACGCTTGTCACCATTTCGTAGCCGTGGACGGTTATCGTCACAGGAATAAGGAACAGCACGATCAACCAAGCCCCCAATCGTGCATTTCGGTCAAACAGGATCATAAAGGCACCGGTGAGTTCGACAATGCCGGAGATGACAACCCAAAAATCACGGAATGGAATTGCTTCGGGCATGAGCCGCACGTAGCCCGCCATATCGGTGAAGTGGGTGACGCCTGATATGAAGAAGATCAATGTGAAACAGATGCGTGCGATCCACACAACGAGATTGTTGCGCGGAAGTTGGTCTTCGATCGACATCGTGAAGTGTCCCGTGTTGCGGTTGGGGGAGGCGTGCTGATTCGTTAGCGCGCGCGTTAACCGTAGAGCAAGTCAAACGCTTGCTTTGAGTCCCAGTATTCCTGCATGCGACATACTTTGCCGTCGCGAAGTTTGACTAAGAATAAATAGTCATTGATGTAACTGCGTCCGAGTTTCGTCGTGCACTTCATCGTGAATTGGTAGATGACGTGGTCATCCTCGGCTTCAAAGTAGCGCTGGTGGTCGTAATCGAGGGTTTCGGGGATGTATCCGGTGTCAGAATCTTTTCCGCTGTCGGCCACGTTCTTGAAGGCCTCCCAGCCGACGTGCTCGATCGAACCCTCGTTGCCAGGGATCGGCATCGAACGCGTCGTCACCCAAGTGACGTCGTCGGTGCAGGCGGCCCGGGCAAGCTCCGGATTCGTCCAGAGGTTTTCGAAGACGGTACGGACCGTTTCTTTGTGATTCATTCGTTTACGCTCCAGTCGATCCGGTTGTGGGGAAGCCGTTCCATCCGAGGACGGTCGAAAGAGGCTCCCGGTGGGCTGGCTTGAAGTCGGTTCCCAAGGTGTACGCGATTGGGAAGAGACCCACTTGCATGTAGATGTTGTTGGGGATGCCGAGGAGGTCCGCCATGTCTTGTTCGCGCCACAAATGTGCGGTTGTCCAGGCGCTGCCGAGGCCGCGGGCTCGCAGGGCAAGCATGAAGCTCCATACCGCTTGGACGATCGAGCCCCATTGGCACGCTTGCCAAAAGACATGCGTCTGCGGCCCGGGCGGATCGGTGCGGCCCGGGATGAGCGGAAGCAGCAGGGCGGGGCTTCGGTGAAAGTTTTCGAGCAGGTGCGTGGTCGAGGTTTCGATGCGATCGGCGCCGGGCACGTTTTTGCCCACGTAGCCGTCTTCATCAAAGCTCGCGATGAAGTCCGCCATCCCACCGCGATAGATGTCTGCCGCTTTGGCGACGATGTCAGGGTCGTCGATGACGATCCAACGCCAGCTGTTCATGTTGCCGCCGTTCGGCGCTTGGACGGCGAGTTCTAAGCAACGCTCGATCACGTCTCGCGTGACAGGCTTTTCGAAATCGAGTCGTTTGCGCACCGCCCGAGTGGTCGTGAGAAGTTCGTCGTTCGAAAGATTCACCGTTGGCTCCTTCGGTCTGCGGCCATCTCTTTGGCCGCTCAAGAGACCCGGACAATACCCGAGCACCGTAACGATGCTCGGGGTGGGACACGTCGCGCACCTCGCGTTTCGAGGTGCGTGGTTTCCCTGTCGTTTGGAGCGCCGTACACTCGGTGCCCGTTCCAAGAGGAGACCCGTATGTGTGGATTCGTCGGTGGTACGCTGCGCACGATCTTGGATGACAAGCGGCTCGATGGTGCGCTTGAGAGCCTGCACCATCGTGGGCCGGACTCCCGAGGCAAGTGGGTTTCCGACGACGGCCCAACAATTTGACGCCTTCTTTAACCGCGTCGTGAGTATGACTTTGATGAACGAACGTTTCGGGATGACGGGGTGAAGAGCATGACAATTCGAACTTGTTTGTTGACGTCTCTGCTTGTCGTGGGATACGTGCTCCCGGGGCTGGCCGGTGAAGATGCATTCGACGTCGTCGTAAACGGCGGCCGGGTGATGGATCCGGAATCGGGACTCGACGCGGTTCGGTCCTTGGGGATCCGCGACGGGAAAGTTGTCGAAATTTCGCGGACAGCGTTGGTTGGTGACGAGACGATCGATGCCGCAGGCCTGGTTGTTGCGCCGGGCTTTATCGACCTCCATGTGCACGGTCAGCATGACGTCGGGTACGACTACATGGCGCGCGACGGTGTCACGACCGCCCTCGACCTTGAAGCGGGGGTAAAGGGGATTGAGGAGTTTCTCGAAGAACGCAGCGGCAAGGCGCGAATTCACTACGGGGCTGCTGCGGGTCACATCGGAAGCCGCATCTACGTGAAGCACGGTTTTTCGACCGGGCACGCCTTGACGGGCTCGATCGATGGGGGCGCGTTCGATTGGTTCATGAAAATGGTGCAGCGTTGGTTCAAGCCGACCGCGTGGATGTACGAGGAGGCGAACAGCGAAGAGATCATCGAAGTGGTTCGGTCTTTGCGCGACGAACTCGACGCAGGCGCGATCGGTGTCGGCATGGGACTCGCGTATACGCCGGGAGCCGGGCCCGACGAAATTCGATCCATCTTCGAATTCGCTTCTTCCCGCGGCGTTCCATGCTTCGTCCACATGGCAGAACAAAAGGGTGAAGGAGACATGGGGCCCATCGTCAGGTTAATTGCGTACGCACGCGACGCCGATGCAGCCCTGCATATCGTACACATCAACAGTTCTTCGCGTTCGTCGATCGACAAGTATCTCGCGTTGATCGAGGAGGCGAGGGCGTCGGGGCTCGACATCACCACCGAAGCGTATCCCTACACCGCGGGCTCAACGATGATCGAGTCGGCACTATTCGATGAGGGCTTTCAGGAACGACGCGGCATCGACTACGGCGATCTGCAATGGGTCGCCACGGGGGAGCGCTTGACGGAAGAGACGTTTGGCAAGTATCGCGCCCAGGGGGGGCCGGTCATCATGCACATGATGAAGCCCGAATGGATCGATCGAGCGATCGCACATCCGCGCGTGATGATCGCATCGGACGGCATGCCGATGATCGAGGGCACGCACCCCCGCGGCGCCGGCACCCACGCACGCGTGCTCGGGCTCTATGTGCGCGAAAAGGGTGCAGTGACGTTGATGGATGCGATCAGGAAGCTGAGCTTCATGCCCGCACAGCGGCTCGAGGCGTTTGTCCCCGCGATGGCGAACAAAGGCAGGCTTCGCGTCGGGGCCGATGCTGACATCACCGTCTTCGACATCATGAAGGTGACCGACCGCGCAACCTTCGACGACTCACTGCGCTACTCCGAAGGCATCCATTACGTGCTCGTCGATGGGATGCTCGTGGTGCGTGATGGCGAGCTTGTGGAAGGCGCCGCGCCCGGCAAAGCGATTGTGGCAGCCGACACTTCGGGGTCGTGACCTCGCCGCTCGAAGTGACGACTACAGGGTCCATTCGTTCGTGTTGTCGTCGCCTGCGACCGTCGTACGCGCCATCGTCCGAGCTTGATCCGCGGGCCAGGTTCTACCGCGATGGAGCACGCAGCGGTTGTCCCAGATCACGATGTCGCCCTCTGACCAAGTGTGCTTGAAGATCCGCGGTGGTTTACTCGCTTCGTCGGTGAGTCGGTTTAAAAGCGCGCGGCTTTCTTCGACGTCGCGCCCGCTGATATGGGAAGCGTGTCGTCCGAGGTAGAGGTTCTTTCGTCCGGTTGCCGGGTGAGTGCGGATGATCGGGTGTTCAACTGGCGGCAATGCCTTCCATTCTTCTTCGCTGAGGACATCGACCCCGCCAACTAGACCCTGGGAATAGCGGTAGCTATGAACAGCCGATGCTTCTTGGAGGTCGACTTTGGTTGCGTCGTCGAGTGCGTCGTAGGCCGCGCGCATGTCGGCCCATTCTGTTTCGCCACCTTCGCTTGAAACTTGTCGCGCCGAGAGAAGTGAAGCCTTACTCGGGATGCGCTTGAACGAGCTGTCGGTGTGCCAGAACGTGTTGCCGAGCAAAAAGAGCGCGTAGCTTCCATCGGGTTCGATTAATTGGCCATTGGGACGGACATTGCTCAAAACGCCAATGTTCGGGTCTGTCACGGCTTTGGTGATCAACTTTTCAAGCCCCCCGAAACGGCGAGAGAACGCGATCTGTTCCTCGTCGCTCAGGAATTGTTCGGGAAAGATCAACACGCCATGGATGTGCCACGCGTCTTCGATCTGTTTGAACGTCGCGTCGTCGAGCTGTGCAAGAGCGACGCCGGTGACCCGTGCGCCAAGGGTTGCGCCTCGGGTAGTTTCGATTGTAAGCGACTGGGACATTTTCAACCTCGCAGTGCGGAGGGGGGCTTGCTCGCGTCGCCACACGGTATCTCGCTGCACAGGTCCGTGCTGCACGGATTAGCGAGGTCAGCTCCTCGCATAGCGAAGCGGTATGGTTCGCACGACAACCAGGAGAAAAGCATGAGCACCCCCGAGATTTTGCGTTGGGAAACGATCACCAAGAAGCGCTTCGATGAGATCGACCGCGCGCGCGCGATCGTACTCGTCACGTGCTCGCCTCTCGAAGTCCATGGCCCGCATCTGCCGCTCGGGGCGGACCTGTTGGAAGGCGAAGGTCTTTCCGAGCGAATGGTTGCGCATTTGCCCGAAGCCCATCGCGACCGCACCTTCTTGAAATTGCCCTTCATCTACGCGGCAAGCGACCCGGTGCCTCAGCCTGGCTCGTTGCGCTTTCGCGTGTCCACGATCATCGCGGTGCTCGAAGACTTGGGTCGATCCCTCGCCGCGCAGGGGTTCAAGAACGTGGTCGTTTCCAATTTTCACGGCAGCCCGCGACACTTCGTCGCCATCGAGGCGGCGTGCGACAAAGTGTCGAAAGCATGTGGCATCAACATGGTGGGTTTGTTCTCGTTGATGCTCACCCGGCTTGAAGTCGAGGGCTCAGAACTTGGGCATGTTCTCGGTCACGTGCCCGGCGTCACGCCGGAAGACTTTGTGGGCGACACCCATGGCGGTCTCGTAGAAACGAGCCAACTGTTGGCATTGCATCCCGAGCTGATCGACCCCGACTACAAAGACCTTCCGCGGCGCGACGTCGATCGTTGGCTCGCCGAAAAAGGTCAAACGAAACCCGACAAGCCTGGTGCGGGGCTCGCCGCACTCCCGCAAATGTTGAAGAGCTTTAAAGCCGGCCTTCACTACTTCGTCGAAGAGACATAC
>JASDVE010000244.1:2649-7786 GCA_041891195.1 Myxococcota bacterium | reverse complement strand
GACATACAGCGGGCAACCGAGCAAAGCGTCACCTGAGTTGGGTGAGGCTTTTCTCGACATCTTGGGCGGCAAGGCGGCCGAAGCGATGACCGATTTGTTGGACGGCAAGATTTCAGCGGAAGACTGCCATTCGCCCGTTTGGAAGATTCGTCATCTCTTTGTAAACGAGACGGCGATCCGCACCTCGAATTGGATCCTCGAGTATCCCAAAAACGTCTGACCCGGGAGTCTGCCGTACAGCCTGTTCGTGCCCTAACGGTCTTCGGGAAGGTCCTGACTCGGTCGCAAGCTCCACTGGGGTGCGCGCTTCTCGACGAACGACATGACGCCCTCTGTGGAGTCCGGCTGCGTTGCAGTCCAGTCGAAGAGCTTCGACTCGCGCTTCATGAAGTCTGCGATGGACGGGCTAATCGATTCCCACAGCAGTCGCTTCGCGATCGCAACCGACGCAGGCGCGGCGAGCAAATATTCTTTCGCGTATTCGAGTGCAGCCGGAAGGACTTCTTCGGCGGGCAGGGCGCGCGTCGCGAGACCCAACGCGACCGCTTCAGTGCCGCTAATCATACGCCCGGACAACATCAAGTCTGCAGCGTTCGACATCCCGAGTATGCGGGGGACGATGGCATGGGCGCCTAGTTCGGGCAGCATACCTCGGCGTGTAAATGCGAATTGTATCTTCGCCTTTTCGGCGACGAAACGAACGTCGCAGGTCATCGGAAGTGTGATGCCCACGCCGACCGCGTGGCCGTTGATCGCGGCGATCACGGGCTTGCGCATCATGAAGGGCCAGAACGAATCGGCGTAATTTTTCTTTTGAGCCCGCCCGCTCGTCGGCTTCCCGTCCGCAGGTTTGAACGAATCGGCTCCTGCGCTCAGGTCGGCGCCTGCACAAAAAGCACGGCCCGCGCCCGTTAAGACCACCACCCGAACCGAGTCGTCCATGTCGAGGGCCTGGATGGCTTGCTCGAACTCCGAAGACATCGCGTCGTTCCACGCGTTCATGGCTTCGGGTCGGTTGAGCGTCAAAGTCGCGATTCCGTCGTCGCTCGTTTTAACTCGAATCGCTTCGTAATCCATGGTGGCTCCTAGTCAGAGAGAAGGGAGTCAGGGTATCGCAACCCCGATGATCGGTTTATTCTCTAACGCTTAGGCGCTGATGCGCGTTTCCAATCGGAGAAATAATGAAGCTCGGACTTGCAGTGGAATATGCGGCACGCGGTGTGGATCTTCCAATGGAACGCATCAAGCGCTGTGAAGAAATCGGATACGACTCGGTCTGGACGGCTGAAGCCTATGGCTCTGACGCCATCACCCCGCTGGCTTTCATCGCCGCACACACGAAACGCATTCGACTCGGGACCGGCGTCATTCAACTTGCGGCGCGTACTCCCGCCATGACGGCCATGCAGTTGGGCACTTTGGATGCGCTTGCGGGTGGCGGTCGCGTGATCGGGGGGCTCGGGGTTTCGGGGCCACAAATCGTAGAAGGCTGGTACGGCGCACCGTGGGGCGACCCGCTTGAACGCATGCGCGACTACGTCTCCATCATGAAAAAGATCTTCGCCCGGGATGAGCCCGTGGTGCACGACGGAAAAGAGATTCGATTGCCCTTCGATGGCCACGGCTCTGCGGGGATGGGCAAACCTCTCAAATCAATTCTCCACTTTCCAGAGAAGCCGAAAATTTTCTTGGGAACGGGCGCACGAAATTCCGTGATCATGACTGGCGAATTGGCCGACGGTTGGCTCCCCTTCGGAATGCGTTGCCACAATGTCGACTTGTTCAAGTCTTGGCTGGAAGAAGGCTTCAGGCGAGCGGGCAACGGCAAGGGGTACGACAGTTTTGAAATCCAGGGCACATTGCCTGTACTCGTTACTGAAGACATCAAAGCTGCATTTCAGGCGGCAAAGCCGTTCGTCGCACTCTACGTCGGCGGCATGGGCCACCCCAAACTCAACTTCCACAAGAAGCGAATGATTCGCGAAGGTTGGGGCGAAGCCGCTGAACGCATTCACGAATTGTTCTGCGCTGGCAAGCGCGATGAAGCGATCGCAGCGGTTCCCGACGAGTACATCGACGAGGGGGGGCTCTACGGAACGCCCGATCGCATCAAGAAACAGTGGCGCGCCAACTACGAGCCGCTGCCGTACACCGGTCTTACGGTGCGCAGCGAACAGGACGAAGCGTTCGAAATGATGGCGGAGCTAGTGGGCCTGCGCGATTGATCGGGTCGATCCCTTATCCAACGGACTTGATGATGTACTCCGAAAGCGGCAGCGAGTGCATTGTGTCTGGGTCGCTGTAGTCGCCCGCTTCTTTGGCGCTTTGCATCAAGACTTCTTTGTTGCCAAAGAGTCGTTCGGGGTCGGTGTAGTCTCGAAGCTCGCGAAAACGTTCACCGACGATCGCGCGCACGGTGGGCGCGTCTTTCGTAATCGGCCGCGCCACAGCGTTGCGCACGTACTCCCAGCGGAGCGGATGCAAGTCGAACGAGAAGGGCGTGTGGACTTCGAACCAGTTGTAGTAGAAGTCGTCGTCCGAACAATCGGCTGCTTTATCGAACCAGGTGAAGTGCGTGAGTCCTGGGCTGCGTTCGCCGTCGGCCCAAGAGCGGTCGGTGCACGGCTGGGGAATGGATTCGGTGACGAGGTAGCCGTCCAATCGGTCGACTTGGTGGGACAAAGCCGCCTCGATCGGCTTGCGCGCGTCGAGGGAGTCTACCCAGACAGAGACCGCTGCCCCCAAGCTCGCGCCGTCGCCGATTAACAGCATCGGCTTCGGAATTTCCGTCTGCAGGTCGTTCGGGCTGATATTCAGTCCTCGAACGCCGGCGGCGAGCAGCTCGGGGGCGACATTGCTGAGTAGGTGCTCCCGATACGCATTGGGGGCAAAGCCCGGGGCAGGGAAGGTCAGATAGACGATCTTTTCCATGAGAACTCCGTCAAAATGGGCTCGCGTTGGTCGGCTGGCGTCGGCGTAGGGCTGGGCCCGGGACAGCGCGGAGCGTCATCATACCCACCCTTGGCGCCCAAGTGCCCGGCACATCTCGGATCGATATCGCGGACTTACCGCGATGGCCCCGAATTTGGAGGGGTTCGGTCCGTTGGCAGCCAGCTGAATGTCACCGCCGAGGCGGTCATTTTCGGCGCGGTGACGCGGCAACAGTGCGAAAAAAAAGGACAAATTTCTTGCTGGCTCTGCGCGGAATGGCTAATCACATGCCCGTGACAAGTTGCGTCCCGCGCGGTTCGAGCCGCCGAGCATTCGGTGCTCATTGCGTAGGCGGCGTTTTGGGGTTGGCGGAACTGGCAGCTCGACGTTGCGGAGCGAAAACCCCGCACAGTAAGGGCGGTGCTCGGCGAACGATCGCTCGAACCCAAGAATACTCAGGTCGTTGATATCGCAGAAGAGCGCAGGGCAGACTTCGTTGCCCAACCCGGGGACACCCGAACGAATAAAAGCAGATGGAGCGCCGGATCGGCGGGGGACAGACCAGAACCCTCGCGGCACGCCTCCCTAACGCACCACTCATTTAACCCGACTGGACCCATCACGAAGGGTCCAACAGCAACCGAGGGAAGGGTTCCTCGGAATGGCATTTGACCGAAATAGGATGGACTCCAGATGAACAGCGAATTGATCCAACAGTTGACGATGGCGCCGCTCGCAGCGGGCGTTGTAGGCATCATCGTCGCGTGCTTCTTCTACTTCCGCGTGAAGGCTCTCCCAGAAGGCACGGACACGATGAACTTGATCGCGCGATACATTCGCGAAGGTTCGATGGCCTTCCTGATGCGCGAATACAAAGTACTCGCCGTTTATTCGGCCGTGGTGTTTGGCCTCCTCTTCTTTGCGTTCCAAGATCAAGGGACCGGCTTACTTGCCGGCACATGCTTCTTGATCGGCGCTTTCCTTTCGCTGCTCTCCGGCTTCGTCGGAATGAAGGCTGCGACGTTCGCGAATGTTCGAACGGCCCAGGCAGCGCGCGAGGGCAGCAAGCCCGACGCACTCCTCACCGCCCTGGACGGTGGCGCAGTGATGGGCCTCTTCGTTGCGGCCACGGCGCTTCTCGGCCTTGGCGGGCTCTACCTCATCTTCGTGAACGATCCGCATCTCGCCACCGTGCTTCACAGCTTCGCGGTAGGCGCCTCGTCGATCGCACTCTTCTCCCGCATCGGCGGCGGCATCTACACCAAGGCCGCTGACGTCGGTTCGGACATCGCAGGCAAGGTTATAGAAGGCATTCCGGAAGATGATCCGCGCAACCCGGGCGGCATTGCGGACAACGTTGGTGACAACGTTGGCGACGTCGCAGGCATGGGCGCAGACATCTACGAATCCTTGGTTGCAGCCATCGTCGCCGCCATGGCGATTGCACTCACGGCGAAGTCGCAATATGTCGACTCGCTCTTTACCGATGGGCAAGTCGGCGAAGAAGCGAAATTTCTCGCAGTGACCTTGCCGATCTTCCTTGCAGGTGTTGGGCTGGCAGTGAGCATCGTGTGCATCTTCATTGCGCGCATGCTTCGCCAAAACAGCCCCGCCATGGTGCTGCGCGCTGCGCTGATCGTACCGTCAATCATCATCTGCATCGTTGGTTACATCCTGATGCCGATGCTCGGCGTGAACCAGGCAGTGACCTACGCCTTGGCTGCGGGCGCCATGGGTGGCGCGTTGATCGGTTTGGTGACCGAGTACTACACCGCATGGGCTCCGATTGAGCGCGTTGCGGAAGCATCCAAGACGGGCGCGGGGACCGGCGTGATCTACGGCCTCGCAGTCGGCATGCAGAGCACCGTGGTATCGCTCTTCATCGTCGCGGTCGTTGGCTTTATTGCGAACGCAGTGATGCCCGAAGGCATGGGCCTCTATGGCATCGCGATGGGCGCCGTTGGCATGCTCGCTGGCACAGCAATCGTGATGACGGTTGATGCGTACGGTCCGATTTCAGACAACGCTGGTGGCATCAGTGAGATGAGCAAGCTCGGCCCTGAAGTTCGTGCCATTACGGACGAACTTGACTCGGTCGGCAACACGACCGCGGCCATCGGCAAGGGCTTTGCAATCGGTTCGGCGACGCTCACGGTGTTGAGTTTGTTCTCCGCGTTCATCCTCGAAATCAACCACGTGCGCGAGG
>JASDVE010000244.1:0-2639 GCA_041891195.1 Myxococcota bacterium | reverse complement strand
TGCGCGAGGCCGCGGGAATGTCAACCTTGGTCTTGAGGCTCGACGATGCTCCCATCCTTATTGGTCTCTTGATTGGCGCGTGTCTCCCGTACGCGGTTGGCGCGAGCACGATGATCGCAGTCGGCAAAGCGGCCCAAGCGATCATCGAAGAGATCAAGCGGCAGTTCGATGAGATCCCGGGTTTGCGTGAAGGGAAGGCTGAGCCCGAGAGCATCACGATCGTCGACATCGCAACGAAGGCAGCACTCAGCGAGATGGTGTTGCCCGGTTCGGTGGCCATCGTGGCTCCGGTTGCAGTCGGCTTCTTGCTTGGCCCCGCGTCTCTCGCCGGCATGCTCGCCGGTTCGGTTGCCGTTGGCGCATCGCTTTCGCTCTTCATGGCGAACGCGGGTGGTGCTTGGGACAACGCCAAGAAGTACATCGAGGCCGGCGGCTTGGAAGGACACCCGAAGGGTTCCGAAGCCCACAAGGCAGCAGTCATTGGTGACACGGTCGGCGATCCCTTCAAGGACACGTCAGGCCCCGGCGTCGCAATTCTGATCAAGGTGATGAGCGTTGTGAGTCTGCTCATCGCGCCTCTGATCGCGACGCTCTAGCGACTCGGCAAACGCCACGTAGCAGCCGAACTCTCAACGAGTTCGTACGATATTCGAGCGCTCCAGCCCCTGGCTGGGGCGCTTGTTTCGTTTTGGGCGAGGCTACGCGGGAAGCGAGCACCACACCCAGACTGCGAGCCGCTATGTTGCTTCGTCTGCCACCACCGCTTGACGATTACCGGAGGAAACCAGCATGGCGTGGGATTTTGAAACCGAAGACGAATTTCAGCGAGAGCTCAACTGGATGGACGCATTCGTCCGCGACGAAGTCGAGCCTCTCGACTACGTGCTGAGTGACCCGTACGACAAGAGCGACGAACTCGCGATGAAGATCCTGAAGCCTCTGCAAGCGCAGGTAAAAGAGCGCGGTCTCTGGGCCTGTCACCTCGGCGCAGATCTCGGTGGCCCCGGCTTCGGCCAACTCAAGCTGGGTTTGATGAACGAAATCTTAGGCCGGTCGGGTTGGGCCCCTTCGGTGTTTGGTTGCCAGGCGCCCGACTCAGGCAACGCGGAAATCCTCGCCCACTACGGCAGTGACGAACAAAAGAAGAAGTACTTGCACCCTCTGCTCGAGGGCGAAATCTCGTCTTGCTATTCGATGACCGAGCCCCATGCGGGCGCCGATCCCACACTGTTCAAAACCCGCGCGGTAAAGGACGGCGATGACTGGGTGATCAACGGCGAAAAGTGGTTTTCGTCGAATGCCCGTTACGCGTCGTTCTTGATTGTGATGGCGGTGACTGACCCGGACGTGAGCCCGTACGAAGGCATGAGCATGCTGATCGTTCCGACCGACACACCCGGCGTGAACATCGTGCGCAATGTGGGTGTTGGAACCGAGAGCGAAGAGCACGCGAGCCATGCGTATATCAAATACGAGGACGTCCGCGTTTCGGGCGACCACATGTTGGGTGCACCGGGTTCAGCGTTCGTGATCGCGCAAACCCGCCTGGGGGGTGGTCGAATTCATCACGCGATGCGCACGGTCGGCCAACTCAAGCGATGTTTCGACATGATGTGCGAGCGAGCGCTCTCTCGTGAAACACGCGACGGTCGGCTTGCGGACTACCAACTGGTGCAGGACAAGATTGCCGATAGCTATATCGAAATCGAGCAGTTCAAGCTGCTCGTGCTCCGCACCGCGTGGTTGATCGACAAGTACAACGACTACCGAAAAACTCGCAAAGACATCGCCGCGATCAAGGTTGCGATGCCGAAGGTCTATCATGACGTGGCCCAACGAGCCATGCAGGTGCACGGCGCCCTTGGGATCTCAAACGAGATGCCGTTTTCGCGCATGATGGTGGGCGCGCAGGTCATGGCGATTGCGGACGGACCTACCGAAGTCCATAAAGTGACGATCGCGAAGCAAGTGTTGAGAGACTACAAGCCTGTCGATGGGTTGTTCCCGAGCGCCCATATCCCGACCCGTCGTGCAGCGGCTCGCGAACGCTATGCCGAGTTGCTCGAACAAGAAGTTGCGAACCTGTAGTGCGCGCGTTCTAGTGTGTGATGGCTTCTAGTTCGCGTTGAGATGTTTCAGGAAAGAAGAGGAGTACGAAACCGCCAGCGGCGGTCGCAATCGAGAGTGCTGACGTGATCATTGCAAAATCTCCCGGCTCGGGGCGTGCGAAGTAAAGAAGAAACAGACCGGTCGCACCGCCTAGCGCGTCGAGGATCGTCCAGAGCCCCATTGCTGATGCACGATGTTCGGTGGGAAAGAGTTCGGCCGACATGGCCCGCAAGATCACGCGTCCACCTTGGGATCCGAATAAGAAGCCGATCCAGCCGAAGGTGATTGCCCATCCGGGGCCTAGGTAGAACAGGGCCACTGAGAACGGAACCGAGCAGAGCAACACGATCCCGACAATACGCCGACCAAAGCGATCTGCGAGATGGCCGGCGACCACGTTCCCCGCGATCCCAAGGCCGCCACCGAAGAACACCATCGCAGCGTACTGGCCAGGGCTCCAGCCGTGCACGGTTTGCGCGAAGTATCCGGTGAACTGAAATGCGCCGACCAGGCCCACGGACGGAAGGAAG
>JASDVE010000243.1:0-3819 GCA_041891195.1 Myxococcota bacterium | reverse complement strand
CTTCTCACCTGATCAAACTCGGGACGATGCTCGCAGCCGGGACCGCATAACCAACTCATTCCCCTCACCAATTTTGGACCCGCGATTCGGGAAATGTCGGGACCTCAAGTAAAAGGAAATCAACATGGCGAACCTTTCGGACGAACAAATCACAGCGTTTCAAGAACTGTTGGACCGACGCGAAATCGACGACCTGTTGATTCGCTACGCGACCGCTGTCGACACAAAAGATTGGGATCTCTGGGAAACTTGCTTTACCGAAGAGGCCTTCGTTGACTATGAGTCCGCCGGCGGCATCAAGGGCAAACGCCCCGAGGTTCGCAGTTGGCTGGAGAAGACCTTGGTCATGTTTCCGATGACCCAGCACGTCGTGAGCAATCGCGTCGTAGAAATCGACGGCGACAACGCGACCGCTCGCTCAGTCTTCTACAACCCCATGGGCTTGGCCCAAGGTGAATCGCGACAGATGCTCTTTTTTGACGGCGGCTACTACAACGACAAGCTCGTCAAGACGGATGCGGGCTGGAAGATCGTGCAGCGGATCGAAGAGTCGTCTTACTCGACACGACTCAGCGAGGTGATGAAGCCGATGAAGCAGAGTTGAGAAGCTCTGGTTCGAAGTCTTTCTAGAATAAGACTTCCAAGTGACCGAAAATGCGCTGGAATTCGGGCTCAGGGACGAACGTCGAAAACACCATGGTGTGCTCGCCAAGGCGAACCGCTCGCAACTTCCAGAACTGCTCCCCGCGCTTGGCGGCGCGATCGCGGTACTGCGAAACATCACCTTCGTGGACTAGGTTGTTCAGCGAGTCGAAGACGACGACACCGCGTTCGCGCATGTACGGCTCGCTAGCGAAATGTTCATGGGCGATGGTTCCACGTTCTTTGAGCGGCGAACGGGCGATGTGTGGATCGTTGAGTCCTCGAAAGTCGAGGGTGGGCCAACCGGCGTAGTAGGGCAGTGCGCCCGCACCGCCGACACAAAGCATTACGTCTTTGGGAAGCACGCCGGCTTCGATGTAGCGCGCAATGATCTTCCCCTGCCGCGCACGTTCGTTTGCATAAGCGCGCGTGCTGTCGATCGACTCGATGTCATGACGGTCGAGTTTGGCCGCTTCAGAAATCGATCCCAGGTGCGTCGTCAGCAGCAGGGCCGCGGCCACCGCGGCGCCGAGAACCGTAAACCCAGGACCGCTCGAATCTCTCGAGTCCATTAGGGTTCGGATCCCCTCCGCGATGAGCCAATAGAGTGTAGGCAGGATCACGACGAGGAAGCGGAACTCGAAACGCCCACCGCCGATCGAGGCGAGGTAGGCGCAATATGCGAGCGAGCTGGTTAGGAAAAAGACGTGGGTGATTTCGCGGCTGCGCAGCGCACCGAGGAAGATCAGGGGGAGGTAGTAGGCGAGTTTGTAGTCCGCCTGGAAGATAGAAAAGTAGTGGCCGGCTTGCTCGAGCCAGAGCCCGTTCACCTTGGCGTAAAAGGTGTTGGGAAGCCAGTCCCCGTAGTAGCTGTAGCGCCAAAGGAAATGTGCACCGACGATCAATACGTATGGAAGCATCCAGACAAGAAGATCCTTCGCGCGTGCTCGACCGATTGCAACCTGTGCGAGAAAGAAAACGCCGGCAATGAACATGAACAGGCCGGCTTCGGGCCGCGTGAGTGTCGCGATCGCAAAGAGGACGGAAGATAGAAACGCGCCTTGGTTCGCTTCGCCCCTTCGCTCCTGGACAAAGCGTAACTGTGCTGCCAGCACGAGTAGCGTGAAGAACTGGGTGGCCAAGCCGCTCGTCGACCAAGCGGTAAAGCTGCGCGAAAGTGCGAGCGTGAACAACGGAAGCCAAACCAACGGGTGTGTTGCGTGCAGCCGATCCGCGGCGAAGCGTCCGAGCAGGAACAGGACACCGAGCCCACTTGTGATTCCCAATGCGTTGGAAAGCACCTCCGGCGCGATGTCCAAGCGGATGCCCGCGGACATCATCAGGACCCATAGGAAGTTCGTATAGCCCTCGACGAATTCTCCCGGGTTCCACACCATCCCAAGGCCCTGGGCCAGGTTCTTTGCGTAGCGGAACGTGATGAAGGCGTCGTCGCCCAGGAAGGCGTAGCGTTCAACGTTCGCGGCGTAGATCATCACCACTGTGAGGGCGGCCACCGAGACCACCAGAGGGCGTGCGCGGGGGTTTTCGAGCCATGCTGTGATCGCGCAGGTGGATTCTTTCATGAGCCGCCATTCGGGTATTGGCTGACTCGCCCTGACCCGGTTGCGGGAATGTACCGGAGCCCCGCACATTGTCCGAGGTGCAGTTGGTTTCGCGCAGTTTCCAGGCTCCGCAGTAAGGGAACGCTCACGAATGGCAATTCACTGGCAATTCACGAGGCATTTCTCGAAAAGCAGTAAATAACTCTCGCCCGACATCCAATGAAGGCGGTGCGGGGCTGCGCCATCCCGTGCGCCACAATTTCGAGCGGAGGGCCGAGTTGGAGCAACACCGTTCCATCCCGCCGCCGCCAATACGCTCGTGCTACGAGCGAACGAAAAGCCTCGAAGCCGATGGCAGCTGCGTGAATTCGTCGATCTGCTGGAGCACACCGAAAGTTTCGAAGCTGAAGTCCTGAATTCGTTTGGAGCGGCCGAAACCTCACAGCTCCGGCAATCGTGCAGTCTACGCCTCGCCGTTGATCGCCCTGGGAAACGTCGGCAAACCGAGTCCAGCCAACTCTTCGAGGATTCGGACAACTTGGCGGCTGTAGCCGAATTCATTGTCGTACCAGACGTAAAGAACGCAGCTACTGCCGAGGCTGATCGTGCTCTTGGAATCGACGATCGCCGCATAGCGATTTCCGACAAAGTCACTGGATACAACTTCGTCCGAATTCGTGTAATCGATCTGGTTGACGAGGTCGCCTTCGAGGGATCGCTTGAGTAGGTGTTCGTTTAACTCGTCGACTGACGCATTCGTTTCCAATTCGAGATTGAGGATGGCGAGCGAAACGTTCGGCGTGGGAACACGCACTGCGTTGCCCGTGAGCTTGCCTTCGAGCTCGGGGATCGCCTTGGAAACTGCCTTGGCGGCACCCGTCGACGTGATCACCATGTTGAGCGCTGCCGCGCGTCCGCGTCGCGCCTTGCGGTGATAGTTGTCGATCAGGTTCTGATCGTTTGTGTAAGAGTGGCAAGACTCGACGTGACCGTGCTTGATCCCAAACGCTTGGTGGATGGTGTCGAGAATGGGCACGATCGCATTCGTGGTGCAGCTCGCAGCGGACAAAATATTGCCCATGTCGCAGATGCCCTTGTGGTTTACGCCATACACGATGTTTTGGATGTCGTCTTTGCCAGGCGCGGTGAGCAAGACCTTTGAAACCCCGGGAGACTGCAAGTGTTGTTCGAGTCCTTCGCGGTCCGACCACTTGCCCGTATTGTCAACCAGCAAAGCGTCGTCGATGCCGTAGCTCGTGTAGTCCACCGAGTTCGGGCTGTCGGCGTAGATCACGCGGACGAGGTTACCGTTGAGAATCAGGGCGTTCTCTTCTTCGTCTAGAAGCACGCTTCCCTTGAAGAGGCCGTGGACTGAATCGCGTCGGAGCAAGCTTGCGCGCTTGGCGAGGTCGTCGTCTCCACCCTTGCGAACGACGATGGCTGCGAGGCGAAGGTTTTCGCCGCCACCTGTCTTCCCGACCAGGATGCGCGCAACGAGGCGACCGATTCGGCCGAACCCGTACAGGACCACGTCCCGGGGTTTGTCGAGAAGAGACTTACGTCCCGTGTCGACTTCAGAAAGTGATTCTGCAACGAAATCTGACATGCTCTGTAC
>JASDVE010000242.1:0-3825 GCA_041891195.1 Myxococcota bacterium | reverse complement strand
TCGAATGCCGCACGCTCGGCGCTTGCCGCAGCGATGCCAGCGATGTCCTCAGTGTCGAGCGCGAGCGTCGCCTTCATCGAGCCCACGGTCCGTGCCCACCGTGACGCGCACCGCGTCGCTGGCGGAGGCGCTTCCATCATCGAAGGGTGGAAGCTCACTGGGGTCACCGTCGGGAAGGGTGCGGTCCACAACGAGCAACTCGACGCCCGCTTGTTCGTCCGCGATCTCGCGACCCATGCTGGGATAGTCGAAACCGCGAAACGTTCCCGGGACCACGAGCAACTTCGCGTTCGACTGCGCGGTCGCGAAGCCGACTTCGCGCTTGCGATAGATCGGAAGGATAGGATTTTGGACCACACCCAGTCGCGCAAGCGCTCCAGCAAGCACGATCGCTTCAATGCGCGTCGGCAACACCCACGACACCGCGTCACCAGTACCAAGCCCGAGTTTCATAAGACCGGCTGCAGAGCGCTGGGCAAGATCCCTGTACTCGCCAAAGGTCACGACGGTCTCGGTTTCGTCGACCGCCATCATGGCGTCAGGAGTCGCTGCCGCCCTCGCTTCGATCAAACTCCATAATGTCGGTGCGTCGAGCATCGCGTTGCTCTCCTAGCGATTGCGCAAAGTTATGCGGGGCTCGCTGCCGCGTAGTCGCGCAGAACGAACTTTGTCACCTTCCCGCTCGCGTTCGTCGGAAGTTCTTCCATCACTTCAACCCGCTTAGGGACTTTGTAGTTCGAGATATTTTCGCGACACCACGCAATCACCGAGTCTGGAGTCGGCGATTCGCCTTCAAGAGGCACGACGAATACCATGCCAACTTCGCCCATGCGTTCGTCCGGGATCCCGATCACGGCGACCTGGGCGTAGTTTCCACTTCCGTAGAGCGCCCCTTCGATCTCGGCTGGATAGCAGTTAAAACCACCGGAGATGTACATGTCCTTGATGCGATCGGTGATCTTGACGTAACCGCGGTCGTCCATGACCGCAATGTCACCCGTGTGGAGCCAGCCGTCTGCGTCGATGGCTTTGTCCGTTTCCTCTTGGTCGTCGAAGTAGGCCTGCATGATGTTGTAGCCGCTAACCCAGACTTCGCCGGGTTCGCCCCGCGGCATTTCTTTGCCTGCGGGATCGACGCATACCACTTCAACATCAGGGATCGCTCGGCCCGAAGTTGTCGCAATGGTTTCGGGGTCGTCATCGAAGCGGCACATCGTTGCGATGCCACACGATTCGGTGAGCCCGTAGCCCGTGATCACCGTTTCAAAACCGAGGTCGCTCTTCATGCGCCGGATCAATTCCACAGGCGTCGGTGCAGCGCCGGTGACAGCGAGGCGAAGGGCCGAGATATCAAAAGAAGCGAGGTCTGGATAAGCGAGCATGCTTTGGTAAATGGTGGGTGCACCCGGAAAAACGCTGATGCGATCCGCCGCGATGCGTTCGAGGATCACCGGCACGTCGAAGACTTGATGGGGGAGCACCGTGGCTCCTCGCATCAAGCTTGCAAGCCAGCCCGCCTTGTAGCCAAACGAATGAAAGAACGGCATGACGATCAAGTACCGATCGCCTTCGCGCAATCCAACCACTTCGCTCCAGGCCATAAAGGAACGGATATTTTGGCCGTGGCACGTCATCACACCCTTCGGATTGCCCGTCGTCCCAGACGTAAACAGGAAGTCAGAAAGATCTTCGGGCTTGACCGCCAGCGCGCGTTCGCGCGCGGTGTCTTCGGGAACAGACTCGCCGCTCGCGATGAATTCATCAAAGCTCGTGACGTTCCTGGCTTCGCCGCGCAGGGTGATGATACGTTCGAGGTCGGGAAGATTTTCGCCGTCGAGCATCTCGACGTAGTTGCTGCCGAGAAACTCGCCCATCGTGCACAAGAACTTTGCCCCGCTCTTGCGAAGAATGTATGCGGCTTCGCCGCCCTTCATACGGGTGTTCATCGTGACGAGCACTCCCCCCGCCATCTGAATGCCGATCGCCGCGACGATCCACTCGTACAGGTTCGGCGCCCAAACACCGACGCGGTCCCCGGGTTCGAGCCCAGCCCCGATAAACGCCCGTGACGCCGACAGCCCCGCCTCTGACAGTGCGCGAAAGCTGAGCGTCGTGTCGCCGTCTTCGATTGCCGGAGCGTCGCCAAAGCGATCGGCGGCTCCAAAAACGAGTCGCGGGATGGTTTCTTCCATGGGTTGACGCTCCAAATTTGTAGATGCTGTCACTGCGAAAGTAGAAGCTCGCGGGAAAGGCCGAGAAACACGATATTGCCAAGACCTGACATGATCGCCCACCACCTGCGACTCGAAACTCGCATCCGTCTTGCACACTCAAACGCAAGGGCGAACCGAACGGTATGTGGGCCGGGTGCGCAGCCCGCGACCTTGCAGGCGGGCCATATCGTATCGTACCGTAAGGCGTTGTTTGGATTCTCGGGGCCTGCGGACGACCGATCCGCACCTTGGCTTCGTGAATCACAAGATTTCAAGCCACCGCAGCGCAACTCAATAATAGGAGTCTACCCCCGTGAAATTTGGACTGATCCCCGGCTACTACGCAGCACCCGTTTCCACTGCCGATTACACGACTGGCTTGGCGCGCGCAGCCGAAGAGCTTGGCTTCGAATCGATCTGGCCCGTGGAACATGTGGTGATGCCCGAAGAGTACGAATCGAACTACCCGTACTCTCCCGATGGCCGCATGCCGATCCCCGACGCGGCGATCCCCGATCCGATCATTTGGAACACCTTCGCGGCAGCGCAGACCACAAATCTCGTGCTCGGCACCGCGATGGTGATCTTGCCCCAACACAACCCGCTGGTTTACGCGAAGGCGCTCGCGAGCCTCGACGCCCTTTCGGGCGGCCGCTTAATTTTGGGCGCCGGGATCGGCTGGCTCAAAGAAGAAGCCGAAGCTGTAGGAACGGACTTTTCGAATCGCGGCAAGCGCACCGACGAATACATCGAAGCGATGCGCGTGCTTTGGCGAGATCGCGTCGCGAGCTACGACGGCGAACACGTTTCGTTCACCAACGTGAAGTGCAGCCCGCACCCGGTTCGCGAAGGCGGCATCCCGATTCACATTGGTGGACACTCCAAGGCCGCAGCCCGCAGAGCGGGTCGTCTCGGCGATGGGTTCCTTCCCCTCGGCGGCAGTATTTCGCAACTCGGTGAGCTTTTCAAAGTTGTCCAAGACACGGCGACTGAAGCGGGCCGTGACCCGGCCGCCATAGAGCTCACTTACTCTGGCATGATGACCCACGACATGGCGCTCGAAATCGAACAATCCGGCGCACACCGCATGCTTGTCGCTTCGGTCGACGCCGACCTCGAAAGTGCCAAGCGCACCCTTGGCGAGTTCAGCGAACAAGTCATCGCAAAATTTGGCAGCGCCTAATCGCGACGCACCGCGCCCTCCTCGAACTCGCACCACCGCAAAAGGTCAGCACTGTGAATACAAGCTTCAGCAAAGAAGACGAAATTTTTCGTACCGAGTTCGCCGAATGGCTCGCAACGAACCTCTCCGGCGAATTCGCTTCGGTGAAGGGTCGCGGTGGACCGGGCGATGAACATGCGCTTTTCGAAGAACGCCACGCGTGGGAAAGGAAGCTGGGCGCAGACGGTTGGATCGGCGTGGGATGGCCCAAGGAAGTCGGGGGCCGGGACCTAAGCCTCAACCAACAAGTCATCTTCTACGAAGAATACGCGCGCGCCCAAGGCCCGGGCCGTGTTGGACACATTGGCGAAGGCCTGCTCGGACCCACGTTGATCCATTTCGGCACCGACGAACAGAAGGCGCGCTTCCTCCCAAGCATCTTGAGCGGCG
>JASDVE010000241.1:3643-17503 GCA_041891195.1 Myxococcota bacterium | reverse complement strand
CCTCATCACCCTCGCGGTTAAGGAAGAAATCAGCCTCGATTGGCTGGTCCTCGGCAAAGGACGCATGAAGAAGAGGTAATTCGAAAGACATCAGACAAGCCGCGCGCTCGCGGGCCCGACCCAAAATTGGTCCCGCGACGCTCGCTGCGGCTTTGAGAAATTTTACGCCTCCTAGTTCAACCTCGACAATCACAGGTTTATAACGCTGTTAGCCTGAGATTTGCTCGACGCCTGCCTGTGTGCAAACTATTTCGGCTCTGATCCGCAGCTTCGAAAATGGAAACGAGTTACCCTTTCTACGCGAGAGTCCCCCCCGATTCGGTTCTTTCATTCGTGTGCAGCGATGCCCCCCAGCTACCTCATCCAACAATCGTATTCGCGCCTGAAACTTAGAGGGCATGCTTCTTGCTCTATCCAGAGTTCATCTGGGCAGACAAGTCGTCATTCCAGCTCTCGGGAGTTCACGCGACCTATGGTTCACGCACTAGCGATTACAACCTTGCTTCTGACTTGTGCAGATCACTGGACGACATACCTCTGCCTACGCGCGCCGGTGGCGGGCTGGCAAGTTGTTGAGGCGAACCCCGTTGTGGACCTGCTCTTTCGTCTGAACGGCCTTGTAGGCGGCCTGGTGATCGACAGCGCGTTCACGGTCTTCGATGTCTTCTTCGTTCTATATACACAGCGTTTTGGTAAGCGCATGAAAGAGAGTTTTTTCGCATTTCTTGTGCTCACGACCGGATACGCTGTCGTGAACAATTTTCAGGCCATCTCGGAACTCGGTCTTTCACCCTTGGGTCTGCGCGGATGAAACAACGCATCCTCATGATTGCCCTGCTCGCCTTCGCGGCGTTCCACGCCATGGGCGGCAAGCTTCCGACGGACAAGCTGGGTGTGCGGCCTCTGCCGGCCCGCTCGTCCGCAGCCACGACGATGCCCGCGCGACAAGCGGCAAGTCGCGCCCTCCCCGAAGACCCGGACGAGCGCGCAGTCCTTTCATTCTTGCGCAGCCGACATACCGGCTTGTCGCAAAATGACGAAGAAAACGTGGCGCACGCCGTTGTGCACGAAGCAAAGCGCCATGATCTCGATCCTCCGTTGGTGCTCGCTGTGATCCAGGTCGAGAGCGGTGGTTTCAACTTCGCGACGTCACATGTCGGCGCACTCGGGCTCATGCAGCTACTTCCGAGCACTGCCGAAGAGTTTGCAAACAAGGCTAACCTCGACTGGCGGGGCACGGATTCGCTCTTCGACCCCGTGATGAACGTGAAGCTTGGCACCGCGTATATCAAACACCTCGCGGACAAGTACGGTGACGTGTCGACCGCACTGGCCGCTTACAACTGGGGACCGGGACGCATCGACCGCCGCATCCGCAAAGGCTCGAGCGTCCCGTCGGTCTACATCGAACGCGTGATGAGGGCCTTCGACGTCGCGCTGTCTCGTCGCGAAGAATCGCCGACCGCAGGTTAAGCCCGCCGCTCGTTCAGCACACTACAAGCGAATTGGGCTATCCGCGTCTCGTAGCGGAGCCGTATCTACTTTCCTCGCTCGTCTACCGCGACGAGTTTCGAGACAAACGCGTCGAGAGACTTGATCGCCTCTTTGTCGGACTTCCGGTAGCCGTTGGCCAAGACCGAAAACACCACCACTTCGCGCTCGCCGCTTCCGCCCGGCGTCGGCATCGCCGCGTATCCAGACAAGCCGGTGATGCCGTTGAGCAGTCCGGTCTTCGCGCGTACTTGGTCTCGTGCGTTCTTTGCCCGTTTCTTCAACGTGCCGTCGCGACCCGCAACCGGTAGCGAAGACATGAATTCGGGACTCGACTGAAACTGGTTACGCGCCAACCGAAGTGCAGTCACCAACGCACGCGGCGACACACGGTCGTGATACGAAAGTCCGGAGCCATCCACCAAATCAAATCCTTCTGCCGGCACCCCAAGCCCGATCAGGCGATCGCGCATTGCGAGTCCACCCAGCTTCCAGGTTCCAATGCGACTTCCGGAATGAATCGCAAGGTTCTTGACCAGTGCTTCGGCGATCCCGTTGTTGCTGTACTTCATGAACAGGCGAACGATGTCTGCGAGCGGGGAGCCGGCAAATGTGTGGAGCGGACGCGCGCTGTCAGGAGCCGCACCTGAACGGATGCGCCCCTTGACGTCGATCCCCAACGCGGTGAGCTGCATTCGAATGACGGCAGCCGCATAGAGATCTGGGTGGAGGACGCTTCGATAGAACGTTTTGGGTTTGTCGCCGAGCCGCATGCCTCCATGAATTGAAACACGTTCGACGCCGTCGCCACTCTTTCGGTCGATTACGATTGTACGGCGCACCGACTTCGAAAGCGTCGTCCCGTGGTTCGATGGCACGAGATACGAAACCGGTGGGCTTATGGTGACGGAAACTGGTGCCCCGACCTCGGGTCCTGGACGAACCGTGACCGAAAAACTGCCGTAATTTGCGTTCAGCGCTCCAACGGGTGCGTGGTATGCCCGCGGCGAAACGCCCTTCACCGTGGGGTGCCAACGAACACGATCAAACAGACTGTCGTCCACGACGAGGTCGCCCCTCACCCCGCGAAGCCCCGCGTCCCGAAGCTCCGACGCAAACCGCCAATAGTCTTCGCTGGTGACGGCCGGGTCTCCGCCGCCTCGCACGTACAGCGTCTGCGCCATGCCGTCTTGGCCCAGAGGTCCGTCCGTCGAAACCTGAGTTTCGAATTGATGTGCGGCGCCAAACGTGTCAAGTGCTGCCAACGCGGTCAAGACCTTCGCGTTTGAAGCGGGAGTCATCAATCGGTCCGGTTGGCGAGCGTAGAGGACTTTTCCGTCCCGTTCGCGTATGACGAGCGCCGAGACCTCGGCTCCCGTCATGCCGCCGGTCGAGAGCACACGGTCGAGTTCACGGGTCCAATCGTTGGATCTGACCGCTTCTGGTTCGGCAGCGGACGCCAAGCCCGCGACCAGCGACAAGAACCCGAGGACAATCCATCCAACTCGACGACCCACGCAAAGGCCCCCACTCACACTGATTTTCCAACTGTGCATTTGACCTCACCGAAAACCCGTTACAATTCGAGCGGAGAAACTCTTTCGCCACAGGCGTTGGAGGGACAGGCACCTGCAGAGCACGACGACTGAAACTTGTCGAACTGTTTTGTAGGGGGGATCGAACAACTTGGTTCGATTCACCAAAGGTATCTGCGAGAATGTCGTCCGGCAATCGCGAATGATTGTCGTGCGGCACTGGACTGGGGGGTTCCGGTGCTCAATTGGGTCTGGCTCGGGTTGATCCTGACCTCGATCGTCTATGGGGCCTTCACGGGTCACATTGGCGACGTTTCGAAGGCAATCAGTGACGGCGCGAAATCTGCGTTCGAACTGGTACTGGGTCTCGTCGGCGGCATGGTTTTCATGCTCGGTATCATGCGAGTCGCCTTTGACGGCGGGCTTCGCGACATCATTGCCCGGGTCATGGCGCCGCTATTGCGACGGCTTTTCCCTGACATTCCCGCCGACCATCCCGCCATGGCGGCGATGGTGATGAACATGGCGTGCAACCTCATGGGACTGGGAAACGCCGCAACTCCCTTTGGCATCAAGGCCATGAGCGAGCTGGCGAAAATCAATCGTTTCCCGGGTGCCGCGAGCAACGCGATGGTTCTCTTCTTGGCCATCAATACATCTTCTATCAATTTATTTCCGCCCACGGGCACGATCTTCGTTCGCGCCGCCGCGGGCTCAGCAAATCCCTTTGCGATTTGGCTTCCGACACTGATGGCGACGATCTGCTCAACAGTGGGCGCGGTCTCCGTCTACTACCTCTTGCGCAACCTTCCCATGTTCAAACACGAAGCCGTGGATCCGAGCGAGATGCCAAGTGCAGACGACGCGAGCGACGCCTTCGGTGCCGACAACGTAGAAATCCCGCCCACGCAAACCTTCCCGCCCATGGGGCCAATGAAGCTGACCGTCGTCTGGGGGGTCTGTATTGCAACTGCGATCGGGATTGCCGTCGACGCCAACCGTCAACTCGCAGAAACAAGCGCCGCCGATGTCTTCTTCACCCTCGCCAATGCTTGGAGCTTCCCGCTTCTGATCGGCGGACTGCTTTTGTTTGGCTATTCCCGCGGTGTGCGCGTCTATGAGTCGATGGTCGAGGGCGCGAAAGAAGGCCTCACGGTGTCCGCGCGAATCGTGCCCTACCTCGTTGCCATCCTCACGGCTGTCGCGATGTTCCGTGCGTCGGGCGCACTCGACTTTATCATCGGCTTGATTGATCCACTGACAAGTCCACTCGGCGTTCCGGCCGAAGTTCTCCCCATGGCGCTACTTCGCCCGTTTTCTGGGACAGGGGCGTTTGGGGTGATGAGTGAAACGCTGACAGCCAACGGTCCCGATTCATTTATTGGCTACCTCACAAGCACCCTCCAAGGCTCGACGGAAACAACTTTCTACGTGCTCGCCGTCTACTTTGGTGCAGCCCGAGTTAGCCAGGGACGACACACATTGCCCGCTTGCCTGGCTGGTGACTTTGCGGGCTTCGTGGGTGCGGTGGTGGCATGTCATCTTTTCTTCAACTGACCCACGAAGAACAACGCCAAGTACTCCGCGCGCTGGTGGAGCGTGAGCTAGACGGGCGCTTACTCGAATACGAATCCGTCGCCTCGGGACTAGGCACCCGACGCTTCTTTCGCCTCTTCGTCTCACCAGACTCAAAGATCGCACCTCTTGCGTCAGTTATTGCCCGCGCCGAAGCAGACGAAGACGCAAGCAAGCGCCCGGCTGGCGTCGCCCCTGAACCCGAACTCGAACCCTTGCGCGATTTTCTTGAGCGCTCTGGGATCCCTGTTCCTCGCAGCTTTGGTGGCGACACAGGGTCCAAAATTCAGCTGATAGAAGACGTCGGCGACACGAGCCTCGAAATCGCGGCCACAACATCGACAGCGAACCAAAGACGCGCCCTCTACGGTGAAGCGTGCGCGCTGATTCCTGCGCTCCAACGACTTGAGCCTCCGACGCCGACGCTTGAAGCCTTCGAGCGTAGACTCGACTTGCAGCTCGTCGAAAGCAAAGCTCTACGCGTCATCGAATGGGCCCTGCCCTGGTGGCTCGGGCGTGAACCCTATCCGTCAGAGAAAACGGTCATCACCGACGCCTTCACAAAAATATCGCACGTCGTAGCCGATGCTCCAGCACGGTTTTCGCATCGCGACCTGAAGGCGGCCAATATTCACATCCGCAAAGACGCCACCCCAGGTAATCGACTCGTCCTCATCGACCTGCAAGGTGCGTTCCTGGCTCCTCCGGAATACGACCTCGTGTGCTTGCTCCGAGACTCCCAAGTCCCCTTGCCCCAGGATGAAGTCGCCGCGCACATTGAGGCGACCCGCCCGATGCTTCCCGCCCCCCCTACCTCGGACGTGTTCATGCACCGATTCACCTTGCTTACCCTGACACGCGTAGCGAAAGATGCATCGCACTACATTCACGCTTTTACCAAAAATGACGACTCGCGCTATCTACGATTTGTCCCAGCGGCTTTAACCACCCTTCGCGAAGCCGCAACGCGTGTTGCTACACAGGACCCCGTCTATGAACGGTTGGCGAACTTGATTCACGAGTTACGCGAAACGGTCAGCATCCACGGAAAAGCGCGCCCATGACCCGAGCGATGATCCTAGCCGCCGGGCTCGGAACTCGGCTACGACCGCTTACCGAAGTGTGCGCAAAACCCGCACTCCCCGTGTGCGGCGTTCCTGTCATCGCGTATCTCCTCGATTTATTGAAACACCATGGTGTCACTGAAGTCATCATCAACCTTCACTATCTCCCTGAAACGGTGCGCGCTGCTGTCGCAAATTTTGGGCCCGATGGAATTCAGGTTTCATTCAGTGAAGAAACCGAACCGCTCGGAACCGGTGGCGGAATTCGTAAAGCACGCGCTTTTTTAGAAAAATCAGATCCGTTCGTCGTGTTAGCCGGAGATATGCTTCTCGACCTCGACCTCAATGCGTTAATATCCCGACATCAGGAACACGGAGACCTCGCCACACTGGTACTACGGGAAGATTCAAGAGTCGACCAATTTGGTTCGATCGGAATTGCGAAGGGAGGCGCAGTGCGCCGCATCGCGAATCGCTTTGACTTGGGACATGAGCACGACAAGGGCCTCTTTACCGGAGTGAGAGTCTTCTCACCCGAGGTATTCGAAACCATCCCCGACCGTGAAGTCTTCGAAGACTTGAGCGACTGGCTCACCCCCATAATCGAAACGGGCGACCAGCGAATTCGCGGAGAACTCTATTCTGAAGCGGCTTGTACCTGGGAGCCGGTCGGAACACCGAGCGAATATTTGCACGCCAACTTTGAGCCGCCTCCCCTTTCGTTTATTGATCAAGCCAAACACAGCGCGCGGCACGGGGTCCAAATTGTTGACAACGTGATTTTGGGCCCACGCGCACGGGTTGCGAGCGGAGCGCAACTCGATCACTGTATTGTGTTTGAAGACGAAGTCGTGCCCGCTGATGCCCGCGCGCAAAACTCAGCATTTGCTAATGGCCAAGCTTTTGCACTGAAGGACAACTAGTGATCGATCTCCATTTCATCGGGACGAGCGATGCATTTGGCGCCGGGGGCCGACGCCAAGCTGCCTTTCTGATTCGTGAACCCAGCGGATGCGTGCTCGTTGACTGCGGTACCACGACCAACACGGGACTCAACGCCGAAGAAGTCGATCGCAATCAAATTGACGCGATCGTGGTGAGTCACTTTCACGCGGATCACTTTGGCGGCATCCCGCTTTTCCTACTCGCCGCCTTGTACGAAGACCAACGTAAAAGTCCGCTCACCATCGCGGGGCCACCCGGCATCGAAAGTCGAGTCACCCAACTTGCGGCTGCGATGGGGCACGCGATTCCCGATCGAGAGTGGACATTCGCGATTGACTATAAGGAGCTTCCGGCAGGAAACCCGGTCGACCTGAGTTCGGCGCAAGTGACTTCGTTCGAGACCTATCACAACAAAGACGTCTGCCCGCACGGGTTGCAGCTTCAGTTTGGCAACCGCACTGTTGTCTATTCCGGGGACACGGGTTGGTTTGACGAGTTACCGCAGTATTCGCAAGGGGCCGACTTGTTCGTGTGCGAATGCACGTACTGCACGCCCGGTTATGAACTCCACTTGAGCCTTGATCAACTCGAAGCACGGCAGTCGTCACTCGGAAGCGACCGGATGATTCTCACCCACCTCGGCAACGACATGGCGAAGCTGCGTGGCAAGGTCGGAATCGAAACGGCCGACGATGGAATGAAAATCAAGCTATAGCAGTCTGCGCGGCGGAGATCTCGCCCAGTACTCCCGCGCGACTTGCCCCCGTGCATTGTGGCAGGTGGTTGGGGATTCCGAGCAAGGCATTCCGTCCCATCAGAGAGAACGCCATCGCCTCGGCGGCCTGCACCGGAACCCCGTGATCCGAAAATCGCTCGATCGGAATCCCAACGAGCTCGGCATTCAACGCGGCCATGATGGCCGGGTTCGACGCGCCGCCTCCGCCCACAACCACGCGATCAATTCTGGTCCTGTCACCGGAAGCTGCGGGCAACAGCTCGAGACAAGCCAGAGCGACCGACTTTGCAGTAAACGCCACGAGGGTGGCGACGAGGTCATTCGCACCGCACCCGTGTTCAACCGCGACATCAACCCACCGCTGCGCCGCTGAAGCACCGTAGTGCTCGCGACCCGTCGACTTCGGAGGCACCTGCGCAAGGTATGCGTCGTCGAGCATCATGCTCAACATGCCCGCATCAACCTGGCCGTTCGTGGCGCGCGCACCATTTCGGTCCATCCGTTCCGCACCGCCACTCAGAATTGCAACCGCACCATCCACTAGTGAGTTTGCTGGCCCAGTGTCAAACGCAATCACCGCATCGGGATCTTGTGAACGCGGGAGCCAAGTGATGTTTGCGATCCCGCCGAGGTTGAGCGCGATACGGTTCTCATCAGGCGAGCCAAACGCAGCGTGATGGAAAAAAGGGGCGAGTGGTGCGCCCTGTCCCCCCAAGGCCATGTCGCGTGTTCGAAAGTCGGCGATCGTCGTGCAACCGGTACGCTCAGCGATCACCGACGGATCCCCGATTTGAAGGGTGGCTCGAAGCTCCGGGTGGTGCGCCACGGTTTGGCCGTGCGAAGCGATGCAAGCCACGTCACCCATTGCGACATCGGCCTCGCTGCATGCGCCGAGCGCCGCTTTTGCAAATCGCTCGCCCAACTCAACGTCAAGGGCAGCGAACTCGGCAAGCACCTGTGGCCCTGGAAGCACGCCTCCAGCAAGTGCATGCACGCGCCTTTGAAATTCGGGCTCGAACGGGGTTTCGACATGCGCAAGGAGTTTAAACGGAGATACGCGACCGTTGTCGGGCCACTCCACCAAAGCAGCGTCGGTTCCGTCGGCAGACGTTCCACTCATCAGGCCAATCACAAGCATCGGACAAACCTTAGCGGGATGTCGGTACCCGGGTTGGATCTGAAACGCGAATTATTGCAACGGCCCTGAAGACGGTTTGGGTTTCGGCGACTGCATGTGCTTCGCCGGTTTCACAAACTCTTTGTCGTGGAGATATAGCAACATCACCGCCATCGAGTCTTGCATCTGGTCTGTCGTGTTTTCGTAGACACTGACGAGTTCGTACTCGTGATCAGCGAAGATCCTGACGCCCTCTTCGCTAGTAATCGTTTCGACGTGTTTCAGACCGATGCCTGTATCAACGCTGGTGGCCTCTGCGTGGAACACGGTCTCTCCGGTCGTGAGATCTCGCAGGGACAATGACTGCGCGAACGGATGCAGATGCACCGAAACGTAGTGAACCGTCGTGTCGTAACTTATTTCGAGAAACTCTGTGACAGGCGTGCTGTTGACCTGCCGTCCAGGCTCTACCTGCCAGTGCGCAGAAAAGACACGCCCAAACGGATCCGCGACGTTTTCGCCGCCAGCGGCGCTGCCCACCGAGCAGCCCTCGCCGTGTTCTTCGGCGTTGCCTTCCTCGAGGCCGTAGTACCCGTCCTTTCCTTCAACGAGTACCATGCCTTGCGCGGCCTTTTGAAACAAAGGCTTCATCGGCTGCGAAAGCTCGGCGTCCAAGACGTAGTCGATCGACGTGCGAATCACGACGTCATACTCGCCTTCGGTGCGATTTAGATTCAGAGCCTGGGTATCGAGCAAGAACGCCTCGTCTGAAATGATCGGGATGCCAAAGCCCGAGGGAAACTTCAGTTCCATCTGGCCCTGGGAAAGCGTAAACAACCGCCCTTGATAGCGTGCTTCCTTCAAATTCGGTTGAAATAACGCGCGGTGGCGTTGGATGTCGCCGAAGCCAAGGTTCGCGTGGCATAGAAAATCGTCCGGCGCTTTGGTGCGGTCTTTGGCGTGGAAGACTTCGGAGCGAATCGCCGTGATCCACGCGAGTTCCGCCTTTCGCCAGTCTCCGACGTATGCACGACGACGCCCTATGGGTCCCTGCATCGAGCGAAAAATCCGATCGACGTGGTACGCCTTGGAATCGAAACTTACGGTGCGCGTTTCCGCGGCGTTAGCCGGAAGGTCCGCGACGAGGAGACACAACGCACAAATTGCAAGCGTGAGGAGTCGAGCTCGTTTGAACATCCGCGGGTTCGACATGGCCTAATAGTGTCACTGCGGGTTCAGCAGTGCAACACCACCGGAGCCCTGCCTATTCATCGTCGTCTGCATCGTACGCGTCGGGGGAAGCCGGAGACGCGTCGTTTCTGTTGACCCTCACGGTCAGATCAAACTGCTGACGTGCTTCGCCGCCGTGTCGGTCATCGGCAACGATCTCAACTTGGTGGAGCCCCTGATGCTTCTCGGTCGCCGTCCATGTCACCACGCCGAACGATGAGTCAATCGTCATGTCGGGGGGAGCAGAAGCGAGTGAAAAGCGAAAGTGCCGATCTCCGTCCGGATCCTGGAGCTTGGGTTCATATTTGAATTTCCCGTCTTGCGACAAAGTACCCGGTGCAGAAATGAACGTGGGGTCAGAGTTCTCGAGTACAACGCCCTCGCTTTCCCGTTCAGGCGCTTCCAGATCACCGTCGCTTGCGTGCACCGTGGCATGCACAACGTCGCCGCGGCGAAGCTCGCTCGTATTGAACACCGCACTGTAGTTTTGCACGCGTCGTTTATTGACATACCACTGGGTCGTGATCGCGACTTCATCACCATCGTGATCGTCCGCGATTGCGTGCATGGTAATCTCTGAACCGGATGCCACTCGCGCGCCGTGAACAAGCGCGATTTCTCGCCACACGGGTGGGGAGTTCTCCACTTCGGCTGTGGCTTCCGTCGGTTTGGTGGTCAATCGTGAGTCACTTGCCTTCACGCTGACGCGAATCATGTCGCCATGCTTGGCGGTTGACGGCACTTCAATCGACGATCCACCACCAGAAAATCGGTGCGCACCGATATGCCAGGTGTAGCCGAGTTCCACGTCTTGACCTTCTGGGTCGTGCACCTCCACGAGCGCGGTCAAGGTTGCTCCCGGAATGACTTCCGAGGCAGAGAGACGCACCGAATCAATCCTCGGCGGCAGATTGGGGATCTGGACACTCGTCTCTTCGGCTTCCTGCAGGCCACCCGTCACCGCCGCCCCGGCTGATAAAGCATCGGTCCCGCCACATGCCATAGCGGTCACCGTGGCGACGGACACCATGACAACCAACAATTTGAGCGCGGATGAGCTGCGCATCAATATGGAATCTCGCGCACCATGCGAAGCGTCACGATCTTGTGCTCGAAATCGGCTTCGAAGTAGACCTTGGTACCTGTGTTTCGATCCGGCATGCTGTTGTGAACCTGCATTGGTTTGAAGTCGCGAAGTCGAGCACTCATTCCAACTTCGTTGATCATCTCTGTGTCATTCGTGATCGTATATTCGTAGCCCTTGAGCTTGATCGTCTTCGCTTGAGCGTTAACGGCCTGCACGATCGCGTGTTGGCGTTCGAACTTTGGCTTCTTCTGTTCCGGCTGTCCGCGTTTCGCAAATGCGGGGCCAGCCAAAAGCAGACTGACGCAAAGCACACCGAGAATGGCGATGAAGAATCGATTGAGCTTCATGTTGAAATCGCTCCTGTGACGAACAATGAACAAAGAACAATGAACAATGAACAAAGAACAAAGAACAATGCGGCCTAGACCCGATGTGAGCCTTACTCCGTCTCGCGCCAGTACAAGCCGCTGTTGTTCATGTTGATGTCGTTGGCTTCAAAACTGATCATTTCGGTATCGGACTTTTCGATATAGACGCGGTTCGCAGTTCCGTCCGGACCTGCCGATGTCTTCGGATCGGTTGGCATGCCACTTCCGATGTCGAGGGACCGGATTGGATCTCCGCTGTCGTCCTTGAAGTAGCCCTCCGCCGTCGTGAGATGGAAGGCGTAGAGCAGACCGGAGCCGCGTGACGAACATGGGTTCCCCATAACGTCTGGTGTAAACGTGGCCGCAATCACGGTCCCGGCAAAGATCGTCGTGCTGGTGACGAATTTTTCACCATCCGCCGCGATCCAGAAATAGCCGGGAGTTGTGAGTGCAATCGCACCTTGCGTCGACCCAATATCGGTCAGCATCGTTTCGTTCAACGTGACGGGCGGCGTCCCGGCCGTTTCATGTGGGTCCTGGTCCTGGATGACATAGAAACGATCGTTTTCGGTCAGGTCACCAGTCACACCCTCGTCGGCAACCCGGTCACGGCGCCCTGTACCGAACGCCAACCACAACTTCGTACCCGAAAAGCTGACGGCGGGAGGCGTGAAGATGTTTTTGTGGTAGTCCACCGTCGCGATGGTCTGCATCGGCGCGGTAAAGATGCGGCGGAACGGCCAGTTGGGCTGCGTGCGTAAACTCGAGCCGTCATTGACGCGATCTTCCCCGACAGGCTTGATGTACCACTTGAACATCTGACCGCCGAGATCACCCATGTAAACCACGTCGGCGAATCCGTCACTGTCGAGATCAATCACAGCGGGCGTCGCCGGCATCGAGTGCCTCATGTACTGGGTGTCATCCGACCCGAGCGGGTCGAACCGCTTTTCGGCGATGACCTCACCCGTCTTGGCGTCGAGCATGTAGATCGACCGTCCCTTGTATTCGGCGGCGTCATAGCTGGTCGCTTCATTGGGCTGCCCAGTCAAGTCGTAACCACCGGACACGATCACAACCCAGCGTTCGTACCCATAGCCAGCGTTGTTTTGGCCCGCGACGTTCAAACGAACGCGCGTAATTACCGGCTGCCCCCAACTCTCACCCAGGTACGGAATAATTGAAGCGGCGATGGAGATATCGTCTGGGTCGAGTTCGTCCGGGAACTCCCAGAGGTAGCCCGGATACGGCAGGTTTCCCGCCGGCCCCGTAATGTTGTCCGGGTTAGTGATGTCCAGCGCGTAATAGTGCTCACCCCCCTGACGCATGCCGCCCACGAGAATCGTTCGCCATTCCGAAGCTGTCTTTGGAACCGTCGTTGGCGTTGGATGCTGCCAAACGTCGGCACTCTGCGGCGAACCGTCCACGAAGTAGGTTCGCTTCGTTGGGTCATCCACGATCTGCTTGCGGATATTTTGGCGCGCCTTCCAAGGCATGAAGCCAAACACTTCTGCACCCGAGCCGACCGTGTACTTTGCGGCTTCGACGTTTTCGTCCCAAACACCGGCGTCGAACGACTCGAGGTAGCCGCCATTCGTCCCTGCGTAAATCCGTCGACTACGCGTTGAGTACGCGGCCCGGAAGAGTGCAGACGAGGGTTCGCCCGAAACGATGTAAGGCTGCTTCACAACGACTGGGTTCGAGTGAAAGATGTCGCCAAGGATCGCGTTTTTCGTCGCGCACGGGGTCTGTGCCGTAACACCCGCTCCTGTGACACCGGATCCAAAGAAACAACCTCGTGCAAATTGCACAATTTCATCTGTCAGGCCTTCGGCCGTGAGCGCGGTACTCCCGTGCAGAATATAGCCCCCGTCATTCGGCGCCGGGTCCGGCGAAAGGGTGAAGGGGACGATCCCGAGATCAACCGCGTCGATGGTCGCTTTGTCGAAATTGACAAGGGTCGGCGTTCCACCCGAGAGTTTTGACGTCTTGAGCACGCGACTCGCGGGTGCCGGCATGACCTCATTGGCATCCCAGAAATACTCTGCTGACGGGTCGAACGGACCACTATTGCACTCACCGACATCCGAATCGACCAAGGCGCAATTAAAATTCTTGTCGAGTACGTCGCCATTGGCTGCAATGTGCCAGGCGCGAAGATGCCCTTCCCAGAAGGCAGAACTCGCCAGCGGGAAGAAGAAGGACTGATAGAAGTCACCGCCGTCTGCAGTACGAGCCGACGGAACCGATGCTGCGGTAAATGACTGCGACTTCTCCACGATGTCATTGAGTGAAAGCGTCAAGGCATTTGCAAGTTCGTTACCCGTCTGAGCGTAATAGAAGTTGCCGTTGCCGTTGGTCGCCGTCTTCGTCAGCAACGTATTTGCTTCCGACTCGGTCGAGAAACCCACCGTGTAGACATCGACATTCTGAATGCCGTCCATGCCCTCTTCCGGCCGCATGTCGTTTTCCTGCATGTACTTCGCGACATCGTCGAGATACCGAGACTCGTCGTTACCCGGCTCTTCGATTTCAGCATCGTTGTGGTAGTCGCCAATCAAGTCGTCGAAGTCACGGAAGCCGCGATCCTCGGGGTCAGAATCGGTGTCGAAGTCATCCCGGGTTGGGATGCCGTCTGTAATTACGACAACAAAACACGACTGACAGTAGTACTGGACTGGGTCAACAGGCCAACTGCTCGACGTACTGGTG
>JASDVE010000241.1:0-3633 GCA_041891195.1 Myxococcota bacterium | reverse complement strand
GCGCCACCCGGGCTTTGCAATGTCAACCAGGTTTTGAGCGCTGCGCCGCTTGCCGGATCCGCCCTGATGACATCCACGCCAACGTAACCACCGTGCGGCTCACCACTTCTTCGAAAACGCGCAAAGCCGATACGAATGCCTTTCGGCTCAGCAAAACACACGAGATCGAGCGCAACTTGCTGTGCCGCCTGGAAGCGTGTTCGGCGATACTGCTGATCGATGCCCGACGGAATCCCGAGTCCCTGCAGACATGTCGACGAGGGCGCCACCGTAGTGTCAATTTCGTTGATGTACGGGTCCGCGGCGCTGCTGAAATACCAATTCAGATAGCGACCGTCATACCAGGTGTCACTTCCAGTCGGCTTGTAGATTTTACGGGTTCTTCCACATTCGGTTTCGAACGAGTCGAACTGCCAAGCGTACCACCGCGATTGGCTGCTGAAGTAGGAACAACCGTAAGATTCAGCCTCCGGATCGAACGCCGGGTGCCATTCAAGATGCGACATCGAGCCGGACGTATCGAGCAGTACGACTACGTTCGGGGAAACGGAAGTTGAAAGAAGGTACAGATCATCGGCTGCCGCACTCGTGAGCGGCGGCGGCGCTTCCGCGGGCGGCGGCGCCGCCTCGGGCGGCGGCGCCGCCGCGCAATTCCTGCCGCCGTGCCAATTACAACCACCACGGTGACGCGCAAAGGCATCTACGGGCGTAACGCAGAGTACGAGCACTGCGATGAGCGAAGTTCGACCAAGGAGATGGGTGAATCGTTTCATGGTGGCACCTCAAGTTCCCGCCACTAAAAACACAGCGCGGCGATCAAATTCGGCTAGTAGCCGGCAAAACGTCCAGCGGCGACTTCGACCTTGGAGGTCGTCCCAGAAGCGTCCTGGCCTTCAATCTCAAAACGCCAGTAGTCGACCTGGTAGGTCGCAGCACCGCCCTGATCGATATTCATGGCCATCCCGTTCATGGAACTCGAGCCAAGTTTTTCGATCGTCGTTCCTTCAGCGAGGGCATACCCCGGCTGTCCGTGTGGATAAGCCGCAGAGTCCCCGAGTTCCGTCGTCGTCACCGTCGGCGTTCCATTCGAGCGCAAAGTCGCAAGGCCTTCAGCCACGCCAGCTTCGGCTGCATAAAATGACACACGCTTACGACTCTGATAGCCCGCCGCCTGCTGATCGAGCGAAACCGTGTCGAGAGCGGCGACGCCAGCGATGCCCATCACTGTAAGCATCACCATCGCGACAATCAGGACCATGCCCGATTCGCGCCGCTTACGTTCAGACATCGTTCGTACTTTAATTTCGTGCTCCATCGTTCAGCTCCGGTTTACGACGTTGCGCAAACGTGACGTGCTCGTATGAACGCGACGACGGAAGCCGTCGTTACCACCAGGGGCTAGACGATTCTCCATGTTCTGTTCTTGTCCTAATTTAAACTCGGCATCAGCGGACCTCGTGCGCGTGACGAGGCTCACACGCATCTCACGTGAATCACCGTGGTCGGTTCCACTTGCGGTGTAATCGGCGGAACTTCCGTCGCCGAAGTACTCGCCGGGATCGACCGCGTTGTCGTCATTGAGATCGAACCAAACAGCAAACTGCAAGTCTTCGACCCCCATCGCCATAATCAGGCCGTTGCGCAAGAGTTGGGTGTTGGGACTGTCAATCCGGTATTCGTGCGCGGGGACGACACGTAGGTCTTCAGAAGCACCAAAGGCAAGTGCACCAAGCGCACCGGAAACCCGGGTAAACGTAATCATGTTTGCGCCCAAATCGATCGCCGTAATCACGCCACATGCGGCGCCTCGCGTCGGGGTAACGGCGTCCGTAATAATGATTCCACCGCCAACTTGAAAATCAGAATCTGCGATGCCGTTGGCGTCGGTGTCGTAAAACGCGGTGCCATCGATCACGACATCATCGAGCGTCGCAACCACAACGACGCCGCCAACGTTCACGGCCGTAACTCCAGCACTCACGTCGCCGTTGATTGCATTGGTGGTCAACAGCGGGGCGGGATCACTGACGTAAAGTGTGTCAGGGGCGGTCGTGCTGTCGAGACCGCACAGAGCACCCCCAATTGGAACCATGAAACCGGCATGCCGCATATCTCTCTCGATCAGCTCAGCAATTGCACGCGAGTTCTGTTGAACCTCGGTCACTTGATCGAGGACCATGTAGGCCCTTTGGTTGACCGTGAAGGTGCCCATCACATAAAAGGTGACGATCCCGAGAAGCGCGGTCGAAACCACCATTTCGATGAGGGTGAAGCCTGCAGTCTGAATCTTCGTGCGGTTCATTACAGGCCCTCGAAGTTGAATCGGGTGGAGCTCAACGCGAAGTTCTTGGTCACTCCATGTGCGTCCGTCCAACCCACGCGAACGTCGATGGAGCGGGTTTGGTTTGCGATCACGTCGGTGATCCGCCACTGCCTCGAAAACGTCATTTCTGTCTGCGCATTGGTAGACTCGACCGTGGTCACTACATCAACATTTGGTGTCCACGCGGTCGCCACCAAACCGGCATCATTCCAACTGAGGCTCTGTAACCGTTCCATCTGTGTCTGTGCGATCTCCACAGCGCGCGTGCGGTGACGCCCCGTCTGGCCACTCTTCACGGCATAGACTTGCGCGCTCGCAATCGTAAGGAGACCGAAGCCGAGGACTAGCATCGCGATCATGGTTTCGATCAAGCTGAAGCCACTGCGAGAGCTTGTGCGTTTATTTATTTTAAATGCCGCCATCTAGTTCGTCCACCCATTCGCGTTAATGTCAAAGAAGTGCAGGCGCACCCCGCCAAGTGCTGTCAGCACAGGAGCAAAATCGTCGATCCCGTTCGTCATATAGATCCCCCCTGCCCCGCTACCCGTCGAGCCGACCCTCGCGCAACTGGTGGAGTCACCAGTAAAACCAACCGGGATCCCGTCGGGGCGAAACAAGATCCAGCGCGTCGCCGTTGCGGTGTTATTCGGATCGGCGAATGTCGCGCCGGCAGTCAACGTGGCGGTCGACATGTCGCTCGGCACTTTGTTCGTCGTATTCGTCAAACCAAAGACCATGGCGCCGGGATTGTCACCGAAGGTCAAAACGGCTTGGGTCTCTGCGTTGTCAATCAAGCAGTCGCCGTTGGAATCTCGGGACATCAACACGTCAACTTCGTCACCCTGAACATCCCACAGGGGCGTCCCGTTCGGGTCATCGCCGCCTGTCCCAACACCTGGCACTCGCAAGTACACGATGTGTTGATCGCCGGTGCGAATCGCCTGGGTACGCGCCGCGTGCAGCATGTCGCCCATGGCGCGAGCGGTGGCGCGGGCATCAAGCCTTGCGCGCCACGCCGACATCCTTGGAACCGACATCCCGATCATGACTCCCGTAATCGCGATCACGATCATGATCTCGATCAAGGTAAAGCCTTCGTTGTTTGCCGGATGCTTCCGCACCATTACGACCCCGTTTCAAGACGCACGCTTGGTCAGGCTGTCAGAATCAACAAACTTAGACACGTGTGAATCACGGTATGAATCGGCCCCAGTCGGGGGATCCTTTAGGAGAACATCCCGTGCAGGTCTTCGCGGAGACTTGCGTTGATGTCGCGATACCTACACCTGTCTCTTATACACATCTCGCAG
>JASDVE010000240.1:0-3855 GCA_041891195.1 Myxococcota bacterium | reverse complement strand
ACCCCGTCCCGCGCTATATGAGTCAAGCGCAGTGCGAAGCGTTGCTGAGGCAGATGCTCGTCTAGCTTCAGCCGGTTGAACGATGCTTTCTCGTTCCTAACGATTGTCGAGTTCGACCCACGGACGCGCGGTTTCGCCGGTGTAGATCTGGCGCGGCCGGTTGATCCGGGTGCCCGGTGCGTTTCGCTGTTCGAGCCAGTGCGCGATCCATCCCGGGAGCCGTCCCAACGCGAACATCACAGTAAACATATCTGTCGGGATTCCCATCGCGCGGTAAATGATGCCGCTATAGAAGTCGATGTTGGGATAGAGCTTGCGTTCAACGAAGTAACTGTCTGCGAGGGCCACTTCCTCGAGACGCTGGGCGATCTCAAGTAGCGGATCGTCTACCCCGAGACTTGCGAGCACTTCGTCCGACGCTTCTTTTAGGATGCGCGCGCGCGGGTCAAAGTTTTTATAGACCCGATGACCAAAGCCCATCAACTTGAAGTCGCTGTCCTTTGACTTCGTGAGGTCAACGTACTTTTGATAGTTGGCACCGTCCGCCTGAATCATTTCAAGCATTTCGATGACGGCCTGGTTTGCGCCACCGTGCAGCGGTCCCCATAGCGCGCTTACGCCCGCGGAAATTGAGGCGAACAGGTTTGCACCGCCGCTCCCGACGACACGAACCGCGGTGGTGCTGCAGTTTTGTTCGTGGTCGGCGTGCAAGATCAAAAGCTTGTTCAGCGCTGTTCGGACCACCTGGTTGACTTCGTACTTCTCCGCTGGAACACCAAACATCATCATCAAGAAATTCTCAAGATAGGTGTGGTCGTTCTGCGGGTACATGAACGGCTGGCCGATCGATTTCTTGTAGGAGTACGACGCCAACGTCTTGGCCTTCGAAAGCAGCCGAATGATGTTGAGGTCGATCTCTTCCGCCGTGTCGTCTTCGGGGTAGAAGGCCGAGAGCGACGCGATCATCGAAGACAAGACGACCATCGGATGCGTGGTCGGAGGAAAGCCTTCGAAGAACTTCTTCATGTCTTCGTGGACCAGTGAATGACGAGTGAGCCGCCCGCGGAAGTCTTCTCGTTCGCGGCGAGTCGGTAGGCGTCCGTAGATCAACAGGTGACAGACTTCGGGGAAGCTCGCGCGCTCGGCGAGGTCTGCAATGTCGTAGCCGCGATAGCGAAGAATCCCTTTTTCGCCGTCGATATAGGTGATGGCACTTTCGCAGGCGCCGGAATTTGCAAATGACGGATCGAGGGTGATCGCGCCGGTCTGCCCGCGAAGCTTCGAGATGTCGATCCCGACTTCGCCTTCGCTTCCTACGATGACAGGAAGGTCAACTTCTTGGTCGTTGAGAGATAGTTTGGCTGTTTTGGTCATGCAACGGAGAATGCCACTCGGGGCCGCGATGCGCGAGCGGTGATTCTCGAATTGGCTCGCCGTTTTTTGTGATTCCCAGCGTCAGAATCGAGTGAATCGGCCTCGGAATTTTGTTTCAGCCAATTGTAGTGCCAGCCTGAACTCGCCGTTGACCGTCGTTCAAGCCCTTCTAGCAGAAGGTCGAGCCTGTATTTAAAGTCGGAATCGACCCCGAGGCTCTTTTCTTCGCAAGACATGGTCGAAATGTTGGGGAAGCTGTCCGCCGGTCGGGGATCGGTCGCGAGGCGTGGTAGGGGGTGAAGGTGGTGTCCCCGCGCGACGTGCGGGGCGAGGAGGCCGATTCCTAATTCGGAATCAACTTCATCGGTAATGCATCGAAGCCGTGCAACGTGTTGTTGTTCGAAATTTTGGGTTTGCCGGTTTCGATCCTCTCGGTGCGATCGAGGATCGCTTCCAGGAGCGCTTCCATTTCCATGCGCGCGAGTCTTGTTCCGGCACACGCGTGGGCGCCGTGGCCGAAGGCCATGTGGTCCCGTGCGTCGCGGGCGATGTCGAAAGTGGTTGGGTTGGGGAAGTGTCGTTCGTCGAGGTTTGCGCCTCCGAAGACAACCAGGATGCGTTCGCCAGCCGGGATAGAGAACCCTTCGAATTCGACGTCCCGCGCGGTGACGCGAGTAAACGCGCGAACGACGGAATCAATGCGAAGGGATTCGTTCACGACATTTGCAACCAGGCTTTGGTCCTCCCGCAACTTGTTCCATTGGTCCGGGTGTTTCGCCAAGCGGTGCAGCATGTTGCCGGTCGCGAAGATTGTGGTGTCGAGGCTCGGTGCGATGTAGTCGAGCACCATACCGATCGCTTCGCTGTGGCGGAGTTCACCTTTGTCGCGCAATTCGAACAGGCGGTGAACCCATGTGCCGGGCTCGACTTGGCTGGCCTTGAGTCGTCGTTGGAACGAGAACATGCTCGCGGCGGATGGCAATGTCCGCAGCGATCGGAGATTGAAGGGGCCAATGGTATTGAAGGTGGCCTTCGACCAATGAACCATTTTTGCGCGCTCTGTCGGCGGCAGGCCGACTAGCTCCGCCACGATGTGGACGGGGAGGTGACTGGCGAGTTCGCTCATGCCCTCGAAGTGTCCACGCCCGACGAGTTCATCGACTTTCTCGTCGGCCGTTTGCCGAACACGCCCGACGATCGCTTCCAATTCTCGTGGTCGCATTGGGGCCATTAAAATGCGGCGCAAACGGTTGTGCTTTTCGCCGTCAGTCACAAGCACAGTGTCCGAATTTGCAGACATCTTATTCAGGAAGCTGTTCATCGTGACGCCCTTTGAACTCACGAAGTCACTGTCGTTCTTAAGCAAACTTCGCAACGGGGCAAAGCGCGTTACGGCCAAAGCCTTTTGTTTCGTGAGGCGGACGATCGGTCCCGCGTCGAGTAGCGCTCGGTAAGTCGCATGGGGCTCGTGAATGGCGGATCGACTGTAAAAGTCAGCAGGACAATCGGGAATGTCTTCGAAATTCTGCGACAACAGTCTCACCTTCAAGATCGAGTGGCTTGCTGATCAAGTCTAGCGGCTGTATTCCCGCATCGATGGGCGACAGGGCGTTGCCGCCGTAAAGAACTCCATTCTTTCGGACAACGGTTCTTTTGACTTGCCGGTTCGTCTAATGGGCAACATGTGGGACGCCGCCGACCTCGTTCAAGAAACGCTGGTTCGCGGCTTCAGCCACCTTGGCCAGAAACGCACGGTGCAATTCGTTTGGATACGTGATGAGTACGATGTCGATGCTCGTCGCGGTCGTCCTGGCCCTTTTGCCCGCCCGAGTAGTATCCGAGATCTGGTGGGTCAGCTTCCTCGACTTTGATTTAGGCTTCTTTGATCGGGAAGAGGGACGGGTTGAAACTGTGAGATACAACTGACGACCGGCACAGGGCGGAATAGGGCGGCAAGGAGCGGCTCCGGGGACGGCCGCGACGGCCCTATGCGTCCCCTCGGTTGGGTCGCCGATGAACGCAGAGATCGCTGGTGACAGCGATTTTCACGCGAGTTCGTTTGCTGCCGCGCATCGCGCGGAACGTGAACGGCCGTTTCGCATTGCCGCGACTGCCAGTCTACGTGCCGTAGTTTGACTTGCCTCTTAGGGAATACATCGACCCGCCGTGCGGCACCGATCTTGCTGAGGCTCAGCCTGCACTCGATCCCGCGCAGGCCCACCACCATCGACTACCAACGGCACCGGCCCGAGCAAACGCTGCTACACGAAGTTGTTCGAGAAAACCTCGAGGACTTCATCGCGGGTTCACGCGAGCGCGCCGCACCGGTGGCGCGCTTCGTCGAGCGCGAACTACGCGCGTACCTTGCATGCGGCGTGCTCGCACACGGCTTTCTTCGCTTGCACTGCGACGCCTGCGGTCGTGATCGCCTGCTCGCTTTTTCGTGCAAAGGGAGGGCCGTCTGTCCTTCCTGCGGCGGAA
>JASDVE010000239.1:0-3882 GCA_041891195.1 Myxococcota bacterium | reverse complement strand
GTTCTTTCGGAGGGCTTACGGCGCCGGCCACACCGCACACACGACACAACTTCGATAAGCTTCCCGATCGATGCAGATGATTCTTGTTCGACACGGCCTTCCGATTCGCAAGGCGACTGATGACGGCACGCCCGCCGACCCACCGCTGTCCGAAATTGGGCTTGAACAAGCGCGTCTCGTTGGGGAGTGGCTCTCGCACGAACGCATCGATCGGATCTATTCGAGTCCCATGCAGCGCGCCCATGAAACCGCGCAGCCTCTCGCAATCCTCGCCGGACTCGAGATTGAGTTCGAAGACCGCGTCCGCGAGTTCGACGCGGAGTCCCCTGAATACATCCCAATGGAAGATCTCAAGCGGCTTCATCCCGAGCGCTGGAAGCAGTTCATCGAAAGCGGCTACTCGTCACAAACCGACTTCGACGCATTCGTCGCGACTGCGACGAGCGGCCTCAAGACCCTCGTCGACGCGAACCCCGGTAAACGGATCGCGGTGTTTTGCCACGGGGGCGTCATCAATGCCTGGGCGACTCATGTCTTAGCAATCGCCCCGAGGCTATTTCTCGACGCCCACTATGCGAGCGTGAATCGTTTTATGGCGGCGAGTTCTGGCGAACAAAGCATCACAAGTCTCAACGAAGTGGCTCATCTTCGGCCAATGACGAGCCGCGCGGAGCGATAGCCCTCAGTCCGCTGGAGAACCTGGTTTCGAGTGAGTTCCGCAATCTCTTGTGCGAAGTCCACATCGCGAATTCGAAATTTTGCAAAGGTATTTTCGATCGCAACGGCCCGCGACTCCAGGCGGGACTCAAGGCGATTTGGCACGGTACCGGAAATGGCACGAAGACCTGCCACAGTTCCGACCACGCTGTCTAGCACGGCGAGCACGTTTTGAGCTGCTGCGATTGTCCTCGCGCCGACGTCGGTCGCAAGAACGATCCCCGACGCCATCGCATCGAAACTCGCGACGGAACCCCAATCGCCGCTCGTGTTCTGCCAACCAATCTGAAACGTAATTTTCAAAATTCCGTTTAAAATTTTGGTGCCATTAGACGGCGACACCTCCGCGATACGCGTGCTCTCGGCGCGCACGTCCTGGAATTCGACGTTCACGGTTGCACGTTCCGAACTACCCAAGGCGCCATCGTTAGCTCCCGGTTCAGCCCACACGACTCAATCGCTGCGTCCCGGCGCAACTCCCTTCTTCACCAGCAACTCGCCCAACCGCAGCGAGAACTCTTCCGCACGCATGCGACCAAGGTGATCTCCGTCGGGCGGGGAAAAGCGTGCGAGCACTGGATCGTCTTCGTAGTGGATCGTCGTCGCGTCGGTTGCCGCGACGAGTTTGTCCCAGAACTCGGAGCGCCCCCACCATTCGTGTTCATATTTGAGAACGTGGTTGGAGGACGGCAAATGTATAAAAACAACGTCTCCGCCCCGGGCGTGGATCAACTCAACGAGCGCGTTCACGTGTCGCAGCCTCTTCGCGAACGCCGAAGGCGGCATGACCTTGGGAATCGTATTTCGCAGCACCTGCGCGATCCGTTTATTGGCCCAGCGCAGGTGTGAAAATTTGTCGTAGTCACCAAAGCGGTAGCGGTCCTCGGTGATGAACGCGTTGTAGCTCGGTAGCGGCAGACGACCGGCTTCCCAACTTTCACGCAACGGTTCGTACGCCAGGTCGGGGAGCCGCGTGACAAAGCGCTGTTGGAACGACATCGAAAGTCGCTGCTCCACATGGCTGCCATACGAGAAGGTACGAAAGGCCTCGAAGTGCGCATCGAGCATGTGATCGATGTTCGGCGTGTCCGCAAAGAACAAGACCGGGTTCACCTCGCAAATCACCGTGCCTACAAAACCCGGATCATTTGCCAGATTCTCAAGCACTGGAACGGAGGGACCTCGAACCACGGCGAGCTGTACCGCGGGCGCCCATCCAGTTGCGTGGGCAAATGCGTCGCGCTGCACGTCCATTTGCATACGTGACGAACCCACCAGAACCACCGCGTCTTCGCCAAGCACATTCGCGTTGTGACGCGCCAAGCCCCAGAGTCCGGCGTCGTCGGTCACCGACGGCTCGAATCCGTGATCGCGCCAGTAACCCTCCCATGAGCCCACGCACGCCACGACCATGACGAACGCAAGCACATAGCTCGCGCGCCAGTTCGTTCCCGTTTCCGACCCAGGTCCGGAAGGGTCAGAATTGAAAGTAGATGAAGGCACGATTGTCTCCGGGGACAGCAAAGAGGCACAAGGTGGGAAACGCAAGCAGAGGCCCCTTGACCCAGACGGGGAGCCGAGAGAACACGCGCTCGAGATCAGTGTTTCGCAGAGAGAGTTGGGCGATCAGCATGACGCCAACGACGACCAGTACGGTGTTCACCTGACCGGACGAAAGCTCGCTTCGGGGCACATTGGCGAACATTGTGGCAAGGAGCGTCGTGGCTTGCGCGAAGGTCTCAGCCCTGAAGAACACCCAGGTCAGCGTCACCACTACGAACGTTGATCCGTAAGAAAGGATCTTAAACGCCGCCGTGTGAAATAGTGCGACGCCACCCAATTGGGCTTTCAATACGCGTTCGACAATGAGATAGAAACCGTGCAGACCGCCCCAAACCACGAACGTCCACGATGCACCATGCCACAAGCCACCCAACAACATCGTTGCAGCCAGGTTGATGTAGGTCCGCACTGCCCCTGCGCGATTGCCCCCCATCGAGATATAGAGGTAATCGCGTAACCACGTTGAAAGCGAAATATGCCAGCGTCTCCAAAAATCGGAGAATCCAAGCGAAGCATAGGGACAGCGAAAATTTTCGGGCAACACAAAGCCGAGACATAGCGCAGCGCCAATCGCGCACGACGAGTAACCAGCAAAGTCGAAGAAGATCTGACCGGAAAATGCCAGCGAACCGATCCACGCATCGACGGTGCCTGCGATGCGCGGGAAGCCAAAGACTTTGTCCGCAACCGGGGCGAGCAGCGTGTCAGACAACACGACTTTTTGGAAGATTCCAAAATTCATCATCGCCAGCCCCCACCCGAGCTGCTGTGCATCCGCTTGCTTCGGAGTCGCGAGTTGAACGATAAAGTCAGTGGCCCGAACAATCGGGCCGGCCACCAATTGCGGGAAGAAGGTCACGAACAGCGCGAAGTCGATCCGGGAGTCGGCCGGCTCGCCGTCCCGGCGGTAGATCGAGAGTGTGTAGGAGAGAGTCTGGAATGTATAGAAGGAAATGCCGAGAGGAAGAATGATGTTCGGTGCTGCGGGGCTGTAGTCAAAACCGAGTCGCTGCACCAACCAGACAAAGTTCTCGAGCACAAAGCCGGCGTATTTGAAGTAGCCGAGTAGCCCGAGATTGACCGCCAGACTCACGGCGACCCAACGCTTGCGCGTCCCTTTGTCATCCGAAGCGTGAAGCCTTCGCCCGACTAACCAGTCAACCGCTGTCGAAATCCACAACAGCACAACGAAGGGCGGGTTCCACGCGGCATAGAACAAATAACTCGCCAGAAGAAGATGGATCTTCTTTTGCGTCCACGAAAATGGAATCCGATGGATCAGCAAGACGATTGCGAAGAACACGAGGAAGGTGAATGAATTGAAGAGCATGACCCCGGATCACGTGAGAGACGATGCCAATCGTATCGCAAGACGGACCGTTCACTCGCGATGGCGCGGTTGCGTCCGGGAACATTCTAATACGGATACGCAGGCGCGGGCTGCTGGTAATTTCGCGGCCAGGTCCTTACAAGCGAAGCATCAGGCCCTGAGCGAACCGTCGGGCCCAGGAATTGAAATGCGCGCTCTTCCTCTACAAAAATGAAAAGCCCGCCCTTCATAAGAAGAGCGGTCTTCATTAATCCTGTTTCGAGATCTACATC
>JASDVE010000238.1:0-3916 GCA_041891195.1 Myxococcota bacterium | reverse complement strand
CGCTGGTGCGGATCGGCGTGATGCCCGTCGCATTGGTGCTGGTCGTTATTAGCGTGGGGCTGGTTCGTGTCGCCGTGCAGTACTTACCAGGGCAGGACCCTTCGTCGGACTATGTGCTGCGAACCGATCCGGTTCGGACGCTTGCCGAGGAGCGTGGGATCGCAGCGATCGAACCCAAGCAAGCGCTCGTTGAACCGATCCAGCCGAGAGCAGCGTACTTTAAAAAAGGGCGGCGTGAAGCGTTGAGAGAAGAACTCGTTCTGTCGCCGGGCGGTGCAGACAAACTCGTCGAGCCAGAGCCGAGCCTCGGCCGTACTGTGGTCGTTGACGTTACGAACAATGTGCACGCCAATGGACCCGGGCAATAACACGTTTGGCAGACCATAAGACCGAAGCCATTCTTTTGCGCTGTGTCGAGATCGGTGAAACCGATCGCATCGTGCACCTATTCACTCCCGATCTCGGTCGCGTCACCGCGATGGCGAAGAGTGCGCGAAAAAGCGTCAAGCGATTTCCCGGCACCCTCGACCTGATGAACCACTTGCAGGTCGACTTGCAAATTCGTCCGCAGCGGATGACGTACATTGGTCGCGGGAAGCTGATCTCACCTTTTCTCGAACTGCGCGCAGTGCCGGCTCGTTTCGCGCTCGGCTGTTACTTGGTAGAGCTACTCGGACGGTTGGCGCCTGAAGGCGGCGCCGGTGGAGATTCGCGCCGTCTATTCGACTTCACCCTCGGCGCGATGCACAGCATTGAAAAGCTCGACCCCGGGCCGAAGCTGCGTATGTTCCTCATGCTCGAAAGTTTGTGTGCGCTGGGGCTGCGCCCGGAGCTACGCCATTGCGTTCGCTGCGGAACCGAACTCGCGGGGGGCGCTGCGTTTGACTTTCACTTTGGCGAGGGTGGGGCGCACTGCGGGGGCTGTAAGCGAGAAGATGGGAGTTCGGTTCCGATTCACCTAGGCACCCTACGCTTGCTCGAGCAAGGTCTTCATTTCGGCATCGACAAGCTCGACAGACTGCAAATTCCAACGCGGGAAATGCGAGAAGCCGAGCAGTTGGTCGGGCGCTTTCATCGATTTCATGTTGGCCTCGAACTGCGGAGCGAAGCGTTCCTCGCCGAAGCGTTCGCCACCCACGCCAGGGGTGGCGCGAACCCCGCCTGAGAGGAATACTCGGCCCCGCAAAGAGAGGGTTTGCGTCCCGAGTACCCCAAAGTTGGGTCCACGCTCGCCGCCATGCCAGTTCTCCGACGAATCCATCGATTCTATTGATAAGCAAAGCTCTTGCGCAGGACATAATGCATGGTGGCTGGTTCCGGTTCATCTTTTTCAAGCGCCACACGTCCCCTCGTCGCGATGGACAAGCTGGTTTCGCTGTGCGCAGCCCGAGGGTTCATCTTTGCGTCGAGTGAGATTTACGGCGGGATTAACGGTTTTTGGGACTACGGCCCGCTTGGTGTCGAACTCAAGAACAACCTGAAATCGCTGTGGTGGCAGCGCATGGTTCGAGAGCGCCCGGACGTCGTCGGCATCGACACGTCGATCGTCGCGCATCCGCGAACCTGGGAAGCGTCGGGCCACGTCGACAACTTCAGCGACCCGATGGTGGATTGCCGGGCGTGTAAGAAACGCTTTCGTGCCGACCAACTTGATGACGCCGGGAAGTGCCCTTCGCGAGAGGGCAGCTCGGAGCACGACCTGACCGAAGCGAGGAACTTCAACTTGATGTTGGAGACCCAGATCGGCGCGTCGGCGGACGCCACTCAATCGGCCTACCTGCGGCCGGAAACCTGCCAGTCGCTCTTTACGGGCTTCAAGCGCGTGCGCGAGTCGTCCCGGCAGAAGGTCCCGTTTGGGATTGCCCAGGTAGGCAAGGCCTTCCGCAACGAAATTACGCCGCGCAACTTCACCTTCCGCTCGCGTGAATTCGAGCAGGCCGAGATGGAGTTCTTCTGTCATCCGAGCGAGCGAGACGAGTGGTTCGAATATTGGCGGGCCCAGCGGCTGCAGTTCCACCGAGACATCGGTCTGAATGAGGGGCGCATTCGCAATCGTCCTCACGAATCGGATGAACTCGCCCACTACGCCAACGCAGCCGTCGACGTCGATTACGAATTCCCTTTCGGCTGGCAGGAAATCGAAGGCGTGCACGACCGCGGCGACTGGGACTTGTCTCAGCACACGAAATTCTCGGGCAAAGAACTCGCGATTACCGACGAAGCGACCAAGGAAAAATACACGCCGATGGTCATCGAGACGTCGATGGGGGTCGATCGAACGTGCTTGGCACTCTTGTGCGATGCCCTCGACGAAGAGACTCTCGAAGGCGGCGATACGCGAACCGTGATGCGCTTCGCTCCGAAGGTGGCCCCCGTCAAAGTTGCGGTGTTGCCGCTGTCCAAGAAGCTCTCTGAATCGGCGCACAAGATCGACGCCGAACTGCGCAAGCGTTGGAACGTCTTCTACGATGAGTCGGGCAATATCGGCCGGCGCTACCGCCGCCAGGACGAAGTCGGGACGCCTTATTGCGTGACAGTTGACTTCGAGACCGAAGACGACAAAAAAGTGACGGTCCGGGAGCGGGATACGATGGATCAGGAACGCGTTCCTCTCGATGGCTTGGACGCATACCTTCACGAGCGTCTCGAGGCTGGGTCGTGAGCGACACTTCGTGACGACTGCAAACAAGAAGAAGGCGAGTGCGAAGGTGAAGAAGAAGGGAGCAAGTGCGAGGGCGTCTAATTCTAAGTCGTCTAAGTCGTCTAAGTCATCTAAGTCGAGGGCGAAGCGCGCAGCGAAGTCTCCTGCAAAAAAGAAGGCTGCGGCCAAGAAGACTTCTGCAAAAAAGAGCGCAAAGAAGAGCGCAAAAAAGAGCGCAAAGAAACCCGCAAAAAACAGCGTGAAGAAGGCCGCAAAGAAGGCACCTAAAAAGGCGGCCAAGAAGTCGACCAAGGCGAAGCCGGCAAAGCCCCAGGCCGCGAAGGCTTCTTCGACGAAGGCTTCACCGGCAAAGCCCCCGTCCACAAAGATGCCCTCGACCAAGGTCTTCTACTTCGGCGACGGCAAAGCTTCGGGCCGAGCCGAGATGAAAGAACTGCTCGGTGGCAAGGGTGCAAATCTCGCTGAGATGACCAACCTCGGGATCCCCGTTCCGCCCGGCTTTACGGTGTCGACCGAAGTTTGTGGCGAGTTTAATCGCCAGGGCGGCACGATCCCGCGCAGCGTCCGAACCGAAATCATGGCGGCAATCGAGCGGGTCGAAAAAAGTCTAGGTGCCAAGTTCGGCGGCGCAGAAAATCCGCTGCTTTTTTCCGTTCGCTCGGGTGCGCGTGCTTCGATGCCCGGCATGATGGACACGGTTCTGAACCTAGGCTTGAACAACGATACCGTGCTCGGGTTGGCAGCGTCCGCGAACGAACGCTTTGCGTACGATTCTTACCGGCGCTTCATTCAGATGTATGGTGATGTCGTATTGAATGTCCCGCGTGATCGCTTCGAAATGCGCATTGACGACACGAAGCACGCGAAGGGCATCGTGCTTGACACGGAGCTTGAAACCGAAGACCTCAAGCGACTGGTGCGCGACTTTCTCGAAATCGCCGAAGAGCAGACAGGGAGGCCGTTTCCCAAGGACCCCATGGAGCAGCTCTGGGGTGCCATCGGGGCGGTATTCGGTTCATGGCAAAACCAGCGAGCACAGATCTACCGCCGCCTGCATTCGATCCCAGAAGTGTGGGGTACAGCGGTGAATGTACAGGCCATGGTGTTCGGAAACATGGGGGACGATTGCGCAACGGGCGTCGCATTTACGCGCGACCCGTCGACCGGTCGGAACGAATTCTACGGCGAATATCTCATCAATGCCCAGGGCGAAGATGTCGTGGCGGGCGTGCGTACGCCGCAGCCCATTAATGG
>JASDVE010000237.1:3314-18074 GCA_041891195.1 Myxococcota bacterium | reverse complement strand
CTTCTACACCGGGTTATTCAAACACCTCACCCCCGACCGCCTCGGTGAGATCGCCGACAGCGCAGGTGCCTTTGGACCCGTCATCCTCGTTTTCATGTTTACCGTCCTCGAACCGTTCGCCGTCCCGGGCGCAATTTTCATGCTCGCTGCGAGCGCGCTCTACCCGTTTTGGCTTGCGTTCATCGTCAATTGGCTGGGCGCAATCGGCGCCGGCATGTTTGGTTTCGCATTCGCTCGCTACTTTGCGCGGGACTGGGTTTCAGGACGCATGCCGGAACGCCTACGCAAATGGGACGATCGTCTCTCAAACGAAGGACTGCGTGTCGTGATCCTATTTCGTGCCATGTTCTTCTTGAACCCAGCTTCGCATTGGGCGCTCGGTCTTTCGCAGGTTCGCGCCCCCCAGGCCGCGCTCGGTACCGCGATCGGCTTCCTACCGTGGATCATTACGTGGTCGTATTTTGGCGAACGAATCCTGATCTGGTTCGATACAAACTCAACCGGAATGATCGTTGGGGTTGGGCTTGCGATTGCAGGGGTGATTGCTGTGATCACTGTGATTCGTCGACGCCGCGAAGCGGCATCGGACCCGACCGCCGCGCCTTGAGTCTCACATCAAATTTCGACATTGAGCGTCGGCGTCTCAATCAGTTCCATGCAGGTCCCGTCCGGATCGGGGAAGAAGAGTGCCCACACGCCGTCGATCGGAATCTCGGGGCCCATATCCAAAAACACCGGTGGCCTGCATGCGACGCCCTGGGTTTTAATTTCGTCGTATGCCCATTGAATGTCCGGGACCATGAACGCCATCCGATACAGCCCCAATTGATTTGCGCTCGCTGCGGACGATCCAGTGGGTTTCGGGGACTTCCATTCGATGAGTTCGATCGCAAAGGCGTCCTGCTCGGGTGGCCATAGAAAGCGGCCCTCCAAGTCAGCGTCCGCCGACAAACCGTAGGCATCCCCATTGAATATTGCTTTGGGTGATGGCGCCCGAGCTTCGAGCCCGATGACACGCTCGTACCAATCGAGCGATCGTCCGATGTCGCTGCAGTTTACGTTGACGTGATGCAGAAGCGGATGGTCTGCGCGGGGGTCTTCGCGAAACTCAATCGCCACACCATCGGGGTCGCGACAAACAAAGAACCTCGCGAGGGCGTCGCCTTTGATTCCCAGATCGTTTGCAACGCGATACCCTGCCGCCACAACACGGCGATACACAGCATCCACGTCCGGAACCACAACACACAGTCGATTTAAGCCGATGTGACTGAGCGCTTGCCCGGGTGTGCCGACGGGCATGGGGACCATCCACTGCAGAAGATCGACCGCGGGTCCGGCGTATCCCCGAGCGTCTTGCAGAATATGCGCGTCCCACTGCACCGAGCCCGTCATGCCGAAGCCGGCGCCATCTTGAGGAACCGGGTTCGTGTGGTCCTGTGGAACCAGTCCGACAGCATCGCGATAAAACGCGAGTGACTGCTCAAGATCGGAACAGTTTATATTCACATGCATCACACTTTGTATCGACAGCGGCATGGCGTTCCTCGCTTGAGAGCGACAAACGCTACCGCAGCCGGCGTGAAGTATGCCGCGCCCTCGTATTCTTTCACTTTCTAGGATCAGGAGTTTCCAATGACCGCGTCCGAACCTTCGAGCCAACGCCCCGCCGAACCATGGGGAAGCGCTTTCAACTGGATCGAGAAGAACGTCGGTGGACGTATCGTGAGCTACGAACGACAGCCTCGTTGGCGCCCGGCGTTCTACGTGGAATTCGAAAAAGACGACGGTGAAATCATCCCACTCTACGTTCGCGGTGCGCGCACCGAAATCGAAACCAGCGACGTCACACTCCACTACGAAATGCGGGTATTGCAACAACTCGAAGCCGACGGCATCCCCGTGCCTCACGTCTACGGGTACGTGCCCGAACCCGCCGCCATTGTGATGGCACGAAGCCCCGGACGCGGCAACCTGGGTACCGCCGAAAGCGAAGAAGAGCGCGTCGCAGTGCTAAACCAATACATCGACATCCTTGCACGTACGCATTCCCTCGACATCGCGCCCTATCAAGAACTTGGGATGAACTTGCCTTCCGGCGAGAAGGAACTCGGCCTCTGCGACTTACCGCAATGGGAAGCGAACTACCGCAAAGCCAAGTCTCGCCCCGAGCCGATCATCGAATTCTGTCTCGGCTGGTTAAAACGCAATATCCCGGAAGGCCGCAGCCAGGTCACGTTCTTGTCCGCGGACTCCGGCCAGTTCGTCTATGAAAACAGTCAGCTGACCGCGTTGGTCGACCTCGAACTCGCGTGTCTCGGAGACCCCGCCGCAGATCTAGGCGGCATGCTCGGTCGCGACCTGAGCGAACCACTCGGCGACTTACCCCGCGCCTTCAAGCGCTACTTCGAATTGCGGGGAGAAACGATTCCAACTTCGGTGATCAATTTCCACACCGTCCGCTTCAACCTCTACACCCCGATGGCGGTCGCACCCGTGATCGCCCATGCGACCCCCGATGTAGATCTCGTGCAGTATCTCGGCTGGTATTGGGTGTGGTCGCGCGCCTGCCTCGAAGTACTTGCCCACGATATGGGCTTGGAACTTGACACCATCGACCTCCCCGAAGCCAAAGCTTCGCGCTTCACCCCGGGCCACGACAACCTCACGAAGCGACTGAAGCGCGCCGCGTCGGGAGACGACTTTGCGGCTTACGAAATGGACGCCGCCTATCGCTGCGCCGAATACCTGCGCCGCGCCGAACGCTTCGGAGGTGAGTTCGAGCAGAATGATCTCGACGAAATTTCCGCCCTACTCGGCCGTTCGTTCGAATCTTGGTCCGACGCGGACGCCGCGCTCGAGGACTTCATCGAGAGTGCGAGTCCCGAGAGCGACGCAGACCTAATACGCTTGTTGCATCGACGAACGCTGCGACACGAAGCCTTGCTCCAGCCCGTACTGCGAGAGCTAGAGGGCGCGTCAATTCAGCATATTGATCACTAGCAGGCTAGGCGCGAAGCACGCTATCTCTGTGAGTTCTTGTGCTCCTGGGCAAGAGCCACATAGTGGAGCGTTCGGTCACGCTGCTGCGCGAGCTCGTCGTCGCTCAGGGTTCGTACCACCCGTGCCGGCGTCCCGACCACGAGACTTCGCGGCGGAATTACTTTTCCGGGCGTGACCACGGCACCTGCACCCACGAGCGCGCCTTCGCCGATCTCGGCACCGTCGAGCACGATGGCGCCAATCCCGATCAACGCGCCATCGCCCACGGTGCAACCGTGCACGACTGCGCGATGTCCGACTGTGACCTCTTCCCCAACGATCGTCTCAAAACGGTTGCGCGTCACATGCAACACCGAGCCGTCCTGAATATTGCTGCGTGCTCCGACGCGAATCGTATTGACGTCGCCGCGCAAGACGCAGCCGTACCAAATACCTACCCCCGGCCCGAGCGTCACATCGCCAACGACCACAGCTCCGGGAGCGACCCATGCGCTCGCATCGATCTGCGGGGCACGGTCCGCGAACGGTAGGATCAACGCACTTGCTTCTTCGTCACTCATCGCGTTTCTCTCCGAAGTCAACAAACTGTTTGTAAAATTCTTGGGTCGAGTTCGTGCGCGGATAGTCGGACTTAGGAACGGGAACTCCTAAGAAATTGCAGATCGGCTCCCACCCATCGCCGGACTGGTAGACGAGAAGTCGTTCCGGCGCGATCGTGTCGCGTACCGCCTGATTGTGCTTTTCGAACACGTCGATGGCGTAGCTTTCTTCGCCCAACCGACCTTGAAACGTCTGAACTTTGACGATCTTCGCCGCCATGGCCGCGGGAGAAGACTTGAACGCACTGCTGCCATCGTCTTCGATTGCCTGCATGACTTTGTGAATGGTGTTCGAAATGCTCTTGTACCAGTCCTTGGCGTCGCGATGAGAGAGCAGCACCTTGGCGTCCGGGTAGTAGTCCGCAAGTTCACGCCAATAGTGCGCTGCGGGCCAGTCGACCGTCGACGCGTAGCCGTCGAAAATTCCATCCCAGTCGGGCTTGCCGCCGTCGGCGGCTTCACGCCACTTCGCTGCGCGCTGCGGCGCTTGGTGGATTTCCGACATGTGGTAGCAGGGGCCAGCTCCGAGTTGCTCAAGGGCATTTTTGAGGGACAAGGTCCCAGTGCGGCCAAAACCGGCACCGATCACTCTGAGTGGCATAAATAGTCATTCCTCCGATTCGTTGACAGACGCTGCGGTGCCAGTTCTGGAGCGGTCGATCGCAGGCGACTAGAGTCGCGAAGCTGGTCGTGAGCGCAACCCGCGATACTCTCCTCCCGTGACTCTCGCAACGGACATCTTCGAGCCCGCAGCACCAGAAGGCTGCGCAACTTTGATTCGCACGATCTCCGAGCAAGGTGGAATCGCGGTTCGCACCATCATTGGTAGCAACTTGATTGCCGAAGCGATGAACCGCCGCAACATGGCGCCCACCGCAGCCAACGCACTCGGCCGCGCCCTCATGGGAGGTGTCCTCATCGCGGTGGGTCCAGCATCTACCGATGCCGCGAATGGAAAAAAGATCGAAGACATCGACGCATGCGAGACCGTGCAACTTCAATTTCGCGGCGACGGCCCACTTGGCAATGTTGTCGTCATCGCAAACGAGTTTGGTCACGTGCGTGGAACGGTCGAGCACCCCGGCGTCGACCTGCGACTTCGCGATGGCACCCCCGACGTGGCCCGGGCAATTGGCCTCGGTGCGCTTCGCGTCGTCCGACATCGCCCCGAATGGCGCGAGCCCTACTCTGGCGCGGTCCCGCTGATTAGCGGCGAAATCGCGACTGACATCACGCTTTATCTCACCGAGAGCGAACAGACGCCTTCGGCCATGGGACTCGGTGTCGCGGTGGCTGACGACGAGAGCGCCGTGGTGGCGGCTGGCTTTCTCGTCCAGATTTTGCCCGACGCGACCGACGAAGAAATCGCCATCGTCGAACAGAACGTGCAGGCGATGCCGCCTCTTTCGCAGCTCGCCCTTTCGGATAGCCACTGCAATGAATTAATAGACATGCTGTTGCGCGGCCTTGGCTCTCGAGACCGCCACACGAGTTATCCGGTTTTTCGCTGCACCTGCACCCGCGCGCGCGCTCTACGCACGATGGAACTCCTGGGCCAAGCCGAGCTTCAACAAATGGTCGACGATCATGTGACCCAAGAAGTTCGCTGCGAATTCTGTTCCAAAGCGCACGACTTTACGGCAGTGGAAATTCGCGAGCTCCTCGATATGCCACCGGCCTAGGCGTCTGCGCGACACAACCCACTCTGCGCTCCGCACCGGGAATGACGCTTGGCGCACTCGTACTGGTATACTGAGGGCCGCGCCGCAACCGATGAGGGACGACCATGAGTGACGCTTTGCCCGAAAAACAGCCGACGACCGAACACGTTCGCGTCAGCATGGACGCGATTTACAACTGGAACTACGGCAGCGAGATCGACTCGATCCGCACCCTTTACGCCAACGCGTTGGATCGGCAGTGGATCGCTCTCAAGGATCTGAACTGGGATCAGGGAATCGATCGCGAACTTTTCTCTCGCACATTCTCCGTGGCTGGCATCCCCCTGCAACACACGCAGTGGTGGAAGCGTCTCGACCCCGATTTGAAGTGGAGAGTTGCGAGCAAGACTTCGGCCTTCCTGCTTTCAAATTTCTTGCACGGTGAGCAAGGTGCATTGATGGTTGCGAGTGAGATGGTCGCCGCCGTCCCGCACATGGACGGCAAGTTCTATGCTGCGACGCAGACGATGGACGAAGCGCGGCACGTCGAAGCCTTTGCGGCGTACATCAATCTGCTCGACGAAGTGCAGCCCATCATGCCCTCTCTCAAAGAAGTCCTCGACAAAACAATCGGCTGCGAAAGTTGGATGCACAAAGCCGTGGGTATGCAGGTCGTGGTCGAAGGGCTCGCCCTCTACACCTTCCGCGACATGCGAAACACCACCGAAGAACCCCTGCTCAAAGAAATGCTGACGTATATCTCACGAGATGAAGCTCGGCACTGTGCTTACGGCGTGAAGTACTTGGGCTTTATCATCTCGACCTTGTCGGACGAAGAAAAGGCCGACCTTGAAGACTTTGCATTCGAAGCGGCCCGCTTGCTCATCGCGTCGCGCGCAGGCAACTCTGCACGCGACTCCATGTTTGCGGTCTGGCAAAGCGTGGGCCTCGACCCAATGGAAGCCATCAATGCCATTCGCGAAGAGCAGGAAGTGATGACGAGAGACGTACCGCCCGAAGGCGGCGCCGCCGGTCCGATTCGGGGGTTCGTCATCCCGACGCTCAAGGCTTTGGGACTCTTCAGCGAACGAATCGAAGGTCATTTCCGTCAGCTGTTCTCGATCAACATGGGCGAGGAGCGCGCCCAGGCGCTCGAGTTCGCATGGGAACTTCCCGAAAATCTCGAAGAGTGGGTGTTGTCGAGTGAGTCCGCGCTACGGCGCTGACTGGACAGACTGGCGACGAAAGTACAGTTCATCGGCTACGCGACCGCGCCCCTGCGAGGGTCGTGCGCTGAACGCTTCGACGTCGATCGACCAATCTGCCCTATTCCTCGAGTGTCACCGCGCCCTTCATCCCAAGGCGAAGCGCGAGATACGCGAGTAGGCCAACCGGCCCGAACATCAGCGTAAAGCCTAAACAGGGAACGACGAGCCAATGAGAGATTTGGCGACGCTTTGCATCACGCACTTCCCATGCGCCAACGAACAAGTCAAAGACGAGATAGTGAACCCAGCCCATGACGACGGCCCACGGGCTTGTGAAAAACGTCATTACGCCATGAAGCGAGAAGAAGTCTGCGCCTTCCAGAGGCGGGGGGCCGAAGACCAAGATCCCGAGGTACACCGCACCCAATAGCATCGGGATCCACACCTGGTGAACGAGACGCTGGGTCAGCGACCACCCCGGAGCGAAGGCCAGCAACAACCATGCGGGAAGCACGCCATAATTGCAGACTGTAAAGATCGTTTCGGGGGGCATCGCAATTCTCGCGGCTAGTAGATCACCTTCTTCTCGACCAGTTCGTTGTAGCGATCTTCCGAAAGCCCAAGAACGTTCTTGAAGACGTGCTCGTTGTCCTGCCCGATGACCGGGCCCGGCTTCACCGTGACGGGACTATGGCTGAGCTTCACGTACGAGCCATAAATCGTTTCACGAAAGCCCAAGGGATGATCCACTTCGATGAACGTGTTCCGCGCCTTGAAGTGCGGGTCGTGCAGCAAGTCGCCCACGTTGAGTACGGGTGCCGCCGCAACACCTGCGGCCTGCAACTTTTCGGTGAGTTCTCGGTCGTCGCAGCCCTGCGTGTAGAGCGCCATCTGTTCGTGGAGCATCTCGATATGCTTGAGGCGGCCCCGAAGCGAACTGAATTCCGGGGAGTCTGCCCAGTCAGGACTTCCCATCACAGCGACAAGCGCTTTCCATTCGCTCTCTTCTTCGACTGAGATTGAGATCCAGCGGTCGTCTCCGGAACACGGGAAAACGCCATGCGGAGCGGCGATCCCTCTCGGATGTTTATTGCCGACCGGCCCGGCGACGCGACCGTTCATCGCGTAATCCATGAAGGCGGGCCCGACCATTTGCATGACGGCTTCTTGCTGCGAAAAGTCGATATACTGGCCGGTGCCCGTCTCATCGCGATGGTGGAGCGCTGAGACCACCGCGAAGGCGCCGAAGATCCCCGTAAATGGGTCCGAGTACGCGTTTTCCACCGGGAGCGGCGGGCCGCCCTCGTAACCATTCAAACTGTCGAGCCCCGTAAGCGACGTGAGGCTTAGGCCGTAGGTGCGCGTGTTCATCAGCGGGCCGTATGCCCCCGCGCCCTGCATGGAGAGCATGACGAGGTCGGCCTTGTGCTTCTTCATCTCTTCGTAGCCGAGGCCGATTTTGTCCATCACGCCCGGGCCGAAGTTTTCGATCACGACGTCGGATTCCATGATGAGCTGACGCGCGAGCGCGAGCCCATCTTCGCTCTTGAAGTCGATCGTCACACTTCCGTTGCCTGCCCAGCAAGCATGATTCGAAAGGCTTCGGTTCGGTCCCGACTCGCCGCCACCAAAGGGCGGAAGGGTTCGTGTCATGTCGACGCGAACATTGGACTCGACCTTATACACCTCTGCGCCGAGAAAATTCAGCGTCTGACCCACGACCGGTCCCGCCCACACCCAACCAAAGTTCGCAACGCGAAGCCCTTGAAGTGGACGCGCTCCGTTGTTTGCAATCGCCGGCTCCGAGGGCCTCTCCGCCGGTAACCCGGCCAAAACTTCTTGGGTGTCCGCACCGAGAAGCGGTGCCGACGACGTAGGACCACCGGGGGTTTCCGAAAGTTTGAACGGTGCCCCCAGCAGGCGAACCTTTCCCAACGCTTCATGGTCGAGTTCGAGCATGTACCCGCGCTCGCTCAGGTGCGGATGCTCGGCGGCTTCGGCCACCGTAAAGACCGCAGACACCGGAGCGCCAGCAGCCTGGCATTGTTCCATGATCTCGTGCTTACCGTGCCTCATCGTCCATTCTTCGATCAGCGGATAAATCAGGTCGGCGTTCTCGGCGCGCGAGAACATGTCCTGAAACATTTCCGTCTGCATCCATTCGGGGTCGCCCATCACTTTGGCGATCCCGTTCCACTGCCCCGGTTCGAGGGCAAGCATCCAAACGTGCCCGTCCTTACAAGGGACGATGGTGGCGGGCGCACCGAGCGGCATGCCCACCCCCGTGCGTTTTTCGAACTTCCCGTCTTGCGCGTAGCCACCGATGTTCTGTCCGCCCACAAAGGTGGCGGCGATCGCTTCCGCACTGGACACGTCCACATGCTGACCCACGCCGGTGTTTTTGCGACCATAAACAGCGGCCAGTCCCCATGACGCTCCGGCAACCGCACCAAAGTAGTCAGCGGCGAACGTACCGTGTTCAAGCGGCGCTTCGCCGGGCAGCCCGCAGTAGCGAGAGCTCGCGCCCGTGAGGTGATACGCGTTTAGGTCCGTTGCCTTCCAGTCCGCGTAGGGCCCTGTTTGTCCGTACGGCGTAATGGAAACCATCACGAGCCGCGGGTTCACGCCCTGCAAGCAATCGTAGTCGAGCCGCAAGTTTCGCATTTGCTGAGGGGTGTTGTTTTCGATCAGCACATCGGCCGTGGCAATGAGGGCAATAAGCTTCTCGCGATCCGTCGGAAGGTTGACGTCCAACACGACCGACTTCTTATTGGTGTTCAAGCAATGAAAGACGCCGCTTTTTTCGATGTCCGCGACGTCACCTGGGAACGGGCCCCATTGCCGAGACGGATCACCCACTTCGGGCGGTTCGACCTTGATGACTTCGGCACCGTAGTCCGAAAACAACTTCCCGCAGAACGGGGCGCTCACGCCACCGCCCATTTCGATCACTTTGATGCCCGCGAGTGCGCCTGCCATGTGCGTCTCCAATCACTTTCATGTCCACGAGCCGTTTGGATCGCCGGTCGATTCGTCGTTACAAGGTTCAGGTAAGAGGTTCGGGTTTGCGTAACGCTCGTTAATTCTTGGAGCCGCCAAACAAACGGGAGAAAAAATTGCGAATCGCAGCGCCCAACGTGCTGAGCAGAAGCGGCAAAACACTCAGCGCTTCATCATTGTCATCGTTGGCGGCCGTTGCAGGAACCGCAGGGGCAGCCGACGCATCGCTCGGGGCGGCTTCGTCACTTGCACTGGCACTTGCTTCGGCGGGCGCTGCTTGTTCGAGCCGTTCTTTTGCGGTCTTCGCAAATTTTTGAAACAACTGGTGCGAGACGCCCTTGATCATGCCCGCACCAACTTGCATCACCTTGCCGGTCAAATCGATCGTCGCTTCAGTCGACATTTCGGTCGCCCCGCTTTCGAGCTCCGACAATTGCACGGTGATCCGCGCTTTCGCAGTGCCACCGCTCGGGTCCTTGCCCTCGCCCACCATTACGAGCAAGTACCGCTCGGCGTCCACGTCTTCGAAGTGGATCTTTCCCTTATAGGCGGCAGTCACGGCTCCCAGTTTAATTTTCACGCGCCCCAAGAAGTTCCGTTCGTCTACGACTTCGGCTAGCGACGCCCCGGGAAGACATCCCACGACAAGCTCGGGAGTCGAAATGAATTGCCAAACCCGGTCCGTGGGGGCTTCGATTTCGAATTTCTCTTGAATCTCAATGGCCATTCGGGTCTTCCTTCATACGCGCTTCGTTTCGAGCGTGCGTTTGGGACGTTCGACGTTTGTGGTTTCTTTCCTGCGATGGTCAGTCTCTCTAACGCAGGGGTCTCATGCGCGTCGTGCCGGTCAGCCCGCTGAAAGCGAACCACCACTTCGCTGATATTTTGTTGCCACCATTTCGGCCAGAATCGCGAGCGCGATTTCTTCGGGACTACGCCCCCCTAAGTCCAACCCGACCGGCGTCTTGATGCGGGCCAATGCTTCGTCGTCAAAGCCCTGCTCCCGCAGGGTCTCGAGCCGCCTGGCGTGAGTCTTGCGACTTCCAAGGGCCCCGATGTAGCGAACATCAGATTGTAGTGCCCGCGCAAGGGCCGGGAGGTCGAACTTCGTGTCGTGAGTCAACGTCAGCACATATGCATCTGCATCCAAACCTGCACCATCCATTACATCCACCGGCCATTGGTGGAGCACGGCATGCGCGGCGGCAAAGCGCTCGCGATCCGCAAATGCAGTGCGGGGGTCGATCACGTAGACCTGAAAGCCCACTTCCTTTGCCATCTTACACAGAGAAACTGCGATATGGGTGGCACCGACGACGTACAACCGTTGTGGCGGCGCAAACGTCTCAATGAACACGCGGTACGTCTCAGCTTGCTCGACGATTTCGATCACACCTTTTGCGCGCTTGTCGAGCAAGAGCCGCGCTTCGTTTGCGATCTGTGCATCGACCGACGGCGCGACCGAACCCACGTATTGCCCTTCGTCACCGCCAGCGGCTCCGCCCAAAACCACCAAATGTGCACCCAATAGCGCTTCGGGTAAAAGACACGTCGCCATCGCGGCTGGCCTTCCGGCATTTGTTGCGGCCTGCAACGACCTGTACGTCTCATCTGGTGCGAAGCGCTCGATCAAGACCTCGATATACCCGTCACAACTCAGCCCAACTTCAAAGCCGTCGAGTTTGGCCGGGCCGTACGAAACGAGGGCCGGTGCGCCGCGATCGAGCACCGTGAGTGCGCGTTCGTAGACATCACTCTCGACACAGCCCCCCGAAACCGAACCGACCATCGAGCCGCTGCGGGTGAGCGCAAAGCGCGCACCGGCGGGTCTCGGCGCCGAGCCTCGGACCCCAACTACGGTGGCGAGGGCAATTTCTTCGCCCTGCGCGACCCAGTGGTCAATTTGTTCTTGAACTTTGGTCACGCGAATCCGTCTGTACGTGGCCTTGGGGCAAACCTGCTTAATGGCCCCGCGGGATCACCGCGCATGGTTCGATTCCCGCGCAAAGCGATGCAACCTGTGAAGCGGCAGTATAGATGGCTGTTTTCTCTTCGTCCCCAGATTGTTGCGAGAGGGAGTTTCGACTTGGTAGCCTGCGGCACTCCAAACACAGGAAGAGCATGGGCCCCACCCGGCAAATTTACTGGAACATCACTGGCCATGTGCTGATTTATGGCTTCTTGGCCGTGGCACTCGTCGTAGTCGGATACAGCATCTACCGACGCGCACAATTATGGCAGCTCGGCACCGGTGAGTTCAAGGTCGACCGCGTAGGCGAGCGAATTCGCTTCGCACTAGCCGAGATCTTCTTGCAAAGGCGACAGCTCCGGGACCCCTTCATGGGGGTCGCCCACCTGTTCATCTTTTATGGTTTTCTCGCTGAATTGATTGCGACCGGGATGATCTCCGTTCAAGAGTGGACGGGCATCGAATTTCTCAAGGGCACCTTCTACCTCTATTACTCGTTGCTGAGCGACAGCTTCGGAATCCTCGGCATCGTGGGCTTGCTCATGGCGCTCTATTACCGCGGCGTCGTGAAGCCCGGTCGCTTTCATTCCGTGACCGACGACTGGGTCGCAGTATTACTCTTGCTTTTGATCTTTACTCAGGGTTTCGTCGTCGAAGGACTTCGGATCGCGGTCACCGAGTTGCGTGTTCAGCCCGAACTCGCACCGTGGTCTCCCGGTGGCTACGTCGTCGCGTTGATGTTGCAGAACCTCGACACCGAAACACTCACGAACCTGCATCGTTACAATTGGTGGTTCCACGCAGCGACGGCTTTCATTTTCATCGGCTACTTCGCCATCGGTAAATTCAAGCATGTGGTTTTTGGCACCGCGAACCTCTTCCTTCACAACTTCGAGCCCAGCGGCAAACTCAGCTATCCCGACATTGACGAACTTGCCGAGACGGACCCCGATGCCCTCGACGTACTGGGCTTCAACCAGATCAATCAGTTCAGCCCGAAGGCGTTACTCGATCTCGACTCATGCGTGAACTGCGGCCGCTGCGAAAGCGTTTGCCCCGCGAGTAACAGTGGTGTCCCGCTGAGCCCGCGCAAACTCATCCAAGACATGAAGACCCATCTCGATGGCGCGGGCCCTGCCCTCCTCGAAGCAAAGCAGTCCGGCGAAGAAGTCCCGGACGGGGTTTTGGGAATGCTCCTCGGCGACGGCGAAGACGGGACGCCCGCGGTGCTCGAAGAAGAACTTTGGGGCTGCCGCACTTGCGGTGCGTGCATGGAAGAATGTCCGGTCTTTATTGAACACATCCCGAAGATCATCGACATGCGCCGTTATCTCGTGATGAGTGAGTCCAAGATGAGTGACGAGACCCAACTCTTCCTCAAGAACATTGAAGACCGCGGTCATCCTTTTGCGGGCAATGGCAAGGACCGCGAAGAATGGTTCGAAGACCTAGACGTCAAGGTCTACAGCCGGGGCGACAAGGCAGACACGCTGTTCTGGGTGGGCTGTTCCGGGGCGATGATCGATCGCAACATCGAAACCAGCCGTGCCATGGTCAAGGTGATGCAGGAAGGTGGTGTCGACTTCGCGTTGCTCGGCAACGAAGAACAATGCACCGGCGATCCAGCCCGGCGCGCGGGAGACGAACTTTCCTTCCAGGGTTGCAGCAAGACGAACATCGAGACATTCAAGCAATATGGTATCAAAAAGGTCGTAACTGCCTGCCCACATTGCTTTAACACCATCAAGAACGAATACCCGGACTATGCAGGAGACCAGGCAGGAGAGCAGGTCGCCGAGATCGAAGTCGTGCACCACACCGAGATGATCGACGGCCTGATGAGCGAGGGCAAACTCAAGCCAAAGAAGAAGCTCGACAGCGTCACCTACCACGACCCCTGCTATCTCGGTCGACACAACGAGGTCTACGACGCACCGCGAAACATCCTGGAGAACATCACGAACGAAGGTGAGTTCGTTGAGATGGAGGCAAGCAAGTCGAAGTCGCGCTGTTGTGGTTCGGGAGGTGGCTACGCATGGATGGACGACAGCCCCGAAAAACGCATCAACCACACGCGCATAAAAGACGTTCAGAACTCGGGCGCTGGAACCGCGGCAGTGGGCTGTCCCTTTTGCGTGCAAATGTTTGACGATGCGCTCGGCGCCAAGAACCCCGATGGCGACATTCGAGCAAAGGACATTGCCGAACTCGTCGCCGAAACCCTCGAGGAGTAGGCCAATGATCGAATCCACAGGCGAAGCCAAGCTTCGCGAGCTTGCAGACCTCGAAGCGATCCGCGATCTCGGCCGGCGCTACGCGCACTGCGTATGGCAGAAAGATGTGCCCGGTGCCATCGCGCTCTTTACCGACGACGCCGAAATGGACACCGGCGATCGCCCGCCCATCATTGGCCGAGCAGACCTTCTCAAGTCGTACGAAGAGATGTTCGCCGCGAACGACTTTCGCCCGTTCGTCCATAACCACGTGGTTGAGATCGATGGAAACACCGCCACGGGTACCTGTTATCTCGACTTGCGAAGCGTGGTGGACGGCAAAACGATGACGGGACACGGCTTCTACAAAGACCGATACGTCCGTGTCGATGACGGTTGGAAGTTCACGTATCGCCTGCTCAAAATGGTGGACTACAGCGAAGTGTGAGCGGCGCTACGGGGTTTCGATCGCACCCACGTCACGCAAGCGCTGCAATTCGTCGGCGCCAATTCCAAGCAAGTCGCCAAACACCGCGTCATTGTCCTCGCCCATGGCCGCGCCGGCGCGCAGGGTTCGGCCTGGAACTAGCGTCAAGCCAACGGGAATCCCCGGCGCCACAACGCTTCCTTTCACGAGATGCGCGATGGTTTCGAAGTAGCGGCGGTCTGCGAGGTGAGGGTCGCGCTGAAGCATGTCATCGACGTTCTGGGCGACGCCCGCTGAGACACCCGCCCGCTGAAGCATGTGCATGACTTCATGTGCGTCTCGGGTTCGCGTCCATTGGCTGATCGCGTCATCTAGGGCGTCGATGTTCGCGAGCCTTGCCTCTACGGTTTCGAAGCGCGGATCACGGGCCCAGTCATCACGCCCCAATACCCCGCAAAGGTTCAGCCATTGTTCGTCGTCCTTTACGCTGATTGCGCACCAGCGATCCTCTCCCGCGCAGGCGTAACAGCCATGGGGCGCCATATAGGTGGATCGATTGCCGACGCGTTCGCTTGGGCTTCCTGTGTTTAGGGGCTCGAGCATGGCGACGCCAAGCGATGCAATCGTCGTTTCTAGTTGCGATAGACCGATGTGCTGCCCTTCCCCGGTTCGACTTCGAT
>JASDVE010000237.1:0-3304 GCA_041891195.1 Myxococcota bacterium | reverse complement strand
CCCTGCGTGTGCCTCCCTATGTGTGCCTCCCTATGTGTGCCTCCCTGTGTGTGCCTCCCTGTGTGTGCGTCCCTATGTGTGCCTCCCTGTGTGCCTCCCTATGTGCGCCTCCCTGTGCGTGCCTCCCTATGTGCCTCCCTGCGTGTGCCATGTGATCGGCAGCATTGCGAAGCCTTTTAACGGATAGCCCAACCCTAACCCATGCTCGGCAGCATTGCGAAGTCTTTTTACCGCGCTCGTGGAGAGTGGCATGATCACCAGCGACCAGACCATGCAAGGCTGAAAGCGCATCGGGATATGCATATTGGGTGTTTGTACATTCGCGATGGGGATAGCCGGACAGCTGGCTCAAGCCCGAGAACGCTTCGATGTTTGGCCCCCAGGTCACGTACTTCGCACATGGGCCGCTGTCCCCGTACCCCGTGCTGCTGAGATGGATGAGATCGGGCTTGATGCTGCGCAGCACGTCATAGCCAAGGCCGAGCTTTTCCATCACGCCGGTACTGTTGTTTTCGATCACGACGTCTGCGCTTGCGACCAGCTTCTTTGCACGCCCTGTGGCTTCGGGATTCGCGAGGTCGAGAGCGACAAAACGCTTGCCCGCGTCCCAGTCGGTGAACCAAGGCGAAAGCGTGGGTTGAACACCGAGTTCTCGGTTGCGCGGCGGGATATAAAGCCGAACCACACCGGGACGCTTTACCGACTCGACCTTGACGACGTCCGCGCCACAGTACGCCATGAAACGTCCGATCCACGGTCCCGCCATGCCGGCAGTAAATTCAACGACGCGAAGATCCGCGAGCGCTTGATGCTCGAAGGGGATTGCAACCCTTGTGGCGGCGGTCACAGGTTGACGATCGGCTCGCGGTTCGAAGCCTTTTTTGTGGTCAGCCTCGACGAGGGGCGCGGGTTTGTCGATCCGCCACGGCGTTGCATCAAAACGATAAGGCGCCCCCGGCATCACCAGCTTACCGCCGTCCGCTTGCGGAACATCGACAAAGAACTTCCGAGCCGCGAGGTGCGGGTCAGCAACGATCTGCGCGCTCGAACTCACCGGGGTCATCGCGATGTGGCGCCGTTGTCCTTCGTGATAGATCTCGTCGACTGTGTACTTACACGTCATGTCGCCGATAAATATGTCGAGCAACTCGCGGTATTCAATTCGGACGGACGACGGCCCCTCGAACATGGGGTCGATGACTTCTTCGTTACCCGTCTCTTCGTGAATCCACTTCGCCAGCGCTTCCCAGTGCAAGGGACGGTTCACGATCAAGTAGATCAGGCCGTCCTTGCACGCATAGGCACCGGATGGAACCGCTGCGAAGAGTGAAGTGCCGTTGCGAACCGGGATCACGTCGTCATCGAGATATTTCCCGACGCCTGAAATGTGGGTCACGGCAAGCATCACTTCTTGAGCAGAAATGTCGACGTGCTGTCCCTGCCCCGTTGCGTCGCGTTGTCGTAACGCAATAAGACTCGACGCCGCTGCACAGCTCGACGTCATCATGTGCGCTTGATCTCCCGCGAGATTCACCGGCGGGTCCTCGGGGTCGCCCGTCACATACAAGGCACCGCCGACGGCATTGGTCACGAGATCGCTCGCAACATAGTCGCGATGTGGGCCCGTCTGACCAAACCCCGACATCGAGACCACGACGATTGCGGGGTTGATCGTTTTGAGCGCCTCGTACCCCAAACCCAGGGCTTCGAGCCGACCGGGTGCCATGGTTTCGAGCACCAGGTCCGCCGAAGCCACGAGCCGCCTGAAGGCTTCGGCGCCGTCTGTATCCGTGAGGTCGAGACATTGCGTTCGTTTGTTGGTGTTGAGGTAACGAAAGCGCAGCCCCATCGGTGAATTCGCGACCGCATCTGGGTGAGGCGGGATCCCTCGCAGCGGATCGCCACCCGGAGGTTCAACTCGCAGCACGTCGGCGCCGAGGTCCGCGAGTAGCTTGCCGCAGTACATCCCCGACTCGTCGCAAAGTTCGACGACACGACGTCCCGCGAGCGCTGCCGGTTTTGCGTTTTCCACGATCTTTTTCTTCCCTGAGGTCAATTGCGCGGTGGCCCATGGTCGCGAACCCAGAACGCATTCGCACGCAGCTTTCCCAATCCCGAAATTGACAACCAGTCTAAATGACCGAAGCCGATCTACCGTACAACCTTGTCACGCGCGCAGGTGCGAAAACCAGCGAAGACGTCGCGGCGATTCGGTTCAAAGAAATTGCGATGCGTGTTCGTCACCAAGTTTGGGCTCGTTGCCCACGCCCCGCCTTTCAGAACTTTTGGGGAGCCGAACCAAGGCGCGGAATATTCGCGGTATGGCGTATCGACCACGAACCCGGGGTATGGATAGAACGCCGACGCGGTCCACTCCCACACGTTGCCGAGCATCTGCCGGCAGCCCCAACCGCTATCGCCTTGCGGGTATGCGTCGACATCGACGGCACCACAAGAATGAAAGCCCAAGTTCGCCGCGAGCGAATCCAGATCGTCGCCCCACGGAAAGAGACGCTTTTCCGGCACATTGGGCGCGGTACTCGCCGCGCATTCCCATTCCGCTTCACTGGGCAAGCGTCGCCCCGCCCAGGTGCAGTACGCCTCGGCTTCGTACCAGCAGACATGGACAACCGGGGCGCGTTCCCGGAGCGGGGCCCAACCGTCGAAGAAGCGGTCGCTCCAGCCACCGTCTTCGCACTTCCAATACAGCGGATGCTCAGCAGTTGCCTTTTCGCGCCACACCCAACCTGCCGACGACCAAAACTCGCGTGCGCGATACCCGCCTGCGTCGACGAAGTCGAGAAACTCGGCGTTCGTAACCGCAGTCTTGCTGATCGAAAACGGCGCGACTTCAACTGGGTGTTCCCACTTTTCGTTGTCGAACACGAAGCCCTGCTCGCGACGCGCTCCCAGTGGAAACGTTCCTCCCTCGACTCGCGCGTCTCCATTCACCGCAAGATCGCGATCCCCAGTCCCCGCAGCGTCGACTCGAATTCCGAGCAATGGAGCCACATAGCCCATGGTCTGCCGCGTCCACGTAAAGGCCTCGGCGTGCATGGACTCATGATGCACGGCGAGCTGGTAGTGATACAGCTCTCGCGCATCCAGTTCGTGACCGGCGAGACGGTCGAGCACCTGTTGCTTGATTTGTCCTAGGTAGTCCAGGACCCCCGAGCGCGTGAGCGCGTCGAAAGACCAGCGATCGGCGTGATCGACTTCGAATGAATTGAAGAGATTGTTTCCGTCTTCGAATACCGTGGGGACTCCGTCGAGTTCAGCGAGCAGGAAACAGTCGTAGACGAAG
>JASDVE010000236.1:0-4019 GCA_041891195.1 Myxococcota bacterium | reverse complement strand
TGTCCTGACTGCGATGATTTCGGAAAGAAAGACACGCGAAAAGAACAACAAACGAATCGAGAGTCTGAGGGCTTGGTAGTCGAGCCCGACCGCGTGGAGGCCTGAATATGCACGCAGCGCAGAGCAACGAACGCGAGCGCGGCCTTGCCGGTGGGCTTCTGTGTCTCGCCGCGTGTATGTGTCTTTTTCATGTGACGTGGACAAAAGGATCTCAAGACCCGGCACTTTGTTCTTCGCCCGTTGAAGTTTCGGCGCACAATGGCTGGACGACCCGCGTGGTCTGCGCTGAGCAACGCGATGCGAAAGCCGCGCTACGAGGCCCCGCGCGCCTGTTGTTCGGTCAGACGCTTGATTTGAACATCGCCGATGTGGCTGCTCTTGAGGTATTGCCCCGAATCGGCCCGCGCCGCGCCGCTGCGATCGTCGCCACGCGGGAACAAGAACGCTTTGCCTCGATTGACGACTTAGCGCGCGTACCCGGCATCGGTCCTCGTATCATCGAGGGCTTTGCTGGATGGGCGTCGGTCGAGGGGAAGCCATGAGCCTGTCGGTTGTCGACCGGATTGATCGCGCGCGTCAGTTTATGCTGAAAGATCTCTGGAGCCTCGACATGCGCCCCGGCTCATTTTTGGGCTTTGCGACGCGAACGCTTCAGGTCATAATGATGGTGGGCCAAGGCTTTGTGAAGGATCAGCTGCTCTTGCGGGCGAGTGCGCTGACCTATGTCACCGCGCTGTCCGTGATTCCACTGCTCGCGGTCGCGCTTTCGATCGTACGTCTGTTCGATCCCAACAACGAGCTTGCGGCGATCGCGGTTGGCTACATCGCCGCGGGAAGTCCGGAAGTGCAATCCATCTTGTTGGAGCTGATTGTCAGCGCCAACATCGTGGGCCTCGGAAGCCTCGGTGCTGCAGTGCTTTTTGTCTCGACGATCTTCGCACTCCGACATCTCGAGACGACGCTCAACTCCATATGGGGGGTTCGCAAGGATCGGGGGATCGCGCGACGCTTTGCGGATTACCTTGCCGTGATCATCGTGGTTCCGCTTTTTACCGGTGTCGCGATGTCGCTCGGGGCGTCGCTTGGATCGGACCCGATGCTCGCGCGCTTGTTCGAGGTGCCGGGTTTTCCTTTGCTCTACGAGATGGGCCTCAAACATGCGCCTGAACTCTTTTTGTTAATTGGCTTCTCGTTCATCTACTGGTTTTGTCCAAACACCCAAGTCAAGGCTGTTTCTGCATTGATCGGCGGCGGTCTTGCCGCCGTTCTGTTTTCTGTCGCCCAGAAGTCGTACGTGGGCATGAGCATTGGGGCCGCAAAGTCGAGCGCGCTTTACGGTGGCTTTGCCGCGCTGCCCTTGTTGTTCGTTTGGTTGTACGTGTGTTGGGCGATTGTACTGCTCGGTGCCGAATTTAGCTTTGCGCATCAGAATAGGGACTCTTATCGCCTCGAAGTTCAGAGCCAGTCTTTGTGTCCCGCCGAAGTCGAAACGTTGGGCTTTCATCTCGCGGTCGAGGTCGCGCGATGTTTCCGCGACCGGCGCGAGGGAGCCTTGGCACCGGGCGCGGAGGAGCTTGCCAACGGAGTCGGGGCGTCGGTTCGTGCGGTGCGCGAGATCCTCGACAAGCTAGAAGACAAGGGAATCTTGAGCCTGTGTTCAGTAGGGGGGAAAGACGAAGGCTATCGGTTGGGGCGTCCTTCAGAACGTATTCAAATTTCTGACTTGGTCGTTTCCCTGAGAGGAAACCGAGCCGAGATCGAAGACGAGCTTCGCACCCCCGTGAACAAGATCGTCGACGAGATGATCGCCGAACTCGACCGGGCCACCGGAAGTTTTTCGAATCGATCGACGTTGGCTGATGTGCTCGCCAAGATTCCAGAAGAAGTCGCTCCCGACGCAAGAGTGACCCCAGCATGAGCGATCGCATTTACTTGGACCACAACGCCACGACGCCCCTTCATCCGGATGTTGTCGAAGCGATGGTACCCGTGCTGCGCGATGGGTATGGAAATCCATCGAGTACGCACGCTGAGGGGGCTGCGGCGAAACGCTTGGTGGACCGAGCCCGCGATCAACTCGCGGCTTGTTTAGGGGCGAAGCCCAGCGAAGTGGTTTTTACCGGTGGGGCTACCGAGGCGAACAATACGGTCCTTTTTGGATTGTCAGATTTGCCCGGTAAAATTGTAACGAGCGCGGTTGAACATCCGTCAGTGACGGCCCCACTCGAATGGCTCGAAGCACGAGATGCCGAGGTCGTGCGGCTTGGCGTAAACGATCAGGGGACGATCGACCTAGCTGAGCTTGATGCCGCACTTGCGACACCGACGAAACTCGTGTCGATTATTTGGGCCAACAACGAAACGGGTGTCGTGCAGCCGATGGTTGAGATTGCTGAGCGAATCAAAGCGGCGGGTTGTTTGCTCCACGTCGATGCAACCCAGGCGGTTGGCAAAGCCGTCGTGAACTTGAACGATGTCCCCGCTGACTTTCTGTCTTGCTCTGCGCACAAGTTCAATGGACCCAAAGGCATTGGCTGCTTGGTCGTGCGCGAGGGGACGGGCTGCGATTCGCTGTTGCGGGGTGGACCTCAGGAACGACGCTTTCGCGGAGGGACGGAGAACGTCGCAAGCATCGTCGCCATCGGCTTGGCCGCGCAAATCGCCGCCGACGGCCTCGACGACCGCATCGCGAATTACGGCGCGCTTCGGGACCGGTTGTGGGACGCGATTAAAGCGCGCATCCCCGATGTCCGACGCAACGGCGACGAGGCTTCCGTGCTCTGCAACACGCTGAGCGTCGAGTTCTGCGGCGCAGCGGGAGACGTTTTGCTCCAGTCCCTCGACCTCGAAGGGGTTGCCGTCTCCGCGGGCGCGGCCTGCCATTCGGGATCGATCAGCCCTTCGCACGTGTTGACCGCGATGGGCCGTACCCCCGAGGAATCCCTGGCGTCCCTGCGCTTGAGCGTAGGGCTCGGAAATGACAGCGAACAGATTGACCGTGCCGCCTATATTTTAGAACCGCAAGTTGCCAAGGTTCGTGCCGCGGGCGCTTCGTAGCGACATTTGGCAAGTTCCCGCCTCGATTCCTTCTGAACCGCGCTTGCTTGCGCGCTGGTTGACCTCACTATGGCTTCAATATCGGCTTCAATATCGGCTTCATCATCACAAGACCAAGACGCATCCACACGCGAACGACTTGTCGTCGCGATGTCGGGTGGTGTTGACTCTTCGGTAGCAGCAGCGCTGTTAACTCGAGAGGGTTATGAAGTCATTGGCGTCACCATGCAGTTGTCGGGAGACGCATCGCGCTGTTGTTCGTTGGAAGATGCCGACGACGCAAGACGGGTCGCCGACGCCTTGGGGATTCGCTTCTTTGTTGCGAACTACGCCGATCTGTTTCGCAAAGAAGTGATTGAGAACTTCGCCGACGAATACCTCGCGGGACGAACCCCGATTCCCTGCGTGACCTGCAACTCGCGCTTCAAGTTCGAGCATTTGATGTCGCGGGCGAGTGTGTTCGGATCGAAATCCGTCGCGACGGGGCACTACGCGCGCATCGAACGCGATGAACAAAGCGGGCTCGCTCGGTTGTTTCGTTCTCGTGATCGGCGCAAAGACCAAAGTTACTTCCTGTTCGAACTCAGCCAAGACCAGTTGCAACGTGCACGGTTTCCGCTGGGCGAAATGAGCAAGGACGAAGTGCGCATGCTCGCTCGTGAAATTGGCCTCGCGACAGCGGACAAGGCCGAGAGTCAGGAAATCTGTTTCGTCCCGGATGGCGACTACGCGGCGATGGTCGAAAAAATTCGGCCCGAGGCCAGTGAAGCGTCGGGTGAAATCGTCGACAACGATGGGCAAGTGCTCGCGCAGCATCGGGGCATTCATCGCTTCACCATCGGTCAGCGCCATGGGCTTGGAATCGACCATGCCAACAAGCCGCTCTATGTAAGCCGTATCGACCCTGAGACCGGTCGCATTGTTGTGGGCGATCGGGAAGACCTTGCTTCGACAACCGCTGA
>JASDVE010000235.1:0-4027 GCA_041891195.1 Myxococcota bacterium | reverse complement strand
CTCTTTTTGACTCCGTCGGGATATGTCTCGCCGCGCGCGGGTACCGACAACCAGCGCGTTGTGATCACCGGCCTCGCCCAAACCGTCGAACCGTTTCATGCGTCTGCACTCGCCACGATTTCGCGCTCACTGCTCAAGAAACTTCAGAAGCTTGGTCTCCTGGGAATTTACGTCTTGCCCGACGCTCGGGACATCGACCCGCGGACCGAAGACGACCTTCGCGCCCCCCACGAATTCACCCTGCGCTATCAGATCTCGACGGGACGTATTCAGGAAGTGCGGACGATCGCTGTCGGCGATCGCATTGACGGTGAATGGGTCATCGACCATAAATATCATTCTGACATTCGCACCGAATCCCCGCTGCAGCCCGAACGCTATGCCGCAAAGGGCACGAGTGACCTGCTGCAAAAAGACGTCCTTGAGGACTATCTCTACCGACTCAACCGGCACCCCGGACGCTATGTAGAAGCCGCGTTGGCTTCGTCGAATGAAGGCGACGGCGTCGCCCTCGACTACCGCGTGAACGAACCCCGTCCATGGACCCCCTACCTCCAGGTTGCCAACACCGGAACCCAGCGGACGAACAAATGGCAGAGCCGCTTGGGCCTGATCCACCGGGAGCTCACCAACCGCAACGACATCCTCAACCTAGAATTCATCAATGCGGGTTTCGACAACTTAAACGGCGTCTACGGTTCCTACGAAGCACCGTGGTTCAGCAAGAAACGACCGCGCTGGATGAAGACCAGTGGCTTCGAGCCGAGCTGGCTCGCGTGGGCCGACCGCGACTCGGTTCCGTGGTGGGGCATGGACCGCTTACGCTGGCGCATATCCGGCGGCTTTAGCCGGGTTGAAATCGGGCTCGGCAACATTCTTGACGGCGAAAACACGACCGCGATCACCGAAGACTGGAACCTTGGCGGCCAGCTCATCTACCAGCTGTATCAGCACCACAACTGGTTCGTTGACGTTTTCGCCGGGTACCAACACCGCGAGGTTGACTTCGACAATCGTTCGTTGAACAGCCGAGAAGACTTGGCGCTTTCGATCGGGAGCATCGGCGCGAAGGTCGAACGTGTGAACGAGTATTCGAGCTTGTTCGGCCGACTGAGCTTTGAAGTTGGAGGCACGCGCGTGGCGATCGGCGCTCCTCGGAACGACGGCAACAGCGACGAAGCCAGTGGCCTTGGACGATTCGACGCAGACGCGGACTGGTACGCACTGAAGTGGAACTTCGGCGTAAGTCACTATCTCGAGCCGCTACTCAATCGCAAAGCTTGGGAAGACCCGACTACCACCGCCAGCTCAACCTTGGCGCATGAATTAGCGCTCAGCTTCCGAGGTCAATATGCCTTCGACAATCGGCTGATCCCGCAAGTCTCTCAGGTGGTTGGGGGTCTCTACAGCGTGCGCGGGTTCGAGCAAGGCGTTGCAGTCGGCGATTCGGTCTACATCACGAGCGCCGAATACCGTTTTCACTTGCCTCGCGCGCTTTCAGTGAAACGCGTGCCCATGCAGCTGCCCTTTGTCGGCCCCTTTCGCGCAACGCCGCAACAAGTTTACGGTCGCCCCGACTGGGACCTCGTGATCCGCACCTTCCTCGACCTCGGCTACACCGACCGCGAGGGGGACAGCGAGGTGTCGGAATTCGACCAGTTGCTCGTTTCGGCAGGCGTTGGTCTCGAGGCCGACTTCCTGGGCAAAGTACGGGTGCGCGTCGATTGGGCCCGGGGCATCAAAGAGACCCACAGCAACAGCGTCGGCTCTAATCCGATCGACAAGAGCGGCGAGTTTCACTTCCTCTTCAGCATCATGTATTGAGTTTGAATCGATGAAGAACCAGATGAATCAAAAACAAAACGGTCTCATCACGAAAGCCTCACCGCCTACCGCGGCGCGACTGCGTGACCACTACAGCCGCGGCCAACGCCGCGTCGCCTGGCTCACGCTCTTTTGTTTTTTCGTGAGCCCCGCAACGGCGTTTGCCGACGCGACCGAAACCAGCATCGGCAATGCCAACACCATCGACGGCATCTTCACTGAAAACACGGAAGCCAATACCACCTTCGACCAGAGCACACAAAGCGCCGTGATCCATTGGGACCAGATGGATCAGCAAGCCAATAACACGCTGACTTTTATTCAGAGCAAGAACGAAAGCGTGCTCAACCAGGCTAAAGGCGTCACGGCCAGCGTCTTTCGCGGCATGGTGAAGTGCGGCGGCGAGTGCATCTTCGCAAACGAAGCGGGGGTGACGTTCGCCGATGGTTCATACCTCGACGTCGGTCGACTGGTTGCGGTCGCGGGCACGGTCAATGAAGACGACTTTCGCGCCGACAAACTCCATGCAACCGGGGTGACTGGCGAAGTCACTCACTTTGGCGAGACCCACGCCAACAGCGCGGTTCTGATCGGAGCGCGCATCTCAAACGGCGGCGAACTCTATATCGCCAACGGTTCATTGACTGCGGTCGTCGGCAACGAGATCTGGATTACCGAGCACGACAGCAACGTGATCATCCAAGCCACGATCCCGGATGCCATCCCCGGCACAACAAGAGGGTCTAGCGATCGCGACGCATTCAACGAACAACCCGCGATCGACAATACGGGCACCATCGACGCGGGTGGCGGTAAGGTGCGCATGCTCGCGGGCGACATGCTCTCGTTTGCGATTCGCAACACGGGCACGATTCGCGCGCAAGAGATCGCGCTAGAAGCCGACAGCGGGCTCGTCGAAGTTTCAGGTGACAGCGTGCTCGATGCGACTAGCCTGGGAGAAGGCGGTGTCGGCGGCTCGATCAAAGTACTCGGCGACTACGTGGCCATCGCAGACAACGCCACCCTCGACGCCTCGGGGCATTCGGGTGGCGGTGAGGTTCTCGTCGGGGGCGATCGCGCCGGTGCCGACGGAACACACACATCTCAGGGAACGTACGTTGGCAAGAGCACAACCCTGCGTGCCGACGCGACGCACAGCGGCGACGGCGGCAAGGTCATCGTTTGGTCTGACAAGACGACGCGCAGCTACGGGGAGATTAGTGCTCGCGGTGGCGTGCTTTCGGGCAACGGCGGGTTCGTCGAGACTTCGGGCCTCGAACACCTCGACGTGACGAACAGCCCACTCGTGCATGCGCGCAGCGGCAACGCGGATGACCGCGGTGGCGAATGGCTCCTCGATCCCTTCAACATCGACATCGTATCGAGTTGCACAGGAGACGACTGCCTCGGCGACGACTTGCAGGAAGAAAGGAGCTACGACCCAGCCCTCTTCTTCAGTGGCACCGTGACGTCAGACAACGACGAAACGGTTTCGCAGATTGAAGTCGGGTTGATCAAGCAAGTTTTGCTCACCGGCTCGAACGTCACGATTACCACTGAAGGTGCTGGAAGCGACAAAGGCAGCGACATCGGGGACATCAACTTCCTCGCCGACGCCGACCTTCGTTTTGGGGACATCGATGGCGCCCTGCCCTCAACCGAAGCGACGCTCACTTTGCTAGCCGCCAACAACCTCACGGTCGACGCAGACATCGACAACGATGCGACCGACTTCACGCTCAATCTCGACTTTCGCGCCAACTCGGGCCAACCGGAAAAGGACGCCGACGACGGCGCGCGCGGCAATGAATACTTCGGCGACCTCGATCTCAATGGCGAGATTCACACCGGTGGCGGTTCAGCGGACCTGAGCGGCGTCAACGTGACACTCCACAATGAGATCACGACCGAAGGCGGGAGCGCGTTCGTTTTGGCCGAAGGCGGCGACGCGGTATTGACCGCCGCGGCATTGCTCGATACAAGCTCGGCCGCCCCAGACGGCACGGGAGGCTCGGCGACCGTGGTCGCGCTCGCGCGCGTAACAGAAGAGATCCCCGCAGACCCCACCGACGCCCCGACCCGAGACGACGTCCTCGGCGGAAATGTTCACGTGGAAGAAGGCGCCCAAATTTCAACTGGCGGCGGCAGTGTCACCGTCACTGGCGGCAACGACGATTTTTCTCGCTTGAACGATGCCCTAGGC
>JASDVE010000234.1:0-4032 GCA_041891195.1 Myxococcota bacterium | reverse complement strand
GTACTAAACGGCCGCATCTTCTTCGCGACTTCGAGCTGGTGCAATCTGTCAGATAACGCCGGCCTTGAGTTCTATGAATACATCCCAGAGCTGGACCAGAGAATTCCCAAGCGGGAGTCGCTTACTGAGGATGCAATAAAGTAAGCGACCTCAAACGCGTCCCTGGCGCCCCCGAGTGGATTCGAACCACTGACCTACGGTTTAGGAAACCGGCGCTCTATCCTGCTGAGCTACGGGGGCGTTTTAACCTTGTGGGAGAACGAAATGAGCGGCGGTTTCGCGCGCTTTGGCTCTCGCGGGCCGCAGAGTAGCGGAAAGTAAACGCACCGCGATCGAAGTGAATGCCCTTCGGCGTTGCGCTCGGGCACCAAGAAACTCAATGATTGCGGGGCGCTGGCTTGCATCCTTCCATTGTCGATTTGCCGGTTGCACACGCCCTGCGGACAGTAGCTATAACACCCCACTCGACAGATACAAAAACCTAAGCTATTCTAGCAACTTACGAAATTAATTGTTGGTTTTGTTCAATAATTCCGACTCACTTGTCGGCTGTAAACCTTGATTTTACAACCCACACGGTGCACATTAAAACGCCAGCTTGTATCCCCCAGCAAGGCAGGAGGTCTTAGAACGTTGTCACTCGATATTGGCGAGCTCCCCGGCGGCTTTTCACTCACGCTCGCAGCCGATTTCTCTCTGGACGAAAACGAAATTGAAAAAGGCCAAGCCGCCGCAACTGGTTTTCTTGAATCCCTGAAGGGTGAAGAGCAAACCCATGCGCGCGAAGCCCTCGAAACATTGACATTGGTCTTTTCTACCGGCGCCTGCGAAGGGGTCGACTTTCCTTGGCACCAGTTGCGAGCCCATCACGGGCAAGCTGCCCTTCACATGCTGAAGGAAACTGGCGCGCCGACGAAGCTTGAGTCCCTGCGCTCTCAGCTCGATCCGCACCATAAGTTCCGACAGGACTCGGAAAAGTTTCCAAACAAAACAATCCAACGATTCCGGACCGCGCTTAAGAGTGTGCTCAAGCAAAGTCGAGATCTCGGGTACATCAGCAGCGAAGAGTGGGACCGAGTTAACTCGCCCAAGAAGGCGGTGATTCCGCGGGCGGGTGAGCGCATTGTGTCGCACGGTGAGTTCCGCGCCCTGCTTCTTGCCTGCCAGCAGGCAGAAGGCACGGAAAGCGTGCGAGACCGTCTGGTATTCTACTTTCTTTATCACGGTGGACTCGCTCTCGCAGAGCTCATCGCGGTTTCGCTCGACGACCTCTCGTTCGATCAGAAAACCCAGCAAGTTACAGTACAGACTGGGAAGGCGAAGAATCAGAAGGCGCGTCGGGTGTCGCTTCCGAACGAAGCCCTGATCACCCTTGAAGATTGGCTCCAGGTTCGTGGCGACGACCGCGGTGCTCTACTCACTCCGGTGAAAAAGGGAGGCACGCTTGACGTCAAGCGATTGAATAGCACGGAGGTCAAGGACCTCTGCGAAAAGCGTGCAGCGGAGATCGGAGTCGAGATTTTCACAGCCGACGAACTTCGCAGAAGTGCTGCCGCGTCGATCAGTATAGAGAAGGCTGAGGCCAAGAAGGCCAAGCGCGAAGAAGGCACTGACGACGCGCTCTTCGAAGCCGAAACAGGACGACGCACGATGGCGAGGGTCTGTTTCCCGGTCTGGGAACTCGGCATCAAGTCGTAGCACCAAGTATCGGGCAACTTGGCCGATCAGAAAACCTAAGCGCGGCCGATCCCAACGGATCGTGCCGCGCTTTTGCGTTGGGGTGCGAGCCTGGCTGGCTAACACCCTGCCCGCCTTGTCTCCGTAGCGACTACGGCAGATACAAGAGCGGGTCCTTCGGGACTTCTTTGCGCCGGATCTCGAAGTGAAGATGGGGCCCGGTGGTGCGCCCCGTCATCCCCACCTCGGCAAGCTTCTGTGCCTTCTCTACGAACTGACCCTTGCGTACGAAGAGTTTTCGCGCGTGCGCATAGACGCTCCGGTAGTTGCCCGCGTGTTTCACAATGACGACCAGCCCATAAGCACCAAGCCGTCCCGAATGAATCACCTTGCCACTCTCGGCCGCACGAATAGTGGTGCCCTTTGGCGCGGACAAGTCGATCCCCTCATGCGGCTGCCCATTGCGGCGACCAAAGCGAGACGTGAGCTTCGTTCGACTTAGGGGCCACATGAAATTGAGCTTTGCGTTGCGCTTGGCTTCGGCACGTACGCGCTGCTTTAACGCATCGTTGCCCCGAGCACTTCGCGGCGCATCAGTGGATTTCCCTCGAGACTGCGCTGGCGCAAGCCCCGCCCTATTGCCGCGCGGGATATAGAGCCGCTGGCCTACCCGCAGTTCGGTTACGTCTCGGATGCTATTCGCACGTGCGATGGTGTCAGAAGAAACGCCGTAGTGCTTGCCGATTCGGTAGAGGTTCTCGCCGGGCTTCACCGTGTGGTAAGTCCGGCTCTTAGTCCCCGCACTGCCCCGAGGTTCGGGCCGCCACGTGCACGCAGTCCCGCCAAGGACCGTAAACCCCAGGCAAGCGATACATGCGAGGGCGGCGCCGCGGGTTAGCCGTGCCATCCGTTCTGACCGATCAGGTCTACAAAATCGCATTCACCGATCACTTCGCCACGAAAGCTTCCTGCTTTCTTTCCGCGCCAGTAGCGCGTGAGTTTCTGGGCACGCCGGGGTCCAAACGGACCGACCAGCAATCCGTCCGGGGCGAGTTGGTCGAGGAGCACCCGGGGAACCTCGGGCCCTCCTGCCGTGACCACGATGCGGTCGTACGGTGCCAAGTCTGGGCGCCCGAGCGTCCCGTCGCCGAGGAACACCGTCACATTGGTGATTCCGAATTGGTCAAGCGCACTCCGTGCACTGATTGCGAGCGTTGGGATTCGTTCAATCGAGACGACGTGACTCGCCAGTAGACCCAAGATCGCAGCCTGGTATCCCGAACCCGTCCCAATCTCGAGCACGCGTTCCGTCCCGGTGAGTTCCAGGGCCATCGTCATATTGGCCACGACACCCGGCGCAGAGATCGTTTGTCCTTCGCCGATCGGAATGGGGGTCTCTTTGTAGGCCCTGTCGCGCAGGGCTTCCGGCACAAGGAGGTGTCGGGGGACGGTGGCAAAAGCCTTAAGCACTTTAGGGTCGTTGACCCCGAGTCCCCGCAGCCGTTCCATAAAGCGCCGACGCGTTTTGAGTGCGTCGCTCGCACGCCCACCAAGGTTCATCGACATTGCGGCCGCCGGCTTCGGACTACGTGAAACATGTTTGCGCTCAAATGAAAAACCTACGCTGCGTAAAATCTGTATCTGTCTGTGGAACTCCATCGTTTCACTTGACCGATCGCGATGGAATATCAGGGTACCGCAACTGCGAGGCAAACAGCCTTTCAACTCGGGACAGGATGAAATGATATTCGTTCCAACCCAATACAAACAAGCGACCTCTACTGGATGTACAAAAACAATGCGCGCGAGATTCTGCACAATCGATACCCCCATCAATTTCGCAACCAGCCTGCAACGACATCCAAACTCCGTTTCGCATCCGTTCCTCGACGATGCGAACGAACCCGATGTCCCCGTTTGGGAAAACAGCCGGACATTGTCGGGATCAATTGGCCACTCGCCATGGAGGGCCTCGACGCGAACGGCCGAGACGATTTCACGTGGATCGACACGGCCACGAACTGGCTAAAAGTTCGGCGGATGGACGAGAACCAGGTCGACGTCTACGAGCTTTAGTAGCGCGCCGCCTCCCACATCCGCGCGCTTCCCGGTTCGTTTTCGCCGCGTCCCGCTGCCATACGGACTTCGTCGCGCAAGCTTGCTGAAGTGACCAGGTCGAGAACGGTGAGTGCCATAGCGCGCGCGCCTTCAAGCAACCCCGCCTTTCCGCGATCGGTTGCCGTCGCTTCAGCGAACGCTCTCGTGTGGAGCGCGATGTCTTCACCGATCGGAAAATTGGGATGAATCGTCGGGACGATGTCCGCGATGTGGGTAATGTCGCTTGAGCCGATCGCT
>JASDVE010000233.1:0-4034 GCA_041891195.1 Myxococcota bacterium | reverse complement strand
GATTTACAAGCGGCTCGAAAAGCATTACCGCGACATGCAAGACATCGAGTTTACGATCCAGCAGGGCAAACTGTGGATGCTCCAAACAAGAACCGGCAAGCGCACGACAGCCGCGGCCGTCAAGATCGCGGTCGACATGGCGAACGAGCGCTTGATCACCCGCAATGAAGCGATCACTCGGGTCGACGCGACGTCCCTCGACAAACTGCTGCACCCCACCCTTGATCCTGACGCGGCGCGCGATCCCATTGCGCGCGGTTTGCCCGCTTCACCTGGCGCTGCGGTCGGCGTTGCGATCTTCGATAGTGAACGCGCAGACCTTCGTACCAAGGCCGGTGAAAAAGTCGTGCTGGTTCGCATTGAGACGTCGGCTGAAGACATCGGCGGCATGTTCGCCTCCGAAGGCATTTTGACGGCGCGCGGCGGGATGACCTCTCACGCTGCGGTTGTCGCGCGCGGTATGGGGAAGTGCTGCGTAACCGGATGTAATGCGCTCGAGATCAATGAAGAAGAGCGCACGATGCGTGTCGGTGACATTTACGTCAACGAAGGCGATGTGATCACGATCGACGGCGGTACAGGCGAAGTGATGCTGGGCGCCATCGCGACGATCACGCCGCAACTTGGCGGTGCGTTTGACGAGCTGATGGAGTGGGCCGAGAAGGTTCGCAAGATCCGATACCCCCGAAGACGCACAGGTTGCTCGGGACTTCGGAGCCGAAGGAATCGGCCTCTGTCGCACCGAGCATATGTTCTTTGAGCCCGACCGTATCTTGCGGGTTCGCGAAATGATCCTCGCGCGCAATGTCGAAGAGCGTTCGAAGCCGCTTGCGAAACTTCTTCCCATGCAGCGCGACGATTTTGCCGAGATCTTCCGTGCGATGGACGGTCTCCCTGTCACTGTTCGATTGCTTGACCCACCGTTGCACGAGTTTTTGCCTCAGAATGAAGCGGCGATTCAAGAAGTCGCCGAGGGCTTGGGCACGCCCATTGCCAAAGTCCGCGCGAGTTTGGCCGCACTTCACGAATTCAACCCGATGCTCGGACATCGCGGTTGTCGGCTGGGTGTCACGTTCCCCGACGTGTACCGCATGCAGGTTCGCGCAATCGCCGAAGCCGCCTGCATCGTGAGAACCGAAGGTGTCGACGTCCAACCCGAAATCATGATCCCGCTGGTCGCACACGAAGGCGAACTCAAACGCTTGCGGGGCGAAGCCGAGGCGGTGATCGATGAGGTCCGGAATCAGTACCCGGGCACGGACGTCCAACTGAGCATTGGAACCATGATCGAAGTGCCTCGAGCGTGCATCGTGGCGGACGTGATCGCCGAATATGCGGACTTTTTTTCATTCGGAACCAACGACCTGACCCAGATGGGCTACGCGCTGTCGCGGGACGATTCGGGCAAGTTCCTCCCCGATTACATCGATGCCGGGATCATCCAATACGACCCCTTCGTTTCAATCGACGAGGCGGGGATCGGTGAACTTGTGCGGATGGGGGCAGAAAAAGGCCGCAAATCGAAACCAAAGCTCAAACTCGGGGTCTGTGGAGAGCATGGTGGCGATCCAAAGAGCGTGAAGTTCTTTGCGCGGGTCGGACTCGACTACGTTTCATGTTCGCCGTTCCGCGTCCCCGCCGCGCGACTGGCTGCGGCTCAAGCCGCAATCGAAGAAACGACGAATTAAGATTGACGGGTTTGATCAAGAAACCCGTCTAGGCGAGCCAAGGGGGGGGGGACGATGCGACAGGTTGGAACGCGAGATCGGACGCTGCGGCGACCGATGCACCGAATTTGGATCGCGTTCGCGATCCTGTGCTTTGGCTTCGCTGGAGCTGGATGCCAGGGCCCAACGCTGATCGACCGCTTGCGGGGCGATGTGCCCAAGCCCGTTGGACTTACGCCGCTGCCCCCTACCGCGATCATCATTTCTAACTTCGAGCAAGATCTCGAAGAGACGTCTTTCGAAGCGGCCGACCAGCAGTCGCTTGTGCGACTTTTGCAGCTCGCGGAGATCTTCTATCAGCAGTTGGCTCACAGGCGTTTGAACAGCATCGCGACCTTTCGTGACCCGGCCCTTCGAGAAGTTTTTCGGAGCGAAGAGTCCTTTGCGGACTACTACGCAGATCTGGTGCAGGACTTGGGCGATGAGCACTTCGAGGCAAACCGTCCGCAATTGATCGACCTCAAGTCGTTCCATGTCGAAGACGCGGTAAACCGCGCCGTTGCCGTTGTAAACTTCCAGGGGGACAACTCCCTTCCGCTGCGGTTTTGGTCCGTCAATTATTCGAGACGGGATATTTGGGTGCGAATCGATGATCGCTGGTGGATTGTTCCCGGCAAGCTCTGAGTCGCCTCGGTTCGTTTCGAATTTGACACAATTCGTGGAGTGGTTTGTCTCCGATCTCGCGGCCCCGGAAAATTTCTCCTTGAAATTCGAATATCTGCGTGGTCACCAGGAAATATTTTTCCTCAGTGGGAAAAATATTTCTCATTGGGGAAGGGGTTTTCACCCTAGGGTCCCCTTCGGGCATGTGCCAATTCCCCCTTCGGAATCAATGCTTTGTGAAAAAAGCTGCAATGGGGATAATGGTGGCACGAAGATTGCTTAGTAAGAGGTACAGGACGCAAGTCCTGACTTTTGAAGAGTTCATAGGATCAGAGGACAACACAGGGAGCAAGTCAAGTTCGCCGAACTTCCCGCTAGTGATTCCAAGTCTCGCGCTGTGCGAAACCGGAACACGAAGCGGGGCGAGGAGTTCGGAGGCTGCGAGATCTACATGAGTGCTCTGTTGGAAGCTACAGGGAAAATAGAGGGCACTCGTCCGTGTGGAGATCAAAGCAATATCTATCTTGACGTTCGCACGACCGTTTTTTCCGACGCCATTTATGGCAGCGGAACCCGGTCATCTCAGGCGGTAGCGGTAAGTAGAAAGTCGCTGCCAAAGAGCGTGAGCGCGCCAAGGGTGGGAAGCCAGTGAGAGATCGCCGGCCAAGTCACTCAAGGCCAAAAATGTCAAGCTGGATGCGAACAAGACCGCATAGGACGTCGATCTAAGGTTACGGTGTGCACGTCATTCCACAGCGAGACAGATGGCCATCACCGGCCGGTCTACGCATTAGGAACTGATGCAAGCAAGGCCGAACGCCATTCGATCGATTCTGATGCCAGCTCAAGTCAGTCCCGAGATCGCGAGGAAGCGGGAGTGATATGATGTCGAGTGTCAAAGCCAACAAATATGAAGCCAAGCCGGAAGCCATAAGACCCCCAGAATTGCAGATGGACCGATCAGGCGAAAAAAAGGCCTGGTCTTCCGACCGAGAACTCGTGGACGATATCCTCGCTGGGAAACCTGAGCAGTTTGACCTCCTTTACGAAGCCTATTTTCCGCGCGTGTACCGCTTTGCGCTGAAGCGGTTGGGCGACCCGGGCGAAGCCGAAGACGTCACCCAGGAAGTCTTCATTATCTTGCTGCGCGCGCTGCCGTCCTATCAGGGGCAGTCGTCGCTTCTCGTGTGGGTCTTTGGGGTGACCCGCAACACGGTAAATCGCCGCTTTCGTAAGGCGCGCCCGATACTGCAGTCCCTTGATAGTGGCAGTGCCCTCGAAGTGGCTGGCAAGGACGCACCGGCCGACGAACGTATCGATGCGAGACGCATGCTCGTGCGTTGTGAAGACATCATTGAGAATGATCTCACGCCACTTCAGCGAAGCATCTTCCACCTGAAGCATCGCCGTCGTCTGTCGATCCGCGCCATTGCTACCGCGCTCGAGAAGTCCGAAGACGCCATCAAGGCGAACCTTTACCGGATGCGTCGCGTGCTTTCCGACGGGACCCCTGGGCTTGACCCTCTGATTCGAAGCTAAACTCGCGCGCAAACTGCGGATCGAAGCGGCCTAACCAGCTTGTCTGGTTGGGTCGTTCTGCGTTTGGCCGAGTTCCATTGCGAGTTCGTCCCACATACACGCGAATGACCAGAGTTTCGAATCCTCTGACGATGACTGGACGGGCGTACCCTAGGGGCATTGAAG
>JASDVE010000232.1:0-4050 GCA_041891195.1 Myxococcota bacterium | reverse complement strand
TGCGGCGACGGGATGGAAACACCTCTCTTCTTGGTGCTGATGGTGGAGTGCTTGCTTGCGTTGCAGCGCTCGCCTGGTCGCACGAGCGGAACTGTCGTGGGACTCGTGACGGCAGGCATGATCCTGACGCGTCCCGAGGCGCTTCCCTTGTTGGTCGCGCTGCCGGCACTCGTGTGGTTTGCGCATCGCGGGAAACCAGAACAAGCGGGCGATGTTCGCGATTGGCTGGGCGGATTCGTTGTCGCAGGGCTCGGCGTCGTGGTGGTCCACGAGATGTTTCGCTGGGGCTACTACGGGCATCCTTTCCCCAATACGTACTACGCAAAGGCAACCGGAACCCAAGTCGAGCGACTGGCGTCGGGGGTCCGGGACATCAGTCGTTTCATGTTTGAAAACCCCTGGCGCGCACCCGTCGCGATCTGGGTGGCACTGGGGTTCGCACTCGTTGCAACGCGGCGACTCGCGCTCCGGTTGGATTCTAAGGTCGTCCTTTGGCTCGGTGCTCTGTGGCTGATGATTGTGTTCAGGGTGAGCTTTGACTTGTGGTCGGGGAGTGCCGCGATGGGGCGGCATCGATTTCTGGCTCCCTTGCTCGTTCCGCTGATGATCTTGGCCGACGAAGGCGCACGCATGCTGTGGCGCGGCACGGGTCGCTACGTCGTGGTCGCATTGTGCGCGCTGTGTCTTTACTACAACGTCACGGGGCACCTGAACCACGAATGGAGTATTGGGGAATACCGGAAGGGGCTCGAGCGAGGGCACATCGCGCTCGGCACGTGGCTGCGTGAAACGTATCCTCCGGAGATTCTGATCGCGGTAGGTGACGCCGGAACGATCCCGTTTTATAGCGGGATGACGACGGTCGACATGTGGGGGCTCAATGACGCGACGATCGCTCGCTTACCCGGTGCATATGGCGTCAAGCCGGGGATGCCCGACTACGTCATGAGCAGGCAGCCTGACGTAATCGTATTGTGGAACCAAGTGGAGTTTGTGCGCGCAAACGCGGGCAAGTTGGTGGCCGGCAGTGAGATCGATCGTCAGCTCGTGCAACATCCAAGTTTCAAGCGCGACTACCGGTTTGTCAGGGAATATGTGTTTCGGAAACACGCGCCCAACGTGCCCGGGTACTATCTCAACGTCTTCGAGCACCAGCGGTAAGCACAGTGTTCGTCTTTTAGAAAATTCGGCACGCAACCGCACAGGTGAACAACGTGAGTGAAACCCAAGTCTCAATTCCCAAACCTTCGGCCACCGTTGTCGCGCTTCGCGAGGGTGCAGTAGGAAGTGAAGTCCTGCTCGTTCAAAGGGCCAAACGTGATGGCTCAGAGGGGATCTGGGTTTTCCCGGGTGGCAAAGTGGAAGAGAGCGACGGCGCGGTCGATCACGCTGACGAAGCGAAGGTGCTCGATGTCGTACGGCGGACTGGGGTGCGAGAGACCGAAGAGGAAGCAGGGCTGTCACTCAACCCCGATGGGCTCGGTCTGATCGCGCGTTGGATTACGCCACCCATCGCGCCGCGCCGTTTTGATACTTGGTTTTTCGCCACTTCGGTCGAACGTGATGCGAAGGTGCAGGTCGATGGCGGTGAAATTTGTGATCACCGATGGATGCGTCCCGACGAAGCCTTGCGCGCCCGGGTCGCGGGTGAGATCAATCTCGCACCGCCAACGCTAGTGACGATCCATTGGCTTGCGGAATACAACACCGTTGACGCAACCCTGGCCGGCCTTGTTCGAACCTCCGTTCCAAAGATCGAACCGAACATTTGCCCGAACGATGAAGGGGCATGCATTCTCTACCCAGGAGACGCGGGGTATGAAACCAGCGATCCAAACGCAGCAGGCTCGCGCAACCGACTTTGGAACCGCCAGGGTGTTCTCGAATATGAGAAGCGTTTCTAACTCGCGTCGAGCTCCCAGGCCGCCGCCATCAGTTGAACTTCGAAGCGTTTGCAGTCCGTACCCCATGGAAGCGATGTGGGTTGTTCGAGATGTCCGTGAGCCGGGATGGGGTCCAGGCGAACACTGAAGTTTTCATTCGCACACCTGACTTCGAGAACACTGCTCTTGATGCCTTGGCGCGCGCGATTGTCGGCTTCAATGGTGAGTTCGAGTCGCCCGTCGCCCCATTGCGTAAGCACGGTTTTCAGCTCGAGCCATGGTTGGATATCGAGCTTGCGGTTGCGGCGTCCGCGTCGCGGTACAAACTCGATCGCCTCGTTTTCGTGGTCGATCGATACGCGATAGTGACTCGAAACGTTGAGGCCCAAAAGACCGTCCGCCGTTTCACTCGAGCAATATTCGCAGACTGCAACGGTGACCCATTCGACCAATTCGTCTTTCAACCAGAGTGCTTCGACCAAGACGAGCTTTGCTTCGAGTTCGCCCGACGCGGTTCGCAGCACCACCACCGGGGAGTCGTCCGGAATCGGGATGTCGACAAATTCGAGCGCTTGTTGGGAAAGCGTGGTGAGGGTGGCACCGGTATCGAACACAAACTGGAGCTCTTCGCCAAAGTTGGCGCCGTCGATGTGGGCGGGGATCAAAAGCGATTGACCTTTGCCCGTGTACGGGATCCAGGTCGTATCGGGTGCGTTGCGGCGAGCTCCGTCGCTCGCGAGCGGGTCGGGTGGCAAGTCGATGGGGGGGCTGTCGCTGCTCGACTGTGCGCGATGGATCGGTTTACGATCGTCTCCCAGCCTGGCCACCAATGAAAGCGCTTGGTCTCTGGCTGCCGTCTGGGCTTGTTCGGAGAAGGAGCCGGTGAAGTGGGTCACACCGATGTGAACTGCGGTGTCGCGCTGCCCCGGGAAGTATCCAGGCAGGGCGCTGAGTACGACGAGCGACCAGAGGGCAAGTGACATGCCGCGCGCGAAGGCGCTTCCACCAAGGAGTGAGCCGATGCCGAACCCTGGAACCAAAACGATCGAAACGGCGCCAACCACCGCGAGCTGAATCGTGAGGTCCTGGTCGAGGCCGATGCCTGTGACGGTCATGAACGCAACCGCGACCCAGGGTAGGCTTGCGACGAGTGCCACAAAACCGAAGGCGGTCGGGGCCAGCTTCGATCTAGCTACCTTGTGAGAGTCGTCGCGCGCGTGGTTGGCCGAGTGCTTAGGTGGCTTTTGTGTCGGAGACATCTTGCGTCGCTTACGCGAAGCGCTCGCGCAGATCTGAAATCAACTGTTGCTTCACCGCTGCGGGGAAGTCGTTGGCGGCGGTGATGTCTGGCGGGCCCGGCCAACTCCCGTCTGAGAACGTGCTTCCCGCGTAGTCTCGGTTTTCGGCGTAGCGCGGCAGCACGTGAAAGTGCACGTCGGGGTCAACCATCATCAACATCAAGTAGTTGATCTTGTCTAACGCAAACATCTCGCCGAGCACACGTTCGATTGCCGCGGTCGCCTGTTGAAGTTCAGTGCTCGCTTCAGGGCTGATTTCGCCGAACGATCCCACCGGATCGCTGCACACGAGCACCAGGCTGCCGATTGTGGGTTGAGCAGGACGGACCAAGACATGCCAGTGCTTGAAACTCGCAACGACAGAATCGGGATAGCCAAATTTTTCTGCGGTGGGATTCACGTGCGCTGTACCTCTGTGCTGGGTGGGGGCTTATCGCGGGTTGCGACCGCGGGGCAAACTAGCTCTTGCGTGCCTGGTTCGCCGCGTTGCCGAGGTAGCTGGCCGGCGTAAGTTCACGCAAGCGTGCCTTTGCCTCTGCGGGGATGTCGAGGGAATCAACGAAGCTGGCGAGCACCTCGGCGTCAATCGTTTCGCCCCAGGTCAGTTCTTTGAGTTTTTCATACGGGTTCGCAACCCCGTACCGGCGCATCACCGTTTGGATCGGCTCCGCGAGCACGGCCCAGTTCTGGTCGAGGTCGCGCGCCAAGGCGCTCGGGTCGACGTCGAGTTTTGAAATGCCTTTGCGCGTTGCTTGGTATGCGATGAGTGCATGCGCCATGCCGGTCCCGAGGTTTCGAAGCACCGTGGAGTCGCTCAAGTCGCGCTGCCAGCGCGAAATGGGGAGCTTGGCTGAAAGGTGGTCCATGAC
>JASDVE010000231.1:11416-18758 GCA_041891195.1 Myxococcota bacterium | reverse complement strand
GTCACCAACTGATCGTCACCGCGGTCAATCGAATAAGCCATGCGAAGAGACGCCCCACGCACCCATTCGAGCCATGTCGTGACATGAATGATGTCGTCAAAGCGGGCACTCATTTTGTAGTCGGCATGGATCGCGGTGGTCGCGAGGTGGATGTCGCCTTCGAAGTAGTGGCGATAGGGTTCATCCCATTCGTCGAGCCATATGACACGGGCGAGTTCGAAGTAACGGATGTAGTTCGAATGGTGGACGATCTGCATGGCGTCGGTTTCGAAGAAACTCACGCGATGCTCAAGGGTGCTGGCGTGTGCGCCGTCAGGGATGTTCGGCAAAACAGCGGTCCTTGTACTCGCACCAGTCGCACAGCCGGTTGCGCTGCACAGGATAGTCTTCAGCGGTTTCGATTTGATCGATGACGGCCATCGTGTCTTTGCGCAGCGTCACGAGTTGTTCCGGCGTGCGGTTCGATGTGCGCTGCTCTTTGCGCTGCAAGTAGTGCCACACCAAGCGATAGGGCTGATCGTCTCCGTACCGGTCGCGCAGGCCAATTTGGTAAAGCGCGAGCTGCCGATCCTGATTCAGTTCCTTTTGCGCCGGGATGTAGCGGCCTGTTTTGTAGTCGTGTACTTCGATCGCGCCGTCTTGTCCGCGAACCACGCGATCGATGATGCCCCGCATGGCGTACTTGCCTTCGTCGTCGAGGCTGAACTGCACCTCTTCTTCGACGCCGAGGGTTTCAGTTTGATCAAACGGGTGAAAGCGTCGGTAGTAGTATTCGATGCACCGCACGCCCAAGTCGCGGTAGAACGACGGCGGGGTTCCGCTCTTTACGATCGAGACGCGCTTGTCGTCGTAGTGCTCGTCCCAAAACGCGTGATAGCGAAAGATGACTTGTTCGAGGCTCGGGATCTGACCGCGGACCGCAAACTCGTACAGTCTTTCGAGAATCTCGTGCACGCGCTTGCCCATGAAGGCTTCGATGCCTTCACGCTCGGCCGGGATCTCCAGGACGTAGCGGTAGTGGAACTGCTTGGGGCACTTCTCGAAGCTGGCGATCCGTGAATGGCTGTAAACCGTCATCGAAGTTGCGACCTGCGCTCCTAGGTGCGGGCATGAATTGCCAGCATGTCATGTCTGCCTGCCGCACGTTGCGGCCGACGTTGTGGGAGAGGTACTCGATTCAAATTTGCGCTGCCACGGCCTTGGCCTGGCTCCATTACAAGATCGATTGTGCCGATGTAAGGACGAGCCTGCTACGCTCTCATTGTACGCCGAGACAAGTGGGTCCACGTCGTGAAACTGAAACGAAACGTGGATGCGCAGAGGGGAGCTCGCGGTGAGTCAAAAAAACGCAGAAGCACGCAGTGGCCCGTCGATCGTCGCAGACTTGGCGGCGGAGGAGCCCGATAGCGAGGCCAAGGCCAGCGCGGACTACAGCGATGTGGTCGAGTCGCTCACCGCTTGTGCGGAAGACGCGCTGTCTCAGGCGGCCTGCGGTGGCATCATCGATCCGGCCGAAGTGATTTCATGGACCGAATTCGCCAAGCGCTTGATCCTGTATCAGCGAGACCGGGACCTTCTCCAAACCGAAATTCCGGAACTCGCCGAGGGGTTGATTCGGCTGCTCTCCGAAGTTGAGTTGCCCGAGGGTGCTGTGCCGGAACTCCTCGCACACGAATTCATGCGTTCGCTCGCCGAAGTGCGCAGGGTGCTGGCTCTCGATGTCGAAGCGGCCTATCAGGGCGACCCGGCTGCCCAGAGCTTTGCCGAGATCGCGGTTGCCTACCCATCGCTTCAAGCGCTCACCATTCACCGCGTCGCACATCGCCTCGAATTGCTTGGCGTACCCACGTTGCCGCGCATCATGAGTGAATACGCGCACAGCACGACGGGCATCGACATTCATCCCGGTGCTCAGATCGGCCTGCGTTTCTTTATCGATCACGGTACAGGTGTGGTGATCGGCGAGACGGCAGAAATTGGTTACGGCGTTCGGCTGTACCAGGGCGTGACGCTCGGTGCGGCTTCGCTTCGCGATGGCCCATCCCTGCGCGGTCGGAAGCGACATCCAACCGTTGAAGACGATGTGACGATCTACGCGGGCGCCACGATCTTGGGGGGCGACACGGTGATCGGAAAGGGCAGCGTCATCGGCGGTAACGTCTGGATCACCGATTCGATTCCACCAGGTTCTCACGTCGTCGCCGAACCGCCTCATCAAGCGGTGCGCGGCGAAGACCCCGCCTTGGCGGAACAACTGAAGTGGGACATCTAATGCGCGCAATGCAAAAACAATGGACCCGGCAGCTGGCGATCCGAGCCTTCTGCGCGGTGCTTGCAATTTCGTCGGTCGGTTTTGTGCTGACGAATTCGAATGAGGCGGCGGCGATCGAAAATGCGCCGCCATGGGCATACGCGATGGCGCATGACTTGATGAGCCCGTACTGCCCGGGACGCACTCTGGCAGAATGTCCGAGTCCTCAGGCCACGACGTTGCGATTCGAAATCTTGATGCAGGCAGCGGCCGGCGCTTCGGAAGACGAAGTGCGCGCGATGCTTGAGTCTCGCTATGGAGACGTACTGCTCGCAGCGCCTCGGGCCGAAGGCTGGGGGCTATCCGCGTACGTGATCCCGATTGTGTTCTTTGTGTTGGGGGGGCCTGTCGTGTTCTTGATCATCCGTCGGCTGGCTTCGAAGGGCAGGGGCGACCCCGTTCCAACTCAAGAGATGGATCCTGCGAGCTCGCCCACACAGGGCAAACCAGCAAGCCACCCTGACGCAGAGCTCGAACGCCAGCTGGAGAAAGAACTCGCGGATTACTAGGCCGTGATGCCGTCGGAGTTCTTCTTTCGCATTAGCCCCGACCGCGTGCTCGAAGCTGTGGACTCCGAAGGCTTCGAAACCACCGGCCACTGCATGGCGCTCAACGCTCTCGAAAACCGGGTTTACGACGTGCGGCTCGAAGACGCAAACCCGGTGGTGATCAAGTTCTACCGCCCGGGGCGTTGGCCACTCGAAGCGATTCTGGACGAACACCGCATGTTGTTCGCGCTGCGAGACGCCGAGATCCCGGTGTGTGCGCCTTTGGTCTTCGACGACGGCAAGACGGTGCACGAGATCGAAGACATCTTCTATGCGATCTGGCCCCGCACGGGAGGGCGTTCCCCCGACGAATTGACGGACGACGAGGTCGACGTTTTGGGGCGCTTGCTTGCGCGCATTCACAACACCGGGGCCGCAACGAAGATCGAACATCGCCCAACTCTCAATTCCGTAGCCTACCCATTGGCATCGCTCGAGTTGATCGAAGACCGCGGCTTCTTGCCTTCGAGTTGTGCGAACGCATACCGCAACGTGGTCGAAGAAATCGTCGATGTGTTCGATGAGCGCGTACGGGGGATCGAACAGATTCCCATTCACGGAGACTGTCATCGTGGCAACCTGCTGCGCAACGACGAGGGTTGGTCGTTTCTCGATTTTGACGACATGGCTGTCGGGCCACCTGTCCACGACGTTTGGATGTTGATTCCCGGGCGTGACATCCATGCCCATCGCCAGCGTCAGCGCTTGATCGCGGCTTACGAACAGTTTCGCGCCTTCGACCCTCGCAGCCTTGCGTTGATTGAACCCTTGCGCGCGTTTCGCTTCATCTTTTACGCAGGCTGGATCGCAAAGCGTTGGGATGACCCAGCTTTTCCCGATGCGTTTCCCCATTTCGGCACTGAGCAGTACTGGCAAACCGAAACCGCGGACCTCGAAGAGCAACGCGACCTGATCATTTCGGGCGAAGCTCTCTACGAGGAGGGCGAGGGCGGCCCGACGGGCGACGAAGACGCTGAGGGCGAATTGACGAACAAGGATTTCTTCTGGGACCTTTGATCTGCGGGCCGAGACGTGGCTAGCAGGCTGTTGAAAAACCCTTTGTTCGCGATGCACGGCCGGTCGGCCGGGTCTCCGCGTTGCGGAAACTTGCTGTACCGAAAGTACCGCGGCGTTTCCGGGCTTTGATAACGGGCCGATCGACGGCACCGGAGTCGGTCAGGATTCTCCAACGGGCTGCTAGAGTGCGCCCTCTCCGATGCGCCCGCACTGACCGAAGGAATCTTCAAATTCATGTCCGAACGACACACCGACCTGACACAGCCGGCGATCCCGACCGATATTGAAGCTGCGATCCGCGAACTCAAAGAAGAGCGCCGCGCGATCATCCTTGCCCATTTTTACCAGGAATCAGAAGTCCAGGACATCGCGGACTTCGTCGGTGACTCGCTCGCCCTTGCCCAAGCGGCGCAGAACGCGGACTGCGACGTGATCGCCTTTTGCGGTGTTCATTTCATGGCCGAAACCGCAAAAATCTTGAACCCCGACAAACCGGTCGTCGTCCCAGACATGGACGCGGGGTGTTCTTTGGCAGACGGTTGCCCGGCAGATGAGTTTCGGGACTTCGTCGCTCAGCACCCCGGTGCCAAGGTGTTGACCTACATCAATGCGTCGGCTGAAGTAAAAGCCATGAGTGACTTGATCTGCACCTCGGCCAACGCGGTGAAGATGGTCAACCACTTCAAGGGTGAAGACATCATCTTCGCGCCGGACCGACATCTTGCGCGCTTCGTTGGCAAGGAAGCGAACCGTTCAGATCTGATCGTCTGGCAAGGCGCGTGCGTGGTGCACGAGCTGTTCAGCGCGAAGGGGCTCGCGAAGCTTCGAATCCAACACCCCGACGCGGACGTTCTCGCCCACCCTGAATGCGATCAAGCGGTGCTCGATCAAGCGGACTTCATTGCGTCGACGACCGGTATCATCAAGCGCGCAGTGGAAACGCCGGAACGCGTTTCGATTATCGCGACCGAGGACGGCGTGTTTCACTCGATCTTGAAGCAGGTGCCCGGCAAGGTGCTCTATCAAGCGCCGGGGATGGACGAGAGTTGCGCGTGCAACCAATGCCCGTACATGCGGTTGAATACGCTCGAGAAGCTCTACCTCGCCTTGCGCGACCTCGCGCCGCAAGTCGAAGTCAAGGAGCCTATTCGTGCGAAAGCGCAGATTCCGATCGAGCGCATGCTCTCGCTGTCTTAAGCGAGCGGTGCTCTCGCAACCGCCGCGTGCAGTGTAGGACCGAGCGCTGGAAGCCAGCCGCGCTCACGTAGCACGTCGAGTCATTCGCGCTGGGGCGTCGCGCTGAACGTTGAGGGCTTCGAGGCTTTCGTGGCGTTTCCCTGCGGTAGAGTCTTGTGCGAAGCCCAAGGCAAATAACACCAAGCCGTTCGAGTCCGCGCACGCTCTGGACGTAAGCGGGGAGGTCGGCTGGGGCAAGGCCCCTGCCAACCTTCGTCATTGCGGGCGACGTAGCGCTCTTTGCAGGGTTCCTTGTAGGGCTCTCTGATGGCTCTTTTTAGGCTCTTTGTAGGCTCTTTGTACGCTCTTTGTACGCTCTTTGTACGCTCTTTGTACGCTCTTTGTAGATGTACGGAACCCGCCGTTAGAACTCGTACGCCACCTTGAGTTCGTCGTCGCCCTCGGCCAACATTTGCGCGAGGTCGATCATGACCTTGCACTGCTTCACCGTGGCGTCGTCCTGCATCTTGCCGTCGATCATGGCGGTGCCGGATCCGTCGCCCATCGCCTCGACAACCTGCTTCGCCCACAATACTTCTTCGGGCGGCGGGCTGAAAACACGTTTCGCGATCGCGATCTGCGCCGGGTGGAGACTCCATGCTCCAACGCAGCCCATCAAGAACGAATTGCGGAACTGATCTTCGCAGGCGAGTTCGTCTTTGATATCACCGAACGGGCCGTAGTAGGGATAGATGCCGTTAGCCGCGCACGCGTCGACCATCCGCGCCATCGTGTAATGCCACAGGTCCTGCTGGGCACTGATGCGCGAAGAATCCGGCTTTCCTTCTTCCGGATCGGCGCGGACAAGGTAACCCGGGTGTCCCCCGCCGACGCGGGTCGTCTTCATGCGGCGACTCGCGGCGAGGTCGGCGGGGCCAAGAGATAAGCCCTGCATGCGGGGCGACGCAGCACAAATTTCTTCAACGTTCGTCATTCCGAGTGCAGTTTCGAGAATGGCGTGTAGTTGAATCGGCTTTGACAACCCTGCTTTGGCTTCGAGCTGCGCGAGCAGGCGATCCATATAGTGGATGTCCCAAGCGCCTTCGACCTTGGGAACCATGATGACGTCAAGCTTGTCACCGACTTCGAGCACGAGACGCGTTACGTCGTCGAGCATCCACGGTGAGTCCAAGCTGTTGATACGTGTCCAGAGCTGGCAGTTTCCGAAGTCTGTGCCTTTGGCAATCTTGATCAGGCCTTCGCGCGCAGCTTCTTTCTTTTCAAATTGAATGGCGTCTTCGAGGTTGCCGAGCAGCACGTCACACTTTGTCGCGATCTGCGGGACCTTGTCGACCATCTTGGGATTACTCGGGTCGAAGAAGTGGATCATGCGCGAAGGGCGCAACGGAATCTCGCGAAGGGGCGCAGGGGCACCGAGGGCGAGGGGCTGAAAGAAATCTTTGGCGCTTCTCATAGAGGATTCTCCTGATTCGGCTCGTACTTTATGATGTCCATTCCCTTCAAGCAAGACGTGCGAGAATGTGAAGCAGAATGACAGGGTTCAGTGTTGGGTTGACCTCTAAATCCGATTCAATGATTGGCCAATGCTTACAGAATCTGAATCTGAACGGCGGCGACATGTCTTCCAATAAGTCTCTGTCGATTGGGCTGATCGAAGACGGCAATATTGTCCTGGCACAGCTCAAAGCGATGATCGCGGAGATCGGCGGCGCCGAAGTCGTCGCAACGGCAAATGACGTTGCCGCTGCGATCCGCGTGGTTTGAGAGCATTGTTCCGGCCTCACGATCATGGACATTGTGATGCCAGGCCTGGACGGGCTTTCTGTGCTGCTCGTCATCAAGGCAAAGTTTCCCGAAACCCGCGAAGTCATTTTTCCGTTTTTTGCGTGCGCTCCGACGAAAGCCCAGGAGGCGTTTCGCCCGGGTGCTGTGCAAAAGATCAGCAAAGCCTTCGATGCGGGAGCACACAGATGACCGAAAAATCGGCGCGCTTCCCCTCGATATGGGCCTGCTGAGCCAACGGCGACTCGCTGAGTGCGTTGCCGCTGAGGGCCAGACGAGGGTCTTGATCGGCGACGCTTTGGTTGATGAAAAGGAGGCAATTGGAGAAGGCTGTTTGCCCAGGTTGCCCCATCAGTTCAAACTCGATCAAGCACCGTTGGCTTTGGACCAACGCAGGTTTGTCGCCGAACTTAACGGCCACCTCGCCGCACTCGAACGCGCAGACGGCAAGCCGCGTTCCGGCCCACCGCGACACCAATGTCAGCCA
>JASDVE010000231.1:0-11406 GCA_041891195.1 Myxococcota bacterium | reverse complement strand
CCCCTAACCCAGCTTACGCCGCGTAGTGCGACCGCCGCTTGACGACGACTTGCCGGTCGAGCTCGAAGATCTTCGTCTTCTTGTAGCCCTCGGGTGCGTCGTCGTGGGTTGCCCCTTCTTCAGCGTCGAACTTGTGACCGTACAAACGGCTCTCGACCATGCCGAGGTCTTCCCGGGTGGGGTGGTCGCGCTTTGCGAGGATCTCAGTCGAAGCAAAGACCGTTTCGCCGCCGGCGAGCGGTGCCGTGTGACGGCCGGTCGTATAGATGCTGTCGCCTAAGCTGTTGTCGCCGATGTCCGGACCCGAAATGCCCAAGCAAAGCGAAAACGGAATGCCACCGTACACAACAAGCTGCCCACCGAGATAGCGACTGGGGTTCAAGTCGATCATGTGCTGGTTGCAATGCACCTGTGATGTGTTGTCGAGAATGCCCGTCAGGTGAATGTGTTCATTTGTCACCGTGCGCCCACGCGAATGCGCGAGCAACGTGCCGACTTCGAAGTCTTCGAAGTAACCGTCGTTACCGCCGAGATGAGCGATGCCTTCGTAGTCGGACTTGGCGCCATACTTCGGGAGCCACAAGTCGCATTCAATATCGTCGGGCTCGACATCAAAACCTTCGACGACCGCGTCGTCATCACCTTTGAAGACTTGTACTTTTCGTTCGAAGGTCAACACAATGGCTTCATCGGCGCTGCCGATGTTTTTGCGTGCAGTCGACTGCACGTGAACGATGCCGAGGTTAGGGCGACTCGACGAAGTTCGAACGCCAAGGATCTTGGTTTCAACTTCGATGGTGTCGCCGGGATAAACCGGCGCACCGAATCGCATGTTGATGTATTCGAGATTCGCGCGCGCGTTTTCAGAAATGTCGCCGACGGTCTGACTGAAGGCGACCAGCATGACCAAGCCGGGCGGGCAGACGAGATCGCGGTAGCCATGGGCCTGGGCGTAGCGTCGATTCTTTGAAAACGGGTGCGTGGCGAAAGAAAAGTCGCCAAAGGTTGCGAGCAAGCCCTCGGTCACGGTTTTGCCGCCGCGATGTTTCAAAATTTGACCGGGGCCAAAATCTTCAAGGAAATTGCCGGTCTTCTTGTGGATGATGCGCAGGTCCGTACTCATTGCCGCTCCTTGTTAATAAGAGGGGCGGTACCTTAGCAAGCCCGCGCGAGATCGTGGCTTTTTGGCGTCATTTGTCTATGTGCTGAAATTGCGACGCATCGAAACCCTGCCAATAAATGAAAAATCCCCTAAACATACGGTCCGCCGCGAAGGGGGGATCCGTCTGGGATTCCCAGGGCAGGTCCAATCGGCCCTCGCGAAGGCGGTCAAATATTTCGGTCGTAGGCCACGGATGTGGCAACTGGAGTGATGAAGTGATCATCGGAGTCCCAAAGGAAATCGCCACTGGCGAACGCCGCGTGGCCCTGGTGCCCGAAGGCGTAAAGGCCCTGAAGAAACTCGGAGTCGACGTACTTATTGAAACGGGTGCGGGTGTAGAAGCCGGATTTACTGACGAAAGTTACACAGATGAAGACGCCAAGATCGCGTCGTCGGCAGCTGAGGTTTTCAACAGCGCTGACATCGTGATCAAAATCGCGCCGCCCCAGGTGGGGGGCCCGACGGGCAACGAGATCGAAGCCCTGCGTGAAGGGTCGGCGGTCATCTCGCTGATGAAGCCCTTGGATCTCCCCGAGTTGGCTGCCCAACTTGCGGCCCGCAAGGTGACCGCGTTTTCGACGGAGATGATGCCGCGAATTACGCGCGCTCAGTCGATGGACGTTCTGTCTTCTCAGAGCACGATCGCGGGTTATCGCGCGGTGCTCATGGCCGCGATGGCGCTTCCTCGGGTGTTCCCGATGATGGTGACGGCGGCCGGTACGCTGCGCCCCGCAAAGGCCTTCGTGATTGGTGCAGGCGTTGCGGGCTTGCAAGCGCTCGGCAGTGCCAAGCGCATTGGCGCGGTCACTTCCGCGTATGACACCCGTGTCGCGGTTCGCGAACAAGTCCAGAGTGTCGGTGCCAAGTTCATCGAACTTGATCTCGACACGGGCGACAGCGAAGACAAGGGCGGTTACGCGAAGGCCGAGACCGAAGAGTTCTACATCAAGCAGCGAGAAGAACTCGGCAAGCACGTGGCCCAGGCTGACGTCGTCATTACGACGGCCTTGGTTCCCGGTCGCGACGCACCGCTTCTAATTACTGCCGACGCAGTGCACAAGATGCGACCCGGCTCCGTGATCGTAGACCTCGCCGCAGAAAAGGGTGGCAACTGCGAACTCACCGAACCGGACAAGACCATCATGGTAAACGGCGTGACGATCATTGGTGACACGAACTTGCCCGCGCAGGTTCCCGCGCATGCGAGTCAGATGTTTTCCAAGAACCTCACGACCTTCCTCGACCACCTGATCGACGACGGCAAACTTGTCATCGACACGGAAGACGAGATTACCGCAGGCACATTGACTGCCTACCAAGGTGAAGTCGCCAACGAAATGATCCGGCAGCGCCTGGAAGGGAAATAGCGAGGTAACGGATCCGCCGTCGTTTTCTAAGAACTCAGTTTTAAGAAACCCAGTCCAGTGCACTGCAGCGATGCGGACACAGGAACTCGGGAAGGAGAAGGTTCATGCTCGAAGCCCCCGCCATTGCATCGCTGACCATTTTGGTCCTCGCGCTGTTCGTCGGCGTCGAAATTATTACGAAGGTACCGCCGTTGCTTCACACGCCGCTGATGAGCGGAAGTAACGCGATTTCCGGCATTACGATCGTTGGCGCGATCCTCGCCGCCGGTAGCGATTCCGGCATGCTGTCTACGGTGTTGGGTTTCATCGCGATCGTGATGGCGACCGTCAACGTGGTCGGCGGGTTCCTGGTGACGAACCGCATGCTTGCGATGTTCAAGCCGAAGAAACCGAGTCAATCATGAACGAATCCTTCCTACAGTCAGCGAACTTTATCCAGTCGGCGTATCTCGTTGCGGCGGTCATGTTCATTCTCGGCCTGCGCAACCTTTCGTCTCCAAAGACCGCGGTCAGCGGCAACATCCAAGCCGCCATCGGCATGTTTATCGCCATTGTCGCGACGCTGCTCGACGCCAACGTCGTTACGTATGGCGTGATCATCGGCGGCATTGTCGTGGGTTCGGCACTTGGCGCAGCTCTCGCGCTTCGCATCGAAATGACTTCGATGCCCCAGATGGTTGCACTGCTAAACGGCTTCGGTGGCGCGGCTTCTGCACTCGTGGCTTCCGCTGAGCTCTTGAGCCAGCCGGAAACTGGCGCGGTGCACGACGGCATCATCCCCTTCGCGATCGTCGTTTCGGTCTTGATCGGTTCGATCACGTTAACGGGGAGTGCGGTTGCCTTCGCGAAGCTCCAAGAGCTGGTCGGCGGTGGTGCGGTGACGTACCCCGGACAGCAGTTTGTGAACGGCGCTCTCGGCATTACCCTCTTGGGTCTCGCCGGCGTCGTCATGATGGACACAGGCAACGTCAACGCCTTCTACGGCGTCATTGGCCTGTCGCTTCTGCTCGGCATTCTGCTCGTGATTCCGATCGGTGGCGCGGACATGCCGGTTGTGATTTCGCTGCTTAACTCGTATTCCGGCCTAGCAGCTTGTGCGACGGGCTTCGTGCTCGACAACAGCACGCTCGTGGTCAGTGGTTCGTTGGTTGGCGCTTCGGGTTTGATCCTTACGCAGATTATGTGTGTGGCGATGAACCGGTCTCTTGGCAACGTGTTGTTCGGCGCCTTTGGCGCTGCAGCAGTGAGCGAGGGAAGCACCGGGGAAGCCGGCGCTCAGGATCAGGGCAACGTGATTGCCTACACGCCACAAGATGCAGCGGTGATCTTTTCGAACGCACAGTCGGTCATCGTGGTGCCGGGCTACGGCATGGCGGTTGCTCAAGCGCAGCACGCAGTGCGCGATCTCGCCGACACGCTGGTCGAGAAAGGCATCTCGGTGAAGTTCGCGATCCATCCTGTTGCAGGCCGCATGCCGGGTCACATGAACGTGTTGCTCGCGGAAGCAGACGTCCCCTATGACCGCTTGGTCGAGATGGACGAGATCAACCCCGAGTTTCCGGAAACCGACGTCGCGATCGTCATTGGCGCAAACGACGTCGTGAATCCTTCGGCCCGGGAGGATGAGGGCAGCCCGATCTACGGCATGCCGATTCTCAACGTCGATTCGGCCGAACACGTATTCGTGATCAAGCGCAGCATGAACCCTGGCTTTGCAGGTATTCAGAACCCGTTGTTCTTCAAAGACAACACCATGATGATCTTTGGTGATGCCAAGAAGGTCGTTGTGTCGTTGGCTGAGGCCGTGCGCAACTACTAAGCCGCGCAAGCCAGATCTACAATGCCAAGCAACCCGGGTTCCTCGGGTACTTTTTCTGGAATCTACGGGAGAGTCGGCCTCGGGGGCGACTCTCCCGTGCTGTTTCAGTTGCGCCGGCTGCTGTATGGCCGCCCTCAAGTGGGCCGGCTGTTTCGCCACAAATGGCTCCGCGATGCCACTCATGGGGCATGAAGAGAAAACTTGCGGCGCGATTTGTGGTCCTGATCGCAGGAAGCTTCCTGCTCGTGTCGCCCGCCCACGCATTCACGGCATGTATCAGCCCTTGCAGTGACTTCGGTGGGGCTGTCCCCGGTGGTCCAATAAATGATCTGGTTGAGCTCACCGATCTGAGCGACTTGGCGGCGCAGGGAGTCGACGGGCTTGTCTTCGAAGTGGGGAGCGAAGGGCTCACGATCAACGTAGACGGTGATCTCGTATTGCATGTCCCGTCTGGCGAAATTGTCGCAACGGCTCTTCGATTGAGCGCGTTAGAGACACTTGAAATCAATATCGCGTCGATCAACGTTGCCGATACAATAAGCCTCTGCGGAGAGCCGACGTGTCTCCCCTTTGTATCAGACCTCCCGCTATTCACCGGCGATCCATTCCACGTAACCTGGTTTGGCACGGACGTTGGTGTGCTCAACTTTTCTGCGACGGGAAGTATCCTGGTGACGCAGACCCCGATTCCAGAACCCGGGACGGGGGCCATGATCGCAGCCGGTCTCGTCGGACTCGCGGGGCGTCGGCATGCGCGGCTTTTGGCGTGATGGGTTTGGTTCTCCGCACACACGGCAGGCCTTCCTTCGCGCGGAACCCGTTGCACTGGCGAGGCTGCTCGGCGATGGACTCTCGGCGTTCTTTTATGTTTCGAGCTGGTAGCTGACCGCAAGGGGCGCCGGGTGCGACAACTTGATGGGGTCAACTTCTTCGGCCCAGCACTGCTGGCGCCTGTCGATTGAGGGGCAGTATTGTTTCGTCTATCCGCTGGTGGCTTGATGGTGTTGATTCAAACGTGCTCTATCGCGATGGTTGGGTTCGATACACCTTGTCCACGGCTTCGTTGATTTCGGTCACGATTCAATCGAATGGAGTCGTGCGCACACTTCTGTCGATGTCACCGCTGCGCTGGCTGGGCCGGATCTCCTGCGGCGCATATGTCTATCAATGGCCGATTTGCATTTGATTCGACGAAAACTGGGTGCGGCTGCCGCTGACGCTAGTGATTGCGGAGTTGTCTCATCGTTTCTTCGAAGACCCGGTCCGTTCCGAGCGCGGGTTCGCGGGGCCCATGTGCCTAGCCACTGACCCGGTTTCGATCATCGACCTCGATGTCGAAGTGTGTCCCGGCGGCGAGTACACCCACTCGCTCTTTGGGATCGAGTCGTTCCGCCCAGACGGGATCTATTTTTCCAACACCGGCAAGGTGTGGCTTGGAAGGTGGCTCGGGGAAGAACTTACGGTGCGTCGCGCCGCGGGTGAAGGGAGTAAAGCCGCGCACTAAACGTGCGGGTAGAGCCGAACTGACGAGCGGGCCAACCCATTTGCGCGTGGGTTGCTTCTGAAGGTGGGTCGAATGTCCTTGTGTTGGCGCAGGGTCAATTGCGTGGAGGCCCTCGGTATTTCGCTTTCCCGAGGCTGCGTTAAGATCCAGTCTTCCCAACCCAACGCCCCGTACGATCAAACCCCGCACGTCCGTGTGATGCCTTGCTGCGTCGCAACGCTGTGTGCGCCGAGGAAGCCCGTGTCTACCAGTGAGGTCATGAACGTCATTGAAGAACCGGCCGAACTGGATGAGGTGGTGGATGGCGTGGTAAATCGAGAGGCGACGCACGAAGAACTCGCTGTCGAAGCCGAAGCCGTAATCGCAACACCCGGCAGCCTCGGCCAGGCGCCCGGTATCTTGCAACTCGCATGGCCCGCGGTGCTAGGCAACTTGCTGATGAGCATCGTTGGCATTGTGGGCATCAAGGTGGTGGGCGTGCTTGGCACCGAAGCCGTTGCCGCCGTGACAACCGGACACCGCATCTTCTTCATTTCGCAAGGCGTATTGATGGCGCTTACCGCCGGCACCACCGCCATGGTGGCCAGGGCCTGGGGGGCGGGCGACAAAGAAGAAGCGGGCAGGATTACCCGCGCGTCGGTCGTCATTGGTGTCGGGCTCGCCGTAGTACTCGCGACGCCCTGTATCTTATTTGCTGACGAACTGGTCGGGATCTTCAAGCTCGACCCGAAAACCCTCGAAAATGCGGCCACGTTTATCCGTTGGATCAGCGTCTTTAACATTGGCTTTGCGCTCACCATGGTGATCGGCAGTGCCGTCCGCGCCGCGGGCGACACCATCACGCCGCTGTGGATCGGCGCAGTGACCAATATTGTAAACGTGTTCTTACTCTACGGCCTGGTATACGGCCGCTATGGCTTCCCCGAACTTGGGGTTCGCGGTGCAGCGCTCGCGAGTGGGATCGCGTTTGCGGTAGGTGCTGTCATTTCGGTCGTGATGTGGATGAAGGGCTGGTTGATCATCGGTGTGGGTACGGGCCCCGCACTTACCAAAAAACGCTTTCGTCAACTTATCCGCATTGGGCTCCCCGCTGGCGTGGAACAGTTCATCTTGCAGGTAGGCTTCGTCGCCTTCCTCTACGTCGTCGCGTTCTACGGCACCGCACCGTACGCGGCGTACGGCATCGGGGTGCAGTTACTCTCGCTTTCGTTCGTGATCGGCTTTGGCTTCGCGATCGCGGCTTCGACCTTAGTTGGACAAAAGCTCGGTGCCCTCGATCCCGAAGGCGCCGCCCGCAGCGGTTGGCGCGCCATGTGGCTTTCGGTTGGCGCCATGACGGTGATCGGCGCCATCATCATTGCCACTGCGGAAACCACCGCGGCCATGATGATCGACGACCCCGAAGTCATCCGTCTCACTGTTGTCTTTATTTACATCCTCGGTGCAGTGCAGCCGCTGATGGCGATGGAGTTTGCGCTGGGCGGAGCCCTGCGCGGCGCGGGAGACACACGCTTCCCCATGATCACGACACTCACAGGGCTTGTACTCGTACGCGGCAGTGTCGCTGCGTTGGGCGCTTACCTCGGGCTGAGTGTCGAATGGATCTACGCGGCATTGATCGTCGACTACATCGTCAAGGCATCGCTACTCGCGTGGCGCTTCCGCCAAGACAAGTGGAAGCTGATCGAGCTTTAGGCGCACCGCTCTGGCTGCGACGTTAGTCGTCGCGCGGCTCGGGCTTGGGGCGCTTGTCGAAGAACTCTTTGAGCAGCGCCTTCGAACCGGCGGCCATCGACTGCCGGCGCATTGGGTCACGTTCGTTGTAGCCGAGCCGCTTGCCTTCGAAGTCGACGTAGGCGCCGCCCGCTTCGTGCACGAGGAAGTCGCCGGCGCACACGTCCCATTCGTTCTTGGGTTTTACCGAAAGGTTGAAGTCGAACTCGCCACAGGCGACGAGTGCCAGCTTCCATGCGATGGAGCCTGTTGGGACGAGCTCGCCGAATAGCGCGTCGTAGGGTTCGAGTTTGCCGTCGCGCTCTTCGCTGCGAGAGGCAGCGACGCGAGCACTGCCTAAAGACGAACATGTTGAAAGGCCGGTGGGCTCAGCGTTCTTTGTCACGCCCGCACCACGACGTCCCGCCACGGTGACGTTCTCAATCGGGTTATGAACAACCCCGAGCACTGGCTCGCCATTGACTGCGAGGCCAATCGAAACCGCAAACTCGGGAATCTTCTTCGTGAACTCCCGCGTGCCATCAATCGGATCAATGATCCAAACCCGCGAGCATTCGAGCCGCGAAAGATCGTCTTCAGACTCTTCAGTCAGAAACGCATCTCTGGGAAAGGCGTTGCGTAGTGCGCTGCGAATGAAGGCGTCGGCATCAAGGTCCGCCTGGGTAACCGGGTTGTCCTTGCTCTTCTCCCAAGTTGCAACGCCATCGCGGTAGTGCCGCGCGATCAACTCGCCGGCGCCCCGCGCCACATCGAGAGCGCACGCGAGTTCTTCCTTGTAGGCCGCCGCTTCGCTGTCACGTTCGTTCGTCGCCATCAGGCAGCGGAGTATACTGCCCGCGGTGGGAGCGCAGTCCCGCGAGTTCGGCTTCCGTGTCACATGAAACGAGACATCGGGAAAGCGCTAGGCCGACGCGCTTTGAGGACGTTCGCGCTTCGGGACAGGCTTCACCTCCTTGGAGAGGTCCCGCGTTACCACCGACCGGATTTCGCGCGCGATCGCCTGGAAAAGCTGGCGAGAAGGTGAGGAGCTACGCCACGCAAGCGCGTGGGTTCGGTAGATCTCTTCGCCATGCACTGTCGCCACCCGTAGCTCTCCAGGTTTGTGGATTTCGGAGCGAACGTAAAGCGCGGGCAGGAAGGCGATGCCCATTCCCATGACGACCATCTGTCGGAGGGTGTCGAGACTCGTTCCCTCGTAATCGCGCAGCGTCTGCGCCTTGAGGCGCGCACACAGCTCCTGAATTTGCTTGTGGAAGTGATGATGCTCTTCGATCGTAAGAACAGATTCGCCCGCGAGATCTTCGCGACCGATTCGCCGCTTCTTGGCGAGCCGGTGCTCGGCCGACATCACCAATTTTAGTGGCTCACGAAAAAGAGGGACGACGGTCAGCCCGGCCTGGTCCACAGGAAGCGGCGTGAGAATCAAGTCGTGCTCACCCGCACCGAGGCCCACTTCGAGATTTCGGGGCGCGTCCTCGCGCACGAATAATTTGAGTGCCGCGTAGCGACGGTGGATTCCAGGCAGGACATGGGGCAGTAGGTAGGGGCCAAGGGTGGGGGTGACGCCGAGGCGGTAGGTACCGGCGGGACCTCGCGAGACCGATTCGCTCTGATCGCATAGCCCCTGAAACTCTTCGAGGACCCGGCGTGAGCTGGGAAGAAGTTCTCGAGCCGCCGGCGTCAACGTGGTTCCCGCGCGCGAACGTTCGAAGAGCTGGACACCAAACGCTTCTTCCAGTGAGAAAATCTGATGGCTCAGCGTTGGTTGACTTATCTGCAGACGGGCTGCGGCTCCTCGAAAACTCAACGCTTCGGCAACCGTCACGAAGTAGCGGATTTGGCGGATGGTTGGTTTCAGCGAAGCCATGCTCATCGCCTCTCGTAAACGCTCGATTTGAGTCCTGATAGCTTAAGGCTATCAAAATTTTTGAATTGTTAATATAGTTCGATCATGTTCATCGCGTATCTTGATCCATCAATGCTGGTTTTTTGATGCGTCGCGAAGAGATCTTCGTGCAGGGGCATGTCTCGATACGCGCCTGAATTCTGCGAACGGCCCGACAAGAGGAACGATGTACACCCATACGAAGGAATCCCAGGCGTCGCTGTCGCCCGTTGATGCACTGCAGATCTTGAAAGAAGGGAATCAACGCTTCCGCGGAAATCTCAAGGCGAACCGCAATCTCCTGCAGCAAGTGAATGAAACGAAAGACGGTCAATTTCCGTTCGCGGCGATCCTGAGCTGCATCGATTCCAGAACGCCGGCGGAACTGATCTTCGATCAAGGTTTGGGAGACGTCTTCAGTGCACGGATCGCGGGCAACGTGGTCAACACGGACATCTTGGGCAGTCTCGAGTTCGCATGCCAGGTTGCCGGAGCCAAGCTCGTTGTCGTTGTTGGTCATTCTCGCTGTGGTGCAATCAAGGGGGCGTGTGACGGCGTCGAACTTGGCAACCTCACCAAACTGCTCGACAAAATTTCTCCCTCCGTCGAAGCGGTGCGAGACCCGGTTGATGCTGCGGCGCGAACGTCTGGCAACGCGCAGTTCGTCGAGGCTGTTTCCCATGAAAATGTTCGCCAAGCGGTGAACGCGATCTCCGAACGAAGCGAGGTGTTGGCGGGGATGCAAGCCTCTGGCGCCATCAATATCGTAGGGGCGATGTACGACGTCTCCGATGGATCCGTAGCGTTTTTGGACGATCCTTCGTGATCGCGCACGCGCAGATGACGATAAGGAACGCGTCTTCGAACCGCGCTGTATCTACCCAAGCATGTCCCACGTCGGTCGTGGCATTCACCTCGATCGAAACCGATTCACGAGCTTGAGAGCCCCGGTTGTCGTGGCTTTCTGTGGCAGCACCCACTGCCCTCTACTTATTATTGGAATGATGCGTTAATGGATTGGATCAGAAGGCGTTTTGCAGGGAATTTTCAAGGTGATCTGTTCGGCGGCGTGACCGCCGGCATTGTGGCGCTGCCGTTGGCACTTGGCTTTGGCGTTGCGTCCGGCTTGGAAAATGGCGCTGCTGCTGGGCTCTACGGCGCGATCGCGGTCGGCTTTTTTGCGGCGCTGTTCGGTGGTACACCATCCCAGATCTCGGGCCCCACCGGTCCCATGACCGTGGTCGTCGCCGGCATCGTGGGTTCGCTGACGGGCGACATCGCTTGGGTCTTCGCGATGGTCGCGCTGTCTGGCGTTATCCAAGTTGTGTTGGGGATCCTGCGACTTGGCCACTACATCCATTACGTTCCCTACCCCGTGATCTCCGGCTTCATGAGCGGTATCGGGGCCATCGTGATCGTTCTTCAGCTCGCGCAGTTAGTTGGGCACAGCCCGGCAAGCGGCACCGTTGCAGCACTGCAAAGCATCCCCAACGACTTCCAGAACATCAATCCCTCTGCACTCGTGCTGGGGCTTTGCACGATTGCAATCATCTACGCCTCGCCTCGTTTTACAAAGATTGTTCCCGGCACACTGATCGCGCTCGTGATCGTAACCGCAGGCTCCGTCATGCTCGGTGTTGATGTCCCGCGCATCGGCGAAATTCCTCGCGGGCTCCCAACCCCGAGCATCCCCGATTGGGACTTCGCAAAGTTTCAGCTCATCCTGGTGCCCGCTGCGATGCTCGCCCTTGTTGGAAGCATCGACTCCTTGCTGACCTCGTTGGTTGCGGACTCGGTGACCAAGACCCATCACGACAGCGAACGCGAACTCACGGGGCAGGGGATCGGCAACATCGTCGCAGGACTCTTCGGTGGTCTACCGGGAGCGGGCGCCACCATGCGGACGGTCGTCAATGTCCGGTCTGGTGGCAGGAC
>JASDVE010000230.1:0-18764 GCA_041891195.1 Myxococcota bacterium | reverse complement strand
CGACCTCATTGTGGTGCTCGAAGAGACGGGCCGCAGCCTCTTTCCTTCTCCGCTTCTGGGCCACGTCCTTTGTTCGACCGCCATCACTGAGCTGGGAAATCCCGTGCAACAAGAACGCTGGCTTCCAGGACTCGCCGCAGGGTCGTGTATCGGAAGCGTGGCGCTCATCGAAGAAAGCGATCTTTCCGCGCCCGAAGGCACGCAGCTGCGTGGCGTGCCCGTCGACGGTGGCTACGAGCTGAGCGGCCAGAAGCGGTTGGTGCCTGACCCGGAAACCGCGGGGCTTTTCATTGTGAGTTTTTGCACCGGTGATGCGCCCGACGACATCGCACTGGCAGTCGTCGATGCCCAATCCACCCTCGTCAGCGCGAAGAGTTTCCCCATGATCGACGCAACCAAGCGAATGGGGAACATCGAACTCAACGCTGTCGTGGTGAAAAACGAAGACATCTTGGCCACGGGAGCAGAAGCGGTCACGCGCTTGCTTGACGCAGGCGCGCTCGCGGTCACGGCCGAATGTTCCGGTGCGGTCGACGCTGCCATTAAAATGACTGCCCGTTACGCGTGTGATCGCTTGCAGTTCGGTCGCCCTATTGGGCAGTACCAAGGCGTGAAACACCCGCTTGCAGAAATGTACGTGGACCTCGAATCATTTCGGTCATTGCTCTACTACGCTGCGTGGTGTCGTGACACCGGCCACGAAGATCGGTCTCGCTACGCGTCTCTGGCAAAGGCGTACGCGACGGATGCATTTATTCGCACAGGTCTCGACAGTATTCAGCTTCATGGCGCAGCCGGGTTTACGACTGCGTGCGACATCCAGCTTTACTTCAAGCGATCGAAGTGGGCGCGACCCATGTTTGGTGATGCCGACTTTCACTACGAGCGCGTGCTCGAATTGCGAGGCGTCTAGTGGACTTTGATCTCACCCCCGACGAAGAGCGGTTTCGCGACGAGGTGCGCGCCTTCAACGCCGAGCATCTTCCCTCGGTTGCAGAACGTCGCAAGCTTGGCCCTGGTTTTCTGGTGCAATGGTGGCGCCTGATTCGAGAAAGGCGCTGGGTCGGCTTTCAATGGCCCAAGGACTGCGGTGGGAGCGGCGGCAGCATCATGGAGCAGTACGTGCTCAAACAAGAGATGCTTGCCGCGGAAGCACCGGCTCTCGGTCGCGATTACACCGGCCTCGGGTGGGTCGGGCCGGCGATCATTCAGTTTGGAAACGACGAGCAGAAAAAGCGATATCTCCCGGACATCCTCGACAGTGAGTCTGCATGGTGCACGGGATACAGCGAACCCAACATCGGAAGTGATCTCGCTGGCCTTCAGTGTCGCGCCGTGTGCGACGGTGACGACTATGTGGTCAACGGTCAAAAAGTCTGGATCTCACTGGCCCATGTGGGCACTGGGATCTACACCATGGTTCGCACGAAACCCGACGCACCAAAGCACGAGGGCATCTCATGCCTATTGATCGATCTCAAGTCGCCGGGGATCGAAGTCCGCCCGATCGAAAGCTTTGCCGGAGATCACTTCGCACATTTGTACAACGAAGTGTCCTTTCGCAACGTGCGGGTTCCGGCCGCTAACCGAGTGGGTGAAGACGGGCAGGGCTGGGACATTATTTGCTCGGCGTTGCAAAACGAGCGTTCCGGGATCGCGGAAGTCAATCGGCATCACAAGGCACTCGACCGCTTGATCAAGCTTGCGAGGAATGCACGCATCGGCGGCAAGCCGGCGCTCGGAAACGGAAACCTGCGGCGGAAGCTTGCGTCGTTCGATGCGCGTATTGAAGCGGCGCGCTTGAACGGTCTTCGCAACTTGACACAGCAAGTGCATCACCAGAACCGAGACAGTGATGCCTCGATCAACAAGTTGCATAACTGCAATTTGCTCGTCGAAATGAGCGAGACGGGTATGGAACTGCTCGGCGGTGGGAGTCCGTACGTGGGAGACACAGAAGCTTCGGTCTATCGCGGCAAGTGGCAGATCGGAGCGCTCGGTTGGCCCACGACTGTGATTGGTGGCGGCACAGCGAATATCCAAAAAAACATTATCGCCGAACGCATGCTCGGTCTTCCCAAGGACTAGCAGGCTATACGCGTTCGCGGTCTTCCTGGCGCATGGTCTTCGTCAAAAAGAATGTGCCCGAGGCCTTTGCGAGGGTCTTGCCTTCTTCGTTAAGGACTTCGCCTTCGGCGTAGCCGAGGCTCTTGGTCAGTTCACGCATCCACGCTTTTGCCATGATGCGTCCCGTTTGTACGGGCCGGAAGTAGTTGACCTTGATCTCAACTGTTGCGCAGCCTTGGCCCTCGGGCAGATGCTGCAAGACGGATCGCCCGAGTGCACTGTCGAGAAGCGTAAAGAGGACGCCGCCGTGAGCGCGGTTTGCGCGGCTCATATGCTTTTGTTCAAGGTCCAGTTCCAAAACTTGGGCACCGTCGACATTGCCGAGGAATCGGATTCCCATGTTGCTTGCAAATTCTTGGTTTTTCGGGCCTTCGTCGGGTTTAGGCTGTGATTTACTCATAAATCCAATCTAGCAAAGCGTGTCGCCCTGAAAGCAGCCGCGTGAAGTTCGGCTAACCTGCCGCGCGCATCATGTTCGAAACTTCCTTTTACACACTCGCGGTAGTCGTCCTCGTCGTCGTCCCCCTTTACGCTTGGCGGATACGTGGGCGTACTTACGCAATTTTCAGCGGTTTGGTTTTAGGCCTGTCGATGCCCGGGCTTTTTTTCACGCTGTCGAAGTTTGCAGTCTGGTTCCCGGAACCGTATCTCCCTCTCGTTCGATTCCTCGCGCTCTATTGTCTCGGCGCCGCCGGCATCCACATGGGCCATCTCGTGCGTGCCCGCATGCGCTCCCGGACGTTTCGACTTCTCGTTAGTGTTCCCGGGCAGGCAACCGTCGCGGGCGGTTTTCTTACTGTGGGCTGGTTGCTTTTAACCCTTCCGGTTCGTGCGGTGTTTGTCGTCCTCGAATTTGACGTCGGCAGTGCGGCACTCGTATGGCTCGACCTCCTGCCTCTCGTCGTTGCACTGATTTCGATTTTCACTTCGGTTCGGCCGGTGGTCGAAGTGGTTCGAGTTACGTTGGGCACCGATGGCCCAGCGGAAGTAACCCGCGTGCCGGTCGAGCGTCATCGTAAACGCATTCCCCCAGCCCTGGATACACGCCCCCTTCGCATCGTTCAAATTACGGATCCTCATCTGGGTCCGTGGCAGTCCGTACGTGCATTGCGTGAAATCGTGTCGAAGCTTGTCGAGCATGAACCCGATCTGTTTCTCTTGACCGGCGACTTTCTCACGATGGAAAGCATGGGCACCCCCGGTTCGCTTCACGAAGCTCTTGCTCCCCTGAAAGCGCATCCTGGGCGCTGCTTCGCGATCTTTGGCAATCACGATCACGAAGCACCGGAAGAGGTTCGTGCTGCGCTTGCCCACAATGGCATCGAGCTATTGGTCGATCAGGAAGCGATCGTCGAAACATCGGTGGGTCCCGTACAGTTGATTGGAGCCGACTATGTGGGCCGCGGACGCGGCGAACATCTAAAAGGTTTGCTTGGACGGTTTGTGCGACGCGAAGATCATGTGCGCTTACTCATGCTGCATGATCCACTGGGCTTTCGAGACATCGAACCGGGCGCAGTTGATCTCGTTCTTTCCGGACACACCCATGGCGGTCAGGTCGGGCTCGTGAGCCTTGGCTTCGACTGGACCGTGCTTTCGCGAAGCCGATGGCCTGACCACGGACTTTTCGCTCTGGGTTCCAACCGGCTGTACGTTCACCGCGGCACCGGCTTTTATGGTTTCCCGTTGCGGGTCGGGGTGCCGGGTGAAGCGTCGCTGATGGAACTGATCGTTAACGAAGCGGACTAAACCGACACCCGCGAACACACGTACAGGATGTGTGGGTACGGGAGAAAATCGTTGATCGTGTGACGCTTGACCGTGAATCCCAACTGCTCGACCAAGGCGGTGAGTTCAACCGGGTCCCAATAGTGAATGGGTTCGGATCCGACCATCAAGCGATCGAGTGCCAAGGTGAACAACCGCTTGTACGCCGGCCGGTTGGAAACGTCCTTGAGCAGTAGGACACCATTGGGCGCGACGAGCGCTGCGACGCGCGCGAGGAAGTTTGCGACTTCGTCCTTCGGGAGATGGTGGATCAAGTCGAGCATGAAAATCGCATCGAACTGTCCGCTGCCCTTCCACGCGAGCACATTCGACGTGGTGTAGTGGACGTTGTTGACACCAAGCTTTGCGGCGCATTCTTCAGCGGCTCCGATGCGGTCCGCGTCGAGGTCCACTCCGGTGACCTTTCGCGTCGGAGCGTCGATCGCGAAGTAGAGGGAAAAGAGACCGAAGCCGCAACCGAGGTCGAGAATCCGTCCCTCGCGTGGGAGATACTGACCGATCTCCTGCAGGAAAAATTGACGCAAGATCAAGAAGCGAATGCGTGCGTAGATACGCACGACGAAGCTCTTCTGATTGGCGATGATCCGTTCGACAGCAGCGCGTTCACTGCCCGGCGTCGTTCCAACCGTGGCGCGCGAAGCCGCTGTGGGTGACTTCGTATCATGCGTCTGGTTTGTCGGGTCGTCTCTCAAATCAAAATCTCTCGCTTGCCTTGCTCACCGATTCGCAATGGGTGCCGCCATCGTCGTGCCAAAGGTTGATGGGAAAGCCGTGACGAAGGATGCCGGCGCGTTGTCGGGAGAGCCGGAGCCGAACGGAAGTTTTGGGTCTTACTCGATCCCATTTGGATGATTTGGTTCATGCCGTCTCCCCGTACATGATGCGCAAGAGTTCGAGGGCCATGTCGATCCCCGCCGATACGCCAGCAGCCGTGCTGATCTTATCAGAGCGCCCAAATCGCCCATTGGTGTGGATGGCGCCATTTTGTTTGAGATCATCAATCACCATCCAAACTGTCGTGGCTCCGCGATCTTACAGCACCCCCCCCCCGCCGCGACGATCAAGCCGTCGGTTGCAGAAAGAAGTGAAGAGCTCTGTTTCGGCACGCCCGAAACGGCAGTGCCGGTGCGTTGGGGCGAGGCGTCCGCCATGGCGATGCGGTCAATACGAGTCGCGCGGAAGCATCGGCCGCGAGAATACTGGTTGTGGACCGTTTCTAGATCTACATCGTTGACTGTTAGGGTTCTACTGATTCCGACCTCGCATGACCTTCGCATCAGATGTGCGGCCATGCGCAAGCTGGATGCGACTCCTTTGGAGCTCTGCCCCAATAAGCGCACCCGCTGTTCATGCAGGAAGTGGGTTGGTAAGTGCCGCTAGTCCGTGTCGGGCAATAGGCAGGAGTGGATCGATTCTTCGTGCGGAATTTCTCGCGCCAAGGTGCGAATCGCCAATGCGGCATCGCGAAGATCGAAGTCGTGGGTGTGCATGTTCTGGATCGGTGTGGTTCGCGACTCGAGCAAGCGGATGGCGCTTGTGTAACCCGAAGCCGTCACGCCGATCGCACCGCGAATCGAAATTTCTTTCATCACAATCTTGTCCGAGACGAAATTGGGGATCGGTTTGAAACCCTTCACGCCGGCAAGGACGACCGTGCCCCCCATGCTGACGTAGTTGAGCGATTCGGAAACGGGTTCGGTGGCGTAAGACGAAACATCGACCACGACGTCAGCGCCCCGTCCGTCGGTGAGTTCATTCACGCGATCCTTGGTGTTTTCGTTTTCCACGTCGATGACCGCGTCCGCACCAAACTCGAGGGCCAGTTCGAGCTTTGCTTTGTCGGCGGCGAGCCCCGTCACGATGATCTTCTTGGCGCCAACGTCCTTGCACGCGAGCACGGAAGCCAAGCCTCTCTGTCCGGGACCCATGATGAGCACCGTGTCTTGCGGGCCGGTGTTTGGGATCTCAACCGCCCAGCGATAACCGGCTCCCAGCGGGTTGAACATGACGGCAACTTCCGGGGGCAGTGTGGGGTCGACTTTGTGCACGATCGAATTCGGCGCGAGGTACATGAATTCGGCATACGAACCCCAGAGCCCCGGCGCGACCGAGAGTGGAATATACGAATAGATTTTTCGCGAATGACAAAGGTGGTAGCGGCCCGCCAAGCAGTTCTGACAAAAACGACACGACAGCATGGTCTCGACGGCGACGCGATCTCCAACTTCGACACCCCATCGTTCGGCTGCGCCATCGCCGATTTTTGCGATCACGCCGAGAGGTTCATGGCCGGGGATCACCGGCATGGGAGTGCGAAGCACGCCCTCGAATTGTTCGTAGTCGCTGCCGCAGATTCCGCAGGCCTCGATGCGCAGGAGAGCGTCGTCGTGTCCAATATCGGGAATCGCAATGTCTCGCGCTTCGAGGGTGCGCTCTTCGGTTAGGACCATTGCCATCGACTTGCTGGGAAGACTCATCGCGTGATTCACTCCTAGTTTCATCAATCGGTTCGGCCGACGCCGCGTACTTTAGCCTATCGTTTGGTGTGACGTCCGGGGGTGTGCTCGATCGCACGATCTACTTGGGCGCTTATGTGGACGCTTTCAATGACCGTTGGCGACAGAGTCGAATTGAAGACACACGAGCTTCGCTGTGAAACCAGCGGCGCCGGCGAGCGTCATTTTCTATGCCTTCACGGCTTGGTCGACACGCTGGGGATATGGAAGCGCCTTGTTCCCGCGCTCGAAAAGCGAAGCGTCGTGACTCGTTTTGATCAACGCGGCCACGGTGAATCGGATGCGCCAGCAGGGCCCTATACCCGAAAAGCCCTCGCCCAAGATGCGATCGATGTTCTGGATTCCCTTGCGGTTCCCCGCGCAACGCTCATCGGTCATTCAATGGGTGGCGTTGTCGCGATGGAGGCGGCACTTCAGTTTCCAGACCGAGTCAATGGGCTGGTGCTCATCGGCACGACATCGCAATGTCGAAGCCGGGTTGCCGACTGGTACGAAAGGATCGCGCTGGCGGGCGAGGAGCGTGGATGTGACGGATTGGCGCAAACGATCTACGGAAAGGAAAGCCATCAGAAAATCCCGGGCAACGCTCAGGGGATCGCCCACGTCACACGCATGCTCAAGAGCCTTTGCGCCGACCCCCTCACCCCGCATCTTAAGGACATACGGTGTCCCGTCTTGCTGTTGGTCGGCGAAGCAGATCCCATGGGGCCGAAAGCGTCCGAGATCATTCGCGATGCGTTGCCGAGAGGTTGTGCGACCTTCGAAATGATTCCAGAGCGGGGACATTGGCTACACCTCGATTCTCACGAAGCCGTAATCGACGCCATCGACGCTTGGATGCCGCCGCAAGTCTGAGGAAGATGAGCGAATCCGTCGTGCGCCTCAGTAGAGCAAGTTCGTTAGACAGAAAGAAGAAAATAGGAGAACTCCCCAATGTCTTGCCGAGTCGAGTTGCTGTCCGCAGAAGCCGCGAAGAAGGCGGCCCAAGAAGTCGACCTTCCAGCACCTTTCGCAGACCTCAATGTGTTTCGTCTATTGCTCCATCGTCCACGCACCGCAAAGGCGATGTCGGACTTGTTGATCTCGCTGCTGTTCGGAGGAGATCTCGACGATCGACTCCGTGAACTCGTCATCATGCGAATCGGTTGGGCGACGGGGAGTGACTATGAGTGGACTCAGCATTGGACCATCGCGCTCGAACGTTTCGGGTGCACCGAAGAAGACCTGTTGTCGGTGAGAAATTGGCGCGAGGCTCCATGCTTTGGGAATCTCGAAAGAGCGGTACTCGGTGCGGTCGACGAAGTCCTTGAAACGGGAACCCTGGCGAAGGAAAGTTTTGCAGATTGTGTCGCGCTGCTCGGCAACAACGCGAGTATCGAACTGGTTGCTGCCGTTGGAACCTGGTCCATGATTTCAAAGCTTGCCAGGAGCCTTGAGATCCCCCTCGAAGAGGGCGTCGCTTCGTGGCCCCCAACGGGAGTACCGTCCCCCGCTGTATAAACCTTGAGTTCGAAATTATGCTGAGGAAACACCATGAAGTACGGAATCATTCTTGCGGGAGAAACGATCGCAGACCAGATCGCGGCGGCGAAGCTTGCCGACAGTCGCGGGTTCTATTCCGTGTGGACGACCGAATTTTTTCACCAGCACGGTTTTGTTCGGCTGGGCGCGGTCGCTGCGGCAACACAGCATGTCAAAGTCGGAACCGCGATCGCCTATGCGTTCATGCGTACGCCGATGCTCGCCGCGAGTGCAGCGATGGATGTCGACGAAATTTCGAACGGTCGGGTCATCCTTGGGTTAGGCAGTGGTACGCGCTCGATGAACGAGAAGTGGTATTCGATGCCGTTCGACCGCGCGCCCGCACCACGGATGCGCGACGCCATCGGCTTGATTCGCGCAGCCATAGAGGCGCAGGGTGGTGGTGGGCTTCGTTACGAAAGCGAAAGCTACAACGTCACGATCCCGCAATTCGCACGGCCCCAGGCTCCACGTCCCGAAATCCCGATCTACCTCGCCGCGGTCAATCGCGGGATGATCAAGGCCGCAGCCGACGTTGCCGACGGCTTGATCGGCCATCCAATCTATACACGCAAATACATCACCGACGAAGTGCTTCCACGGCTTGAAGGGTCGTCGTGCGAACTCACGCCATATGTGATGTGTTCGGTGTCTGACGACGAGGCAAAAGCTCGTCGCGAGGTTCGCTCACAAATCGCCTTTTACTACACGACCCGGCTCTACCATTCGGTGCTCGACGTCCACGGGTGGCGGTCCATTGGCGAGGAAGTCGCACAGGCATTTCGAAAGATGGATTTTAAGGCGATGTCAGAAGCGGTGCCGGACGAACTCGTTGACGCAATCGCGATCGCGGGCCGTCCCGACGATGTGCGAGATCAGCTGAAGCAATGGGATGGCATTGCGGACCACGTCTTGTTCTATCCACCCACTGTTGGCGTCGCGCCGGCTCGCGCGGTCGAAAATATGACCGCCATCATCGAAACATTTGGTTCGTAGCGCTCCACCCCGCTTTTTACTTCCCCCTACTGCGTCCTTTCGCAATTCGCTTGGAGAGACATTGTCCCCGTCTTCGCGCTATCGACCCGCACCCACGCATACCCAGCTAGGCGACGAATTTTTCGACGAAGTTTCGGCGGCCGATTTCCCTGAGCATACGCTCCGTTATCGCAACCCTTACTGGGCTGCCCGCGTCGGTCTCGACACCCTCGATGACGAGCAGTGGCTGAATCACTTTGGTCGCTTTGCGCAACTTCCAGACAACCTCCCCCGTCCGTTGTCGTTGCGTTACCACGGACATCAGTTCCGAAACTACAATCCAGACATTGGAGACGGGCGGGGCTTCTTGTTCGCCCAGTTACGAGACTGCGAAGACGATCGTTTGCTCGACCTTGCAACAAAGGGGAGCGGCCAGACGCCGTGGTCCCGCAGCGGAGATGGTCGGCTGACGTTGAAGGGCGGCGTGCGCGAGGTGTTGGCGACGGCACTGCTTGAGGCCTTGGGGGTCTATACGTCGAAGACGTTCAGCTTGGTTGAAACGGGTGAATCGCTCACGCGTGGCGACGAGCCGTCCCCCACTCGTTCTTCAGTGATGGTGAGGCTTGGGCACTCGCACATTCGATTTGGAAGTTTTCAGCGGCAGGCTTATCTCGAGAAGCCCGAGAACATTCAAAAGCTCGTCGACTATTCCATCGAACACTACTACCCAAGTTTGCTCGAAGACGAAGCGCAGCTCCCGATCGCGGGGAGCCGAGTTGCTTCGTTTCTCCACGAAGTGGTCCACGCTTCGGCGGATCTCGCTGCGAGTTGGATGGTCGCAGGGTTCGTCCATGGCGTGCTCAATACCGACAACTTGAACATCACCGGTGAGAGTTTCGATTACGGACCGTATCGATTTCTTCCAACCCTGGACCCAAACTTTACGGCAGCCTACTTCGACAGTGGCGGGCTTTACGCTTACAGCCGCCAATCGGAAGCAGTTGGCTGGAACCTCACTCGTCTTGCCGAAACGATGCTTTCAGTGGAAGCGAAAGAGCCTTTGGTGGCAGCGCTCGAAGACTTCAATGTGAAATTCAATGAAGCATTCTTTCGCAGAACGTTGATTCGCCTCGGCATTGTGAGCAAGTCGGCGAAGCAAGGCCTCGTGGATGCGGTCCCAGAGGCCGACGTCGACTTCGTGAATGGTCTCTATCAATTTCTCCACGAAAGTCAGATCGGCTTTGAGCAATTTTTCTTTGACTGGTATGGCGGAGCAGCGAGTCGTGCCCGCGCGACCAAGAGCCCGCATGCAAACGCCTACGCGAGCGAGGCATTTCAAGCGCTTGAGCCTGGGTTTGACCGCTTTGACGCGATTGCCCCCGAAGCGCTCAACGATCCCTACTTTGAGAACGGCCAGCCATGCACGCTCTTGATCGATGAAATTGAAACGCTCTGGGACGCCATCGCGGAGCGCGACGACTGGTCGCTCTTCGAAGCGAAGCTCGACGAGATCGAACAGATGCGCACGGCCCTACAAGGCGCGCGCTGAGGCTTCGTCACGTTCGAGTCTTACTCGTCTCGCGTGGCTGCATGCTCGTCGTCGCCATGGCCCTGATTGTCATCTAAACCGTCATCTGGCGGCGGTGCAACGCGCATGATCCAAACGAGATTTGCCGCGACGAACACCACCGAAAGTCCCGTCATGCCGAACATGCGAAAGTTGACCCAGGTCTCTTCTTCATAGTTGTAGGCGACATAGAGGTTCGCTGCGCCCGAAGCGACGAAGAAGGCGGCCCAAATAAAGTTCAGCTTGCGCCATATCGGCTCAGGCAGTTCGAGGCCGCCGCCGAGCATTCGTTGAATCAAAGGTTGGTCGCCGATGTACTGGCTTCCGATCAGGCCGATCGCCAACAACCAAAGTTCGACGGTTCCGTTCCATTTGATGAAGGTGGGGTCTCGGAAGATCAGCGTGAGCGCACCGAAGGGAACCACGAGCACCAGAGCCAGGATGTGGTTGCGGTCAAATTCTTTTGCAAAAAGGCGGTAGCCAAAGGTCTGAAGCGCACATGCGATCATGACGGCCAATGTTGCGTCGTACAGGTCACTTTGTTGGTAGACAAAAAAGAAAATGACGATCGGAAATAGGTCAATGAAAAACTTCATGCGGTTTTTGAAGCCTTGTCCACGGTCTTCGCGGGTGTGGTTGGAAGGGAAGACGAGTCTAGCGGACCTTTTTCGAGCAAAGTTTGATCAAGTCTGTCGGCGTGACGTTCGGCGTCAAACGTCTTAGTTTCCGATCTCGGATTTTGCACCCAAAACCATTCCAATCGTAACAACTCAGGAGTTCGTCCCGTGGCCATTGATTTCAGCTTTCCCGAAGAAATTGAATTTGTGATTCAGAAAGTTCGCGACTTTATGAATCAGGTTGTGCGCCCGGCCGAAAAAATCATTGAAGACAACGACGACGACCGAAAGACGTTGGTCGAACAGGTCGTCGTGATGCGCAAAGCAGCAAAGGAATGGGGACTCTGGCTCCCCCATATGCCCGAAGATGTCGGGGGGATGGGACTTGGCCACGTCGCGATGGCGGCCGTTTCTGCCGAAGCGGCAAAGACACGCTTTGGCCCCTTTGCTCTGAACGCGCAGGCCCCCGACGAAGGCAACATGCATACGTTGCTGCATTGGGCGACGGACGAACAAAAAGAGAAGTACTTGATGCCGCTGTGCAAGGGGACGGCACGCTCGTGCTTCGCCATGACGGAGCCCGAGGTTGCGGGCTCCGACCCGACTCTCGTGCAGACCAAAGCGGTGCGCGACGGCGATGACTGGGTGATCAACGGACATAAGTGGTTCATCTCCGGAGCACGCGGTGCGAAGTTCGCGATCTTGATTGCGAAGACCGAGGACAACCCCGAAATCCCACAAGCCGGGAATTCCGCCTTCCTGGTCGACATCCCGAGTGAGGGCTGGGAAATCGAACGTGACATAGAAACCATGAGTGGCGGCCACAACCACTGCGAGATCCGTATCAACAACTTGCGCGTGCCCGACAGTAATATGCTCGGCGGCCCGGGCGAAGGTCACTTGCTCGGGCAGGCGAGACTGGGCCCGGCACGTCTCGCGCACTGCATGCGCTGGCTTGGTCAGGCAGAGGTCGCACTCGAGCTGATGATCGAGCGTGCGACAACGCGTTATTCCCACGGCTCACTGCTAAGTGAGAAGCAGGGCATCCAGTGGATGATCGCCGACTCCACCATGGAGGTCTATCAGAGTAAGCTCATGATCTTGCACTCGGCCTATCGCATTGATCGTGGCGAAGACTTCAAGAGCGAAGTTTCCATGGCGAAGCACTTTGTGGCGAATACCCTTAACCGGGTGATCGATCGCGCGATTCAAGTGCACGGGGCGCTCGGCTATTCGAACGACACGCCGCTCGCCAAGATGGCCACTCAGGCCCGCTGGGCGCGCTTCGCGGATGGCGCCGACGAGATCCATCAGTGGCGTATCGCGCAACGTTCGATCGACGCATACTTGAAAGACGGCTCAGTGCATTCGGCGACCGGGAGCCTTCCGTTGTAGTTCTCGTCGCTTTTCGTGTGCGATTAAACCCTCTGGTGGCGCCGGCGCGAGGGGGCAGTTCGGCCATGCGGTTGGCGAGGACTTTGTTGCGGCATCTCGTAGAGCTTTTCGCCGATGCGCGGATGGCGGCGCTGGATGTTTTTGAAGCCGCGCTGGGTAATGCAAAGCGGAGCCTCTTGCGGGGGGCAGGTCGACCCGCGTCACGGCAACGACGGCCACCCGCGCATTGGCTGCTCCAGCAACCGCTTGTCCGAAGCGCCTTTCGGCGAAGCAAATGACAGGCGCTCTGTGCCGGTTGATTCGGAGAGAATCGAACGCGTTCGCTTTTAGCGTTTCTGCTCGAATTCCAGGATCAGCTGGTAATAGGACTCAGGGGCAGTATTGACAAGGATGCCGATTCCAGGCTGTACGATACTGGACAGCGAAGGATGGCTCTTGCGCATTCGCGCGACGGTGCCGGTCACCACGATGGGGTCGGAGCCTTTGTCCTCAATTGTTACAACGATCTCGCCGCCAGGTTCCGGGTGATTGCGGGCCTGGATGAAGAAGCCGCGGGCGGAGATGTTGGTGATGAAGCCGCGATTTTCGCTGCCCGCTACGCGAAAGCCGCAAGATAGACGTCGAGCATGACGCCGGTACTGCCGTTGGTCTTTTTTCTCGTCGTCCGTCACCCCCGTGTTATCGGAAAAGGCTTGAGGAGACTTGAGGTCGCCTAACCTGCGGTTCGAACGCAGCGTAGTGTGTGCGTTGACGAGGACAGCACTGCTAGACAACATGAGACGCGAAGGCCCCGTCGCGCAGTCAGTCGCGGTGCCCCCCCCTCCCCTGGCACGACATGAGTTCAACAATCGGTTGGTGGTGGATTCGCGCTTGCGTCGTAGCCGGATTTGGCTTGATCGGTAGCTACGAAAGAGCGGTGTCGATCATGAGACAAACAATGAATATGCTGCCAAAGCGACGGTTGTACCAAAAAGCCGTCGCGACGTAGTAAAGCGGCCAGACGCCCTTCGGCAATTCGGGCGGCGGGGAGTCGGGGCGCGGGTATTGATAGACGGTATAGATCCGTCGCAAGGACGGCGCGACAAGCAAGACCCCCAGCATCACGGGATGAAAGTATTGGATTATGACCAGATACCCGATCACGAAGAACTGTGCGACGAGCATGCCCATCACCGAATAGCGCGAGAGCTTTTCGCCGAGCAACACCGGGAGCGTGCGAATTTTTTTGTCGGAGTCGGCGTCAAGCTTGTCGATGTGCTTGCCAAAGAGAACCGCGGTTGGGCCAAGCGCATAGGCGATACTCGCGACTGCGACGTCGTTGCTCCACGAACCCGTGATGATGTAATAGCCACCGCCGACCATGAGCGGGCCCCATACCGCGAGAACCGCCGGTTCTCCCATGCCGATGTATTTGAGCGGCCAGGTATAAAAGAGAACGAAGAACGCCCCGGCTCCCAACAACAAAAGTGCGATGTCTCCCCGAATCCAGACGAGATAGCCACCCACGGCGAGTGCGGCGCCACCTGTGACCACCGCGTAGAGCATCATCTGCTTCACCGTCATGAAGCCCGCTTCGATCGTTTGCGGGCCGTATTGGGTGCGAAAGTAATTGTCTTTGTCGACGCCTTTGTAGTGATCGGTCAGGTCGTTGATGATGTTGTTCGTCGCGTGCGCGAGGCACAGGCCACCGGTCACAAGAGACCAGAGAAGCCAATTGAACTGCCCTGCTTTGTACGCGAGGATCCCCGCGAATGCGGCCGATGTGAACGTCATGATGATCACCGCGGCGCGGGTTGCGATCAGCCAGCGTGACACGATGTCGAGTGCGTCCCACTCGTTTTTGTCGATACGAGGCATAACGGTCAGCGCTTTACCCCACATCCTGATATTGGGCATCGACATCACGACTTCCCTCTCTTGTTAGGGAGCTCGGAGAGCACGTGGAACCGCACTTGGCCCCGGGCAACAAGCTCCTGATCACTGGATCTTCGGATTTCAACGGTCCACAACTGGGCGCTCCGTCCGTGATGCACGGGCGTTCCGGTTGCGATGAGTTCGCCTTCGCTGTGCGAGCGGAGAAAGTCGGTCGAATTCGAAACGCCGACAACCCCCGGCTGACCTTTGCTCCGAGCCAAAGTACCGGCGCCATAACTCGCCACGCCTTCGACGATCGAACAGTAAACGCCTCCGTGAAGGATTCCGTAGGGTTGGTGGTGTCTAGGGTGGGCGTCAATACGAGCGACCACGCGATCGACTCCGAGTTCGACGACGTCGAGCCCGACTTGTTCGCCCCAGGCGTCGATGAGGATCGGAGGGTCTTCAGATTCAGCCAATTTTACTCCTGCTCAATCGCCAATGCGCGTGCCGAACGCTGCCGCACGGACGGTCGAATCAGCCGGTGTTCAGTGGCACCGATTCCTTCGAATGGCGAAGCCTAGTGAGTTCGATCCGCGGCCGCCAAGCGGGTAGCTTGTCCCGCGTCCGGATCGGAGATGCGCGCTGCGCAAGAGCTTGGTCATCTGGGGGGCGCCCGGGGGCTTCGGAAAGAAGAAGTCGGCAATGGCTTCAATGGCAATCAGGATCAAGACATGGGTGAAGCCGAACAGCGAGTGTACCTGTTGTAACTGCTCGGGGATCGCGCGGTGCAACCTAAGTGACGCGCGGTGTTTGGCTCGCGAACGCGTTGCGAACGACAACTCGGTGAGATTCTTGCTCTGCCGCGCGCACTGCCACCGCGAGACGAAAATTGTTTGTGAGTGAAGTCGGTGCGAAGTTCGAAATCGGCTGCAGGGAAAGCTGCCAGCCAGCGGCATCGTCTTTGAAGTCAGTCGCCAGCTTGAGTGTCGCCGAGCCCCCTGTCCCTGCTTCGATCTCAACGCCGAACGTTTGGGGCGGCAATTGAAAGCCGAGGCCTCGCGCTTTCATATAGGCTTCTTTCAGCGTCCAGTAGTCGGCGAAGCGACCCCGTTGATCGTCGCCTGAACGCGCAAATAGATCCGCCTGTTCGGCTTCCGTAAAAACTCGCTCCGCGATACCTGCGAGATTTTTCACGTGGTTCACGCCTTCGACATCGACCCCGCAGTCGCGGTTCTTGGTCACGATGATCGCGGAGAGACCTTCGGTATGTGACAAGTTGAAACGCAGCGCCGGTGTTTTGCATGCCGGCGCGATCTCGGGTCGGCCAAACTCTTCTTCGCTAAACAACCATTCGCCGGGTTGCAGGTCTGCGTAATTCGAGAGCGCTGTTCTTACCAACGCGTGGGAAACCAAGTACAGCTTCCTATGGACATCGAAGCGAAAGCGCGCCATCCGTGCGGTTTCGGTTTCGGACAATAAGGCGCGAAAGGCATCGAGCGTCGCGGGGTCGTCGATTTGATCGGGCCACGCGAGCCAAACGTGTGATTCGTTTTCGAGATCTACGGATGTAGCGACAAAGGCTTCCACGTGGGGATTGTGCCGTCCGAGTCGCGGAATGCCACGGCTGACGTCGGCTTTCCGTGCGAAGGGCGAAGAAGTCAGTGCTTCCGCTCCGCGAACGTCGTCATCTTTCGCGCGCGAGCGCACGCCGCAACTCTTGTCCATCAACGGCGTGGCTGATGAGATCCCTCTGGAGTTCTTGGTGGGCCCACTCTTGGACGAGACTCTTACAGCCAATCGTTGACGTCAGCCGCACCCATGTTGGGAGAATGACTCAACCTTATATAAGGGCGGTGCAGCTGTATCAAGCGACGCGAGCGAATCGGTACTGGTGTGGCGCGTTAGTTTCACCTTGATTGTCGATCGTGTTTCGCAGAATTATGTCCAAATGAAAGGCGAATCAGGGCGCTGTTGGGCACCGGAGAATCCGGTAGCCGCGGGTGCCGTCTTCGACCGGGCCCGTCGCCATCACAGCATTGCCATTGAGTTCTGCACCCGCGTTGCGTGCGAGAGTATGAAGTTCTTTTTCGACGCGACTGGCCCCTCGTTTCGCCGGACCGACGTTGCCAAGCACTTTGACCCGGGTGTTGCCGAGTTCCTCACACGACGTGGCCTCGGCTTGGTCGATTACGCGAACTCCTTCGGCGCCTGGATCAAGCGGGACAAGTCTGCAGCCCGCTATACCGGCTGCGAAGAAGGCGACCCCGACATAGACAACGGCGCGGTCAGCAAAACGAAAAACGCGTACGGACATTTCTAATTCCCTTCTCGTGAGGTGCTGGGCTGCATGAATGTACAGCGCATGCGCTCTCCCGCACGGCCCCCTCCCCAACGGAGGAACTGGCTTCGTAGGCCTTGTGCCCCCTGGCGTATTCCTTCTCCCAGCGCTTCAATCTGGCGGCGCCGCTCATGGTGTGTCGAACACGCAACTACACAGCGCGTGAAAAGAGAAGGAGAAAACATGGCAGGAACCGAACGGGTACTTCGGGACGGGGCATTTACGGGCGAAACCCACATCGTCACCGGCGCGGGACAAGGTATCGGCAAGTGTGTGGCGGCGTCGCTCGCGGCTCACGGTGCATGTGTTGCTCTGGTTGATCTCGACGCGAACAAACTCGCGGACGTGCGAGATGAAATCGCCCAGGACGCGTCCATTAGCCCGATCGTTGCCCCCGCCAACATCACCGAAGAAGATGATGTGAAGGGAGCGGTGGCCGCTGTGCTCGAAGCCACCGGTTGCATTAATGGTGTCGTGAATGTTGCTGGGATTACAAGAGATGCGCGCATCGCAAAGAAGTCCTACGACGATTTCAAAGCCGTCATCGCAGTGCACCTCAACGGCACGTTCTTGCTCACTCGGGAGGTGGTCGCCCAACATTGGCATCCGCAATTCAAAGCGAACGGCAACCAACCCCTTGATGACGGACAAAACCGCTTCATCATCAATTTTTCATCCGTGAGCGCGCGCAACGGCAATATCGGTCAGATCGATTACACCGCCGCCAAAGGAGCTCTCGAGGCCGTCACGCGGACAACGGCGCGAGAATTCACGGGGTACCGCGTACGCGTCAACGCGATCGCGCCAGGGCCCGTACGCACGTCCATGCTCGCTGCGGTTGGGCAGGAAGGAATTGATGCAATGTCGAACTCGACCCTGGTCGGCCGCATCGCAGAACCGGAAGAAATGGCCGCCACTGTCTGTGCGATCGCGGACCCGAAACTCTTTGGCTACACGACCGGTCAGATCTTCCACGCCAATGGCGGTATGTACTTGGCTTGATGGCCAGCGATTTGTCGCATTGATTTCAGCGAGTCCTTGTCGAGGGCGATTGGTGGGAATTCTTGCAAGCCATCACCTCGCTCGATTCACAATGGCATCCGAGAGGCGGGTTGCACGTCATGTGGCATGGCGACTGTCGTCTTGAACAACGCCCAGAACCAACGGGATCGCGATCAACATCAGAATGCCTGCGAACCAGAACGGCAAGCCCATTTGCCAGTCGAAGAGCACGCCCGCGACCAACGGGCCGATGGTTCGCGCAGCTGAGGCTGCGGATTGGAATCTTCCCATCACGGCGCCGCGTGTCTCGGGTGTGGCCTCGAATGAAACCATGCTTAGCATCGAGGGCTGGCTTACCGCGCGCCCAACCGCCGACAGGACGAGTGGTACGAGCAACAGTCCAACACTTGCCGGTGCAGGGACTGCGAGAAACGCAGCGGCCATCAGAGTCACGCCCCCAAGCAATAGTTTCCGTTCGCCGAATCGTTGCGCCAACGGTTTGATGCCGCCCCCTTGAATCCCCGCCATGACGAAGGCCATCAAGAACATGATAGGCGTGACTTCAAGCATCGAATAGCTGAAGCGAGTGATCATGTAGTAGATGAACATCGATTCGAGCTGGGTTACCGCGAAGGTGAATATGAAATTGATCCAGGCGAGCCGACGCAGAAACTTTCCGCGATCAAGGGCTTCGCGTTCTGTCAGGGCTTCGGCTTCAGTGTTGTGTCGCTCGGGTTCCTGCAGAATTACGCTCGCGAACACGAAGTTTGTCGCGGCTAGGCCCGCCGCAAAGATCATGGGCACTCCGTGGCCAAAGACCGAGAGCCCCCCACCGATGAGTGGGCCAAGCGTGAACCCGATCCCGTAAGAAGCGCCGACCAGGCCCATGTATCGTGTGCGTTCTTCCGCTTCAGTGACGTCGCCGATATAGGCCGTCGCGACACTGATGTTCGCTCCGAACACGCCGCCCAAAATTCGCGCGACGAACATGAGTTCAATGGAGTCGGAAAGCCCCAGAATGAGGAGGCACGCGCTGGTCCCCGCGTTGGTGATCAGTATGA
>JASDVE010000229.1:0-4089 GCA_041891195.1 Myxococcota bacterium | reverse complement strand
TATCCGCCGGGCTGGTTGAATCCGACGACGTGGCTTCTCACGCACTCTTCGTTGCGGGTTTCGTTGTGGGTCACGATCGTATTGTACGCGGTGGCGTGGCGGGTGAACTGGTATGACTGGGCTTCGAGTTCGTGGCACACGGAACAGACGTCGCTGCCCGTATATCCCTTCGGGTTGAGGAGCATCGGAACCTTCGCGCCCACCATCTTCGAGATGATCATGCGGTTTAGCGCTGGGTCCCGATCTTTGCGCCAGCCCTGGGTGCGATGAACGATCTTGCCGGCTTTGTCGATCAGAAAGACATCCGGGAAGCCTGCGAAGACACCGTAGGCCTCCATGATGTCTCCGGTTGGATCGAAAACAATGCGCATGTCTTCGAGCTCTCGCTCTTTTACCATCTCACGCACCGCCGAACGTCGATTGGCAGCGGACACCGCAACGAGCTCCGGCCGCTGGGCTTCGGGAAGCTTCGCGAGCTGCTCCTTCAAGAATTCCAGGGCTGCGTGGCAGTGCGGGCAGGTATGAAGGAAAAAGATCAGGACCGTGGGTTTGCCCGCGATACTCGCGAGGTCGAAGTCGCCTTCGATGTCCAGTTGGTTGGCTGAAAACGTTGGTGCGGTTGGGCGCGGGTCGAGCTGGCCGGCAGTTCCCGTAACGCGCTTGGGCAATCGCAGGTTTTCACGCAATTGATCTTCGGCGATACCCGCCGGATCGGGCGCATCCTTGCTGAAGTACCCCATGCCGAACTCGAAGTAGCCTTCTTCGTCAAAGCCGTAGATCGCGGCCGGGCTGCGAACTCCGAGTTTGCCCGCGATGGTGGCGCCAGAATCATCGAAGATCTGAAAGTCGAACAGTTTTTCGTTGGCGAACCGCGCGGCCTTCGGATGAGAAGCCCCCATCGCGACGCCCACAATGTTGAAGTTGTTCTTCTGGCGAAGCTTTGCAACTTCCGCGATGGCGTCTCCCACGAAGCCGGCTTCAACGGTGTCGGGATTATAGAAGAAGAGCACCAGGCGCTTGCCGATGAACGACGAAATAGACAGGCTTCTGCCGTCGAGGCCCACGCCCGAAAATGCGGGGAGGGGCCGCTCACTCGGATGTCGCTTCGCTTTCGCGACTTCAGCGACCACGTTCGAACTTGCGTCGGCTCGCCCCAACGGCTGGGCGGCTTCGTTCGAAGGTTTCGCGGTTCGGCTTTCGCTCGCGTTCGTGAGTGACGCGGAGGGATCGGGTCCCTCTTGGCAGCCTGCGGCGATGAAAAGGATTCCCGCGGCAAGAACCGCAGCGAGCGAGGAATTGGTTTTTAGGTGCATCCGCTGAGCATAAGAGGAGGCCCTTCCGCGGGCAAGCAGTACGTCGGATCGGGACAGCGCGATGCCCCTCCCCACAGGGTCAGGGCGAGCATTGAACGATGCAGCGGTGAGTCTTGGAATCGGCGCGATTGTAAAACGCAGCGCGGTTTCGGTGGGGACTACTCGCTCTTCGGCTTGCGCAACGTTTCGAGCAGTTCTTTGAACTGTGCGTTGTTGGGCTCGAAAGTCAGGGCCATCTGTACGTTCTGGATGGCACCAGGGGTGTCGTCTCGGCGCATGTCTTGTTCGGCTTTGAGCAAGAACTGTTTGCCCTGGGGTGTCGTGCCCATGCGCTTTTCCGAGTCTTTCTTTGCGTGGGCAGCGCGCGCGGCAGCGAGTTGGATTCGAAGGCCGCCGTCACTCGCGAGTTGTTCGTCGTAAGACTTACGCTTTCGCGGGTCGCGCAGCACGCAATAAGCCTCGGTCATCACCTTCGAAATGCGGTGATATGTCTCTTTGGCTCCGTCATCGAGCGTCGAGTTCACGTCGGGGTGATGAGTACGCGAAATCTCGTAGTACGCAAGTTTGAGGTTGCGACTCGAGATGGTCGGTTTCACTTGAAGTAGCTCGTAGTAGTTGAGTTCATCGATGATCTTCGAAAGCGCATCGATCTCCAAACGGCTCAACTTAGACAACTTCGCTTACTCCTCGTTGTGGTCGCCCATCAAGTTGACGGAGTCAGATCGGTCGAACAGTTCGTCCGGGCTGCCATCGTCGCCTGTGCTGTAGTCGGTCATCGTGGTGTCGGGGTCTACGTCTGCCCCGGGTGCTGTGACTGGCGCCGGAGGGACGGAAACGGTCTTGAGCGCGACCTTTCCGATCGCGGGTCCGTCTGGGTCGTCGTCAATGGCAAGGGTGAGCGTCGTGTCGTTCAGGTCCGCAACGTCCGTCATGCTGATCGCGTTCGGGTCGTTCTCGACTTCGTTCGCGATTCCTTCGAGTTCGTCTTCGCTGAGCTCGTTGAGTTCGTCTTCGCTCACAAGTTCAAGTTCGTTGTCCATACCGTAGGACGCGATCAGCATGTCGTCGGTCATGCTGTCCGACGCAACCTCGGCGTCCGGACCGGTTCGCTGGACGTCGGCAGTGCGATCTCGGTCCATGATGGATTCGATTTCGTTTGCACTCAGTCCCGAAGACATCGTGATTTTGGTCGACGCTTCCTGGCCACTTTTGAGATCCTTGGCGATGACTTTCACAATGCCGTCCGCATTGATCTCAAAACTGACATCGATCGAAATGTCACTTCGCAACCCGGGCGTAAAGCCAGAAAACTCAAACTGCCCAAGGAGTTCGTTCTCTTCTGCCTGACGCGAGCCGCCCTGATAAACTTTGAGACGGACCGATTCCTGATGGTCTTTGAATGGACTGAACTTACGGCTCTGTTCGATCGGAAGCGGTGTGTTGCATTCGATCACCGGCTCGCAGAGTCCGCCGGCAACACCGATGCACAAATCTAAAGGCGTGACGTCCAGCAATACCGCGTCGCTCGTATCGCTAACGAGCGAAGCCGCGTGGATCGCTGCACCGATGGAAACAACCTCGTCGGGGTCGACGTCTGCCTTGGGCTCTTGCTGAAAGTACTTAGTCACGGCATCGCGAATGATCGGCAGCCGAGTCGGCCCGCCGACGAGAATGATGCCGTCGAGGTCACGAACCGTCACGTTGGCCTGCTGCATCGCTTCATCGCAGACCTTGAATGTGCGCTGCACCAAGTCTTGAATGAGGGTGCCGAACGCGACCGCAGTAATCGTGTGTTCAAGGGAGCGGGTTTCACCGTCTTCGCCGACAAGCACGTCGGGGTTTCGGATCTCAACCTCGTCGTCGACCGACAAGCTCTTCTTCGCCGCTTCCGCCGCCACCTTCAGCTTTTCGAACGCGTAAGGGTCCTTGCGCGGGTTGATGCCTTCTTTTGCGACAAAGCCGTCCGCAAGCATGTCGAGGATACGATCGTCGAAGTCGTCGCCACCGAGGAAGGTGTCGCCACACGTTGCCAGCACTTCAAAGATGTCTTGACCGATCTCGAGGATCGAAATATCGAACGTACCGCCACCGAGGTCATAAACAGCGACCTTCTGGTCGAGGCCTTTACCGAAGCCATAGGCGAGGGCGGCAGCCGTGGGTTCGTTGAGGATGCGCAGTACTTCAAGGCCCGCGATCTGTCCTGCATCCTTGGTGGCTTGTCGTTGGTTGTCGTTGAAGTATGCGGGCACGGTAATCACCGCTTTGGTGACTTTTGTATTGAGTCGCGCTTCCGCGACCTGCTTCATCTCGCGAAGCACCATTGCCGAAATCTCGGGCAACGAAAAATCTTCCTCGCGAACGCGGATGCGCACGCTGTGGTTTGCGCCCTCAGTAATCTCGTAGGCGCAGATCGCCTGGGCTTTGCGTGCTTCTTCCGAAAAGTGGTAGCGGCCCATGAGTCGCTTGGCCGACGAAACGGTGTGCGCCGGATCATGGATAATGTTGGCCCGCGCGGCGTTGCCTACGGTGATGGATCCGTCCTCGTGAAAGTGCCATGGATATCCCACAGTATGTGGTACTTCCGCAGGACAAAGACAGATGTAGAAGCAAGCTGGCTGCGATGACGGTGTTGCCGCCTGTGCATCTGAACGATGCCACAGCACGCGCACCTAAGCGGCAGCATCGAGGCGTTGGGTGCTTCCGCAAGAGTCGAAGAGCACGAAGCCAGCACCATGAGGGTATATCTAGGGCACACTGTAACAGTGCCACGCAAATG
>JASDVE010000228.1:18482-19128 GCA_041891195.1 Myxococcota bacterium | reverse complement strand
GCCTAAGCACCGGGGCATTACGTACATCCTCGTGCCCATGGACCAAGAAGGCGTCGAGATCCGCCCTATCGAACAGATGACCGGCGACTCCGAGTTCAGCGAAGTGTTCTTCAACAACGCACGCTCGGACATCGACAATATCGTGGGTGGCGAAAACGGCGGCTGGAAGGTTTCGATGGGCACGCTGGCTTTTGAGCGCGGGGCTTCGACGCTCGGCCAGCAAATGCTGTTCAACAATGAACTCGAAGAGATTATTGCGATTGCAAAAAAGAACGGAAAAGCAAAAGACCCCGTGATGCGTCAGCGCATCGTCGACGCGTGGATCGGCCTGCGACTCCAACGCTATAACGCCCTTCGCATGTTGAGTGGAGAAGAAGGCGCCATACCCGGACGCGAGTCGATGATCATCAAGCTCTTTTGGGCGACGTGGCATCGAGAGCTCGGCAAGCTCGCCATGGATGTGATGGGCTCGCACTCAGAAATCGCGGACGGCGCCCCGTACGATCTCAACCCGCTCCAACGCATGTACCTCTTCACGCGCTCGGACACCATTTACGCCGGATCAAACGAGATCCAACGGAACATCATCAGCGAGCGAGCCCTCGGCATGCCGCGCGAACCGCGCCCCGTGTGATCCATCTCGTAC
>JASDVE010000228.1:14185-18472 GCA_041891195.1 Myxococcota bacterium | reverse complement strand
GGAGACATTCGATGAGCCAGCCCCCGCCCCCGTACGTTGAGGGACACAACCTGCTCGCCGGCAAGACGGTGCTCGTCACCGCCGCTGCGGGCAAAGGCATCGGCTTCGCGACTGCAAAGAAGTGCCTCGAAGAAGGCGCGCGCGTGATGATCAGCGACATTCACGATCGCCGACTCGCCGAAGCCGCCGACGCTCTCGAACAAGAATGCGGCGTCCCGGTTCCGACAAAAATCTGCAACGTTTCACAAGAAGAAGACGTACGCGGCTTGATCGACGCTGCGGTCGCCGAGTTCGGTCAACTCGACGTGTTGATCAACAACGCTGGCCTCGGCGGCACCGCCAATGTCGTCGACATGACGGATGAGCAATGGAGCATGGTGCTCGACATCACGCTTACCGGAACCTTTCGTATGACCCGAGCGGCTCTCCCTCATATGATGGCGAACAAGAGCGGCGTGATCGTCAACAATGCCTCGGTACTCGGCTGGCGCGCGCAAGTCGGGCAAGCCCACTATGCGGCCGCAAAAGCCGGCGTCATGGCACTCACGCGCTGTTCTGCACTGGAAGCCGCCGAGTTTGGCGTGCGGATCAATTGCGTTTCTCCGAGCTTCGCCACGCACCCGTTCCTAGTAAAGACCACGCCGAAAGAAACTCTCGACGCCCTAGAAGCACAAGAAGCCTTCGGCCGCGGTGCCCAGCCCTTCGAAGTTGCGAACGTGATGGTCTTCCTCGCGAGCGACTACTCTTCCTACATGACGGGCGAAACCGTTTCTGTCAGTAGCCAGCGCGCCTGATCTCCCGTCGTTCAGCAACGTGAACGACGACTGAAGCATCTACAGCAGGAGTCCCACCATGGACACACGATCCGGTTTCGTCGGCAGCATCGGCAACACGCCCCTCATTCGATTGAATCGCATTTCGGACATGACGGGCTGCGAGATTCTCGCCAAAGCCGAATTCATGAATCCCGGCGGGTCGGTGAAAGACCGCGCCGCGCTCGCGATCGTGCTCGACGCCGAAAAAAAGGGCGATCTCAAGCCCGGCGGCACCATCGTCGAAGGCACGGCGGGCAACACTGGTATTGGCCTCGCGCTCGTGGGCAACGCGCTCGGCTACCGCACGGTGATCGTCATCCCCGATACCCAGAGCCAAGAAAAGAAAGACATGCTTCGCCTCTGCGGCGCGGACCTGCGTGAAGTCCCCGCGGTTCCTTTCAAGAACCCCGACAACTTCGTCCACGTGTCTCGACGCCTCGCCGAAGATCTCGCGAAGACCGAACCTGCGGGCGCGATCTGGGCGAACCAGTTTGACAACCTCGCCAACCGCCAGGGCCACATCGACCTGACCGGGCCCGAGATCTTCGAGCAGACCGGCGGCAAGGTCGACGGCTTCATCTGCGCGGTCGGCACAGGGGGCACCCTTTCGGGGGTCGGAATCGCGCTCAAAGAACGCAACCCCGACATCAAGATCGGCCTCGCCGACCCGATGGGAGCCGCGATCTTCAACTACTTCAAGCACGGCGAACTGAAGTCGAGTGGCAACTCAATTACCGAGGGCATTGGCCAGGGCCGTATTACAGCCAACATCGAAGGCATGCCGATCGACGAGATGTACCAGGTGCCGGACGAAGAATGGCTCCCGATCGTGTTCGACTTGCTCAAGCTCGACGGCTTCTGCGTCGGCGGCTCGAGCGGGGTCAACGTTGCGGGTGCGATCAAGCTCGCAAAGGACATGGGCCCCGGCCATACGATCGTCACCATCCTTTGCGACAGCGGCACGCGCTACCAGAGCAAGATGTTCAATCCCAGCTTCCTCAAAGAGAAGGGCTTGCCCGCTCCCGACTGGTTGTAGCTCGCAAGCGACTGCCGAGTATATTGCGCGCATGATGATGCACACTGAATGACTGCTACCGCGATTGCACTCATCCTCGCGTCGGTGGTTCTTCATGCGGCTTGGAACGCGGTCGCCAAGGGTCGCCCGACCTTCGCATTCTTCTATTACAGCAACATCGTCGGCGCGATCTTGCTACTCCCTGTCGTGTACCTCCACGCAGACGCGCTTTGGAAATTCCCACAGACCGTCTGGTGGTTATTCACGTTTGCGGGGATGGCACAAGCCGTCGGCGGGCTCGCTTTGATGCGGGCTTACGCCGCCGCCGACCTTTCGGTCGCGTACCCCCTCATTCGATCGCTCGGGCCCGTGTTCATTGTGTTGGGCTCCCTCGCGCTAGGGAGACAAGACGCGATCAGCATCGGCTGCCTACTCGGCATCGCGGCGATCGTGGTGGGTACCGCGACCCTCGGTCTGAGCAATATGCGCGCGCTCGGCCAGCGGACAATTTCGGGGATCGGCTTCTTTTTTTGTGTCACCGCCGCCCTAGCAACAATGGGTTACACGCTGATCGATGACGCCGGCGTTCACGAAGTACTGAACTCCGGAGCGCTCGATCAGTTGCGCGAAGCCCCCGCCCGCTCCGGCCTCCTCTACGCGTCCATCGAAGGCTGGTTTTCGTTCTTTTGGATGAGCGTTTGGTTATTTCGCAAACGAGAGTATCGAGCGGAGCTGCGGGCATACACGTCGCGCGCGGCGATCCGCGATGCCGTTGTCGTTGGCATCGGGAGCTACGCCTCTTATGCCCTCGTGTTGATCGCGATGCTCTATGCGAGCGACGTGAGTTACGTCGCGGGCTTTCGCCAGCTCTCGATACCGCTCGGGGCCGCGATCGGGGTATTTTGGTACGGCGAACACATCGACGGCATAAAAGCCTTTGGGCTTTCAGCCATGCTGGCCGGCCTCCTCGCGATCGCCCTCACGTAGGCTCACCTTGGCTTTCCTTGGCGTACGCAAGGGATGCGCTCGACTCTACGCTTTGAGCCAATCTGTGAGTCTTGCGCGCATCAGCTTCAAGCCCGGACCATTCACAAAAAAGTGATCCGTGTCCTCCAGCACATGAAACTCAACGCTCGGCATACCTTTCACGATCTCCTCGAGATCGGACGCACTTGCGAGAGCGTCATGATCGCCGACCGCGATAAAGATCTTGCCTTTGAAGTTGGCAAGCCGATCGGTGTCGAGCATCACCGGAGGAGGTGCGACAAGGGCGAGTTTGCGCACCGTCGATCGCTGCGCGGCCAGAATGGCGGTCGCTGCACCGAATGAATATCCCGCAGCCACCAACGGCGGCGTCACCGAGTCTTCCAGGAAGTCGAGTGCTGCGTTGTAGTCTTCAAGTGCGTCGGAGATTTCTCCACTTGGCTTGCCGGCGCTCGCTCCCACGCCACGCCAGTCAAACCTCAGCCCTCCGGTGCCCGCCTTTTCGCAAGCGACGTCCATCGCGACGACGACGGGTGATTCCATGCTTCCGCCGTAGAGGGGGTGCGGAGCTGCGATCACTGCGCCGCCCGACTCTTTGTCCGGACCCATGCGGAAGAGGCCGTCGAGCACACAGCCCTTTCGGTCTTCGGTGTCGGGAAGCGCGATCGCGGCGGCCTGTTCCATTCAAACGTTCCTTGTCTGGACCACAACGTAACGCGCGCACCGCGCACTTCCGATCCCGCTAACCTACAAGCTATCTCATAGACGTGACGTAGAGGAGCCAAGCATGCGCGAAGTAGGTCGCTACAAGGGGAAATTTCTGGAAATGGTGACGGAAGAAATCGACCTTCCAAACGGAGCCACCGCGACCCTCGATTTGATTCGCCACCCCGGCGCATCCGCCGTGGTCCCGTTCCTCGACGATGAAAATGTGCTGCTCATCCGTCAGTACCGTCATGCGGCGGGCGGAACCATCCTCGAAATTCCGGCCGGTAAACTCGAACCCAACGAGCCGCCGGAAACGTGTGCAGTGCGAGAACTCGAAGAAGAAACGGGTTGGCACGCCGGCCGCATTGAAAAGCTGGGGTCGATCCTCACGACCCCTGGCTTCACCGACGAGAAGATCCACCTTTATGCCGCATTCGATCTCACCCAGGTCGGAGCCGCGCCAGAAGAAGACGAAATCATCGAGGCGGCGCCCATGTTGCTTGCGGATGCGCTCAGTCTCATTTGGTCCGGCGAACTGACCGACGCGAAGAGTGTCGTGGCGCTACTGCAGGCCGCAAAATTGACAGGGCAACTCGACGGTCGAGCCGCCCGATAGCCAATTATTTGGGGGGCTTCCTTGCGCCAACGTTGACGGAACCCCCCAGAATCCGTAGCCTTTTTGATCCGATGGGTGACGCGCCCCACCGTCGGAAGGACGGGCGGCCAAGCTACCCGTTACGAAGTCGCCAAAGAGCAACCTGAACC